>JAFZLC010000037.1 GCA_017551675.1 Paludibacteraceae bacterium | reverse complement strand
CTCTTCTCGCTGTTCGCATTTTGAACGTCAGCATCCAACACGGTGATGGTCAAATCATTGTTTTGAGAGCAGTTGTCCAAAGAGGAAGCGTAACCGTTCGCATTGCCTGCGATGATGGCTTCAATCTCATCCTTTGTCTTGGAGCAAACGTCGTCGAACGCAATCGTCGTGTTGGTAGGACAGCTTGGCTTTGTCTTATCCGTCAGCAAGACGGTTGTCTGACAAGTACCTGTGTTGCCTGAGTTGTCAGTGACAGTCCAGTAAACGATGGTTTCCTCATCCAAGTTGAACTCTTGGTTGAATGAAGTTCCGCTCAGTTCTGTGTTCGCTCCGCCTGAAGTGAGTGTGTACTCAATCTTGACGATCGAGCAGTTGTCATCCATTTCAGGTTGTGGAATGTCGATGCTGTATGCACAGTTGGTCGCATCGGTAATTTCCTGTGTGATGCTTGCGTTCGTACAAGTAGGGTTGATTCGGTCCAACACGGTGAATTTCTGTTCGCAACCGCTCTTAGAAATGTTAGGAGTCAGTTGGAAAGTCCATTTAGCGACATAGTCGAATGAACCAGCAGGAATGACATCGTAGGAGTCAGTCAAGTCGTTTTGTTGAAGTGTACCCGTTTTTGGTGTGCCGCAGTAATCCATTGTTGCGTCATTGTTGTTCAACAGTGCGATTACTTGATCTTTAGACAGACTGCAGCCAGACTCAACCTGAAGCGTTACATCAGGTAAGTTCGGACAGTTAGGCTCGTTGTCAAACACAACGTTGATGGTTTGAGAGCAAGCGTTTGTGTTGACATTTCCATGCGTGTCATCCAATGTAATGTATATTTCTGCGTGGTCGCCAGGTTTCATGGTTTCAGGAACTCCGGTGATAGTCACGCTTATATTATCCACAGTGGTACAGTTGTCATGCCATTTCTTTTGTGCGATGATGTCGTTCTCGATTTCCGCTTGGGTTAACTCGCAAGGCGTTTTCAACTCAAGTGTAGATGGAAGATCGTCGCACACAGGTTGTATGTTGTCGTTCACTACGACGCTCGCATTACAAGTCTGTGTATTTCCGACAGCGTCCGTTAACGTGTATGAGATGACCTTAGTAGGATGTGTGTTGTCGTAAGTGAAGGTCTCTGTTGTGTTCACCAAACTTACAACGATGTTCTGTGCGTTTGTACAGTTGTCAGTTCCGTAATCCTTTGTTTGCAGTTGAGCCAACACCACACTGTTGGCGAACTCACAAGAGGCATCTGTGGCATCCAAGCTGATAGCAGGTTCGGAAGTAGGACATTCAGGTTCCATGTTATCCTCGACTAACAGTGTCTTCGTATCCGTAGCCGTACAACCGTTGTTGTCGGTAACAGTGACGGTAGCCGTGTAGGTCTTGCTTTTCACGGTAGCTGAGGATTCGATGGTAGCAGATGAAGTGTTACCGGAAGCATCGCCAGACCATTCGTAAGTGTAGTCAGGCGTTCCGTTGGAAGCCGTGGCGGTGAACGTGTAGTTGTCACCTGGACAAGCGGCGGTAGGAGCTGCAATGGTGACGGACAAAACTTCAGGCACAACCACAGAGATTTGGGCGGTAGCCGAGTGTCCGCAACCGTCGCTCACGGTGATGGTCACATTTCCTGTTGCCGTGATGTCATCACCTGCGGCAGGCGACTGAGTGAGTGTCAATTCTTTGTAGCAGTCATCGCTCCATTGTACGTAGGTGTTGCTGCAAAGGTCAGGCACCGTGTAGGAGCAGTTGCTGTTTCTAACAGCCTCCTCGCTGGCCACCTTGGCGGTGATCGTAGGTATGCTGTTGTCTCCACCCGCATAAGTGAGTTCCTTGATTACGTTGGAGCAACCGTCGGAGATGGTGTAGACCATCGTCTTTTGCCATCCGCAGTTGTCGGTTACAGTGCCATCTTTTTCTGCAGAGGTCACGCTGATGGTCTTGTCGCAGGATGCGGTGAACAAGTCAGCGATCTCGTTGTTGCTAGGGAACGCAGGGATGGAAGCGTAGCAACCTTCGATGCTCGTATTGTCGGCAGGCCAAGTGGATGCGAGTGCAGGCTCTGCCGGTTTGTTAATGCGGTAGGTGTATATCAAATCGTGACTGTGATTTGCGCAGTCCGTGTAAGTATAGACATATTGAATATCCCCCTCGCAGTCATTGTAAGCATTCTCTGCCGGATAATTGTACTCGGTAGGGATGGAAGATGGACTCAGTACCTGACCCAGTGCGTCATTTACGACAGGCAAAAAGTCTGTAGGAATGATAGCCTCGCTGATGCAAGCAACAACATGAGGCTCAGGTTGCGTGATGGAGAAGTCCGCGATCTCAATCTTGATGGTTTGAGAGCAGGTCTCGCTCTCGTTACCCTTCGCATCAGTTATCGTGTATGAGTAAGTCTTCTCGCTGTTTGCATTTTGAGCGTCAGCATCCAACACGCTAATGGTCAAAGCGTTGTTTTGAGAGCAGTTGTCCAATGAGGAAGCGTAACCGTTCGCATTACTTGCGATGATGGTTTCGATCTCATCCTTTGTCTTGGAGCAAACGTCGTCGAACGCAATCGTCGTGTTGGCAGGACAGCTTGGTTTTGTCTTATCCGTCAGCAAGACGGTTGTCTGACAGGTACCCGTGTTGCCTGAGTTGTCAGTGATGGTCCAGTAAACGATGGCTTGCTCATCCAAATTGAAGTCTTGGTTGAATGAGGTGCCGCTCAGTTCGGAGTTTGTTCCACCAGAAGTAAGTTTGTATTCCACCTTGGCAACAGAGCAGTTCTCTGTGATGGTAGGTTTAGAAACCTCGATTTCATAAGAACAGTTTGTTGCATCGGTGATATCCTGTGTGATGCTGGAGTTGGTACAAGTAGGGTTGATACTGTCCAGCACGGTGAATTTCTGCTCGCAACCGCTCTTAGAGATGCTAGGAGTCAGTTGGAAGGTCCATTTAGCAACGTAATTGAAAGAACCGTCAGTTACGACAGCGTATTCATTCGTTAGGTCATTTGTCTGAAGAACTCCAGCCTTGTTATCGTTGCAGTATATCATTGTTGCGCCGTTGTCGTTCAACAAGGCGATTACTTGATCTTTGGATAGACTGCAGCCGGACTCAACCTGAAGCGTCACGTTTGGTAAGTTCGGACAATCAGGCTCGTTGTCAAACACAACATTGATGGTTTGAGAGCAAGCGTTTGAGTTGGTGTTTCCATGCGTATCGTTCAATGAGATGCTGATTGTTGCTTGGTCGCCTGGTTTCATAGATGTTGGCAGACCATCGATTGTCACCACTATGTCGTTTACATCCGTACAGTTGTCTTTCCACTTGAGTTGACTCTTGATGATAGTTTCAATTTCAGTCTTCGTCAATTCACAAGGTGTTTTCAACTCGAGAGTAGCAGGCAAACCGTCGCACACAGGTTGTATGTTGTCGTTCACTACGACGGTTGCATTACAAGTCTGCGTATTTCCGACAGCGTCCGTTAACGTGTAGGAGATGACCTTAGTAGTAGGATGAGTGTTGTCGTAAGTGAAGGTCTCTGTTGGATTTACCAGACCTACGACGATGTTTTGTGTGTTTGTACAGTTGTCAGTTCCGTAATTCTTTGTTTGCAGTTGAGCTAACATCACATCGCTGGTGAACTCGCAAGAGACATCCGTAGCATCCAAGCTAATAGCAGGTTCGGAAGCAGGACATTCAGGTTTTGTGTTATCCTCGACTAACAATGTCTTGGTATCGGTAGCCGTACATCCGTTGTTGTCGGTAACGGTGACGGTAGCGGTGTAGGTCTTGCTTTTCTCCGTAGCGGAGGATACGATGGTAGCGGATGCGTTGTTACCGCTGGCATCGTCAGACCAAACGTAGGCATAGTCAGGTGTTCCGTTGGAAGCGGCTGCGGTGAACACGTAGGATGCACCTGGACAAGCAGCGTTAGGAGCGGTGATGGTCACCTCTAACTTGTTTGGTTCTGTAATCGTTACGTTTTCGATTGCAGACAAGCAACCGTTATTATCTTTCACCTGAATAGGGTAGGTGGCAGGTGACAGATTTGTGAATTCATTCGAAGTTTGATAAGTGGTACCTCCATCCTTTGAATATTGATATGGACTGGTGGCACCTGAAGCGGAAACTGTGATTGTACCATTTCCAGCATCTTTACAAAGTGCATCTGTACTAGATGTTGTAAAGGTTGGCAATGGGTTGACAGTCAAATTGAATGTTTCTGTTTTTGGTTCACATGCAGGCGTTTGATTGCTGGTTGCTGTGATGATGATCTCAGATGTACCCGCAGATGTTGGTGTTCCACTGATCTTATTGTCTGAGAAGGTCAAACCAGCAGGCAATCCGCTGACACTGACAGTCGAATTAGCATTGGTGATATTGATTGTCTCAATAGCGGTGTTCACACAGACAACCTGTGAAAGACTACCCGTAGTTGAAAGTTCTACCAATGGGTTAATGGTTACAACCACTTCGTCACTTGCCGTACAACCATTGGCGTCGGTAGCTGTGACTGTATAGGTAGTGGTAGCCGTTGGTGAGGCTGTAACAGATGCAACATTTGATGCGTCCAATCCTGTGACAGGACTCCATGCGTAGCTTGTTGCAGTAGCGGATGTGGCTGTGAGTGTTGTTGTAGAACCCTTACAGATGGTAACATCGCTGGATGCCGTTACAGAATGATTGTTGGCAGGTATTGTGACTGTCACATCTTTTGATGTCTGTTGTCCACAAGTGTCTTCTACAGTTACCGACACGGTAATGTTCTGCACTGTTGATTCTTGTGTGTATGAAGTACCTGCAGTGATGCTTTGACTTACGAATGTGATGGCTCCACCACAACTGCTAGTAGATGCGGCAACGACAGCACTAGACAAGTCAGGCATTTTATATTGACAGTTGCCTGCAGTTTCTGCAGGAACCGTTAATGCACTAATGGTTGGAGGTGCGGATTCCGTCCATGTGTAGGTGATGGTTACCTCAGTGGCAGGAACTCCGCATGAGTTTGTATAGTTAGCTTTGTATGTTTTTGTGTGAATACAACCATTCACTGCCGATTCAGAGGTTACCGTTGCAGATGCACTGTTGTTGCATGGATCGGTAACGGTAAAGTCTGCACTGGTCAACTCTGGCGCAGATGCATTGCAACTTAATGTCTGATTCTTTTTCGTAGTAGTAATCGTAGGCACTGTTGCGTTGACCGTGGTGAGGTCTTTAGGTGTAGCGGACACCCGACAATTGTTTTTGTCTGTTACTGTTAAATTGACAGTGTATGTATCACAATTATCGGCAGTAGCCAATGCGAATGCTTGGTCTGAGCCAGACACCTCTCCTGATGTCCATGAGTAGGTGTAAGGTTGCGTACCGCCGGTTACTGTTGAAGTAAAGTTGTACGTAAGACCTGGACAACCTGGAGTTGGAGCATTGATGACTGCTGTTAAAGCCTCAGGTTCGGTGATCGTTACATTTTCTATAGAAGACAAACATCCGTTTTTATCCTTCACCTGAATAGGATAAGTAGCAGGTGATAGATCTGTGAATTCATTTGAAGTTTGATAGGTGCTTCCGCCATCCTTTGAATATTGGTATGGAAGGGTAGCGCCTGAAGCGGTTACTGTAATCGTACCATTGTCAGCATCTTTACAAAGAACATTTGTGCTTTCTGTCGTAATGTTTGGCAATGCATTGACTGTCAAATTGAATGTTTCTGTTTTCGGATCACATGCTGGCGTCTGATTGCTGGTAGCTGTGATGGTGATGGTATAGACACCTGCCGTAGATGGTGTTCCACTGATTTTACCACCTGCAAATGTTAATCCTGCAGGTAAAGTGCTGGTGGTCACTGTCGCATTGGCTGAAGTGATTACCACATCAGTGATGGCATTGTCTTTACAAACAGTTTGAGTCAAGTTGGTAGCCGATAATTCAACCAATGGATTAACGGTTACGGTCACTGTTTTTTCATCCGTAACTGTACATGTTTTGCCATTTTCTGTCACTGTAGCTGTGGCTGTTACTTTGTATGTACTGGTGGCAGTAGGATTTACAGAAATGGATTGTGTAGTAAGATCGTTTGGTAATCCAGCATTTGCATCAGCACTGCTCCAAGCGTAGGTGACAGTACCTACAGGTGTGCCACTTATTGTTGCTGCTAATGTAGCACTATTGCCTTTACAGATGGTTTGATTGCTGATGTTATTCAAAGCAACGGCTGGGTCAAGGACTGTAATTGTCACCTCACCACTTGCGGTACACTCATTGTCATCGGTAACCGTTACCGTATAGGTTGCAGTTTCCGTAGGGGTGGCTACAACTGATGCCTCATCGGTTTTGTTCAGATCAGTTGTTGGAGTCCATGAATAGCTATAGGTTGGTGTTCCACCTGTAACTGTTGCTGAGATTTCTTTGGATTCACCCTTACAGATAGTAGAAGTACCATTAGCAGTTACACTTAGGTTGGAAGGAACAATCACATTGATATGTGCTGTGGCTGTTTTCCCGCAACCATCGGTTACGATAATGTTGACATATTGCGTTTGAGTTATCTTCGTGCCAGCTGCTGGTGATTGTGTGATAACCAACTCATCAGTCGTACATGCATCTGAAACGGTAACAAAATCTGTGGTGTTTAATGTAGGAATTGCATATTCACAGTTAGCTGAACGAACTGCATCCACAGATTCTTTTCCACTGTTGACTGTAATAGTAGGATTGGTTTCATCTTTTACTTTGACACTGGTTGATGGTGTGTTACTATGACAGTTGTTGTTGTCTATGACATACACATGCACAATATATTCACCGTTGCAATTCGTTGGGATGGTTGCTGTTGCGGTTGCAGATGTGTTTGTGGTGGTAAAAGATCCCTCCTCAAATGTTAAGTCACCAATGAATTGATATGTGTAGTTTGGTGTGGTTGGTGACGTAATGGTAGCAGTGATCTCTTGTGTTCCGATTGTAGGACACAAGGTATTTGTGATAGGTGTCAATTCAATAACTGGAAGTGGGTATACGGAGACAGTCACCTGTTGGCTCGCAGTACAATTGTGAGCATCCGTGACGTTCACTGTATAGGTCTTCGTTTCAGTAGGACTTGCATTTACCTTTGCCGTATTTGTAGCAGAGAGGTCGTCTGAAGGAGTCCATGAATAGGAGTAGATAGCAGTACCACCAGTTACTACCGCTTCGAGCGATGTGAAGTTACCCGAACAGTAAGCGGCAGGTGTGGCAACTGTTACCTCCAGCAAATCAGGTTCTGTGATGGCGATGGTGATGGATTCTTCACAACCATTTCCATCTATTACAGAAACCACGTGATTTCCTTTAGCAAGATTGGTAAATATACCTGTGGTGTTGGTGGTAGAACCAAGGCTATAGGTGTAGGGTGATCCGTAGCCACCCGATGCAACAACTTGTAGTTCACCATCACTTTCACCATAACAACTTACGTTTTTATGTGCTGCAGCGACCTCTGATAATGAGAGTGTGCTAGCAGGAATCTCCACATAGACATCTTTGGAGTTCCTTAGTCCGCAACCATCCTCTACGGTTACGGTCACCTTTATACTTTGTGGAGTGTTTGTTTGCGTAATTGGTGTGCCAGGAGCAATACTTTGGCTGATGAATACGACATTATTGCCGCAATTATCGAGAGAAACTGCTTCTGTTGCCTTTGATAGGTCAGGCATCTTGTATTGACAATTGCCCGCAGCTTCTATGGTAGGAGCCACCACGTCGCCTATGATAGGAGGTGTTTGGTTTTTACCACTGATGCTCATTGTCTTTACAATGAAGTTGCCAGAGGTGTCTTGTATTGTATAGTTTCGATTGATGGTCCATCCACAATTGTTACCCGTTGTATCATCCGTATGGGTGACGGTAAGTTCACTACAGTCGGAGAAGAGTGTTTTGATATAATCGTCGCTTCTGAATGAACTTGTGTTAGCGGATGCTAAGCAATTGTTTTGGTTAGTGATATTGCTTGGCCATGTTCCCGTCTGTTGAGGTTCACTAATATCCTTTACGATGATGGTTTGGTCGCAAGATGTGGAGGTTGTTCTGTAGTAAGCACTATTACCTGCTCTTGTGAAGTAGGTGCGGAGCAGGGTAGTGTTAGAGAATTCATAAGTGGAGATAGAACCCGTAATATCTGTTTCTATTCCGTTTCGAACTACTTTATAAGTAGTTGTGAAGTCGTTGTAGCTATTACATTGAGTAATGGAGGCTGTTGGCAATACAAGTTCATTCTGTTGAACCGAACAGGTGTTTGTCACTTGAATTGTCTGCGTTTTGTTGGTTTCACAATCAGAAGAGATCGGTTTACGTCCGTCGAACACCTCTACAACGGAGGTACAATATTCAATGTTGTCATGAATATCGGTTACTGTCCATAGAATGGTGGTTTTACCCACATTGAATGCTTGTCCGGAAAGACTGTGAGATGATGTGTTTCCAGAGATAGACTCCTCTCCACTGAAAGAGGTGGCACCAGTAGCCTGCCATGCTATTTTTTTTACGCCGCAATTATCTGAGAATGATACGCTTGCATCAGAGGAAGTGGCTGTACATGCATTGTCGATGGTGATGGCAGCCGGTGATACAGGGGTACAGGTTGGCTTGATGCTATCTTTAATATAGATATCCTGAGAACAGTCCCCTACAACAGCTCCAAATCTATTAACATAATGCCACCATATTCGGTATCTATTATCACTTACGTCACAGGTGGCGTACGTTGCTAAATTAGTGTTATCATAGACTGGTGTCAGAGTACTATTGCACAAGTTTATATTTGGTATATCATTTTGTCCTTTTAATATAACTTCAAGATCGTTTTTCGCAATTGTACATAAGTTGTCTTCTACATAAATGTCTTTATCTGGAATGCTTGGACATACAGGAAGATTTAAATTCTCGATGGTGATCCTTAGCGAGCAGTTCGTGCTATTCCCGGCTTTATCTGTTAATATGGCTTGAATGTCATTTATGAAATACACAGGTCTATAATTAAAGTCATATCCATTATCGTTTATTCCTGAAAATGAAATTCCTATCTCTGACGCATCAGTGCAATTGTCATCATATCCAGTCAAGCGTAACATGAGTTCTCTTTCTAATGTGCTTTTGTCGATTCTACATGCTGCAGCAATTGTAATTCTTGAATTTCCGCAGGTAGGAGGCGTATTATCCACAATTTTTATTTGTTGAGGACAAGCTGGCATTATCTCCGTACCATTATTGTCGTTATATTGCCAATAGATGGTGTATAGGTTGGTTGGATCATCGCTACGTTTAGTGGAATAGAATGGCAACAAGGAATCGAGAAGAATCGTTCCATCGTATGAACTTCCGCAGACAGTAATGGATGGACTAAAGTCCTTTTCTAATGTATCCTTTAAATCGGCGTTGGTTATATCGCATGTTACCAACGATAATGTGCCGAGATTAGGGCAACCCGGCTCATTTTGTGAGTAGTTGATCTTGACGGTCTGGTCGCAAGTGAGACTGGCATTGGCCTCTTCGTCTATGATGGTGTAGTGGTATGTCTTCTCCTGAGGAACGGCGATATCTTCGGCGTTGCTCACTACAATCGTAAGGTTCTGATTAGAAGAACATTCATCCAGTGGTGTCGTTTTCCCCTTTACATGGTTGATGATGATGTTTTCTATGTCGTATGCTTCGATTTTACATCTATCATCGAAGACAAGTGGCACGTCTGGAGGACATGTAGGAACAATATTGTCTTTGATTGTGATATGTTGCATACATTCACCAAAGTAGGTAGGATCATCATGAACTTGTACTTTCCAATAGATGATATCTCCATTGTTTGCCGTGATGTTAATGTTGTCGTTGTAGGTCTGGTATGAATCGCTTGGTGATAATTTGTAGAAATAATCCAATTGATTATCGCTACAAGTGATCGGATTCGGTGTTAACAATTGATATTGTTGAGTTTGACAATCTGGATTATCACCTGTTAGGATGACAGTGTCGCGACACTCAAAAGAGACCTCTCTGTTGATGATCGTTCTGAAATGAACTGTATCAGGACATCCACCTCCGTCTACCGCTACTGTCAAATAGTGGCTTTGCGCAATGTTACCCATGACAAAGGAGTAGGTGTCACATTCAGCGAGGAAGTTCAGATTCTTATCCAACCATCTCTTGATGGTATAGTCGACTGGCAAATCTTCTTTCTTCAACACAACGGTTTCGTCTGGACAAGCTACCTCCAACACATCGGTGATATTGTTGATGGATGGATAGTAGGAGACGGAGAACGGTGTTGATACAGCATATACATTGTTACAGTCGATGTCAGGGAATGTTTGATTATGTTGGTTGTAATAGTTGAGAATCTCTGTTATTTTCGCATCATCGTTTGCTACGACAACCATGATTTCGATTTCTCCATCTTGGATTGATGGATCGCTTGTTGTGAAGGTGTATTGTCCTGTGGTATTCGTTCCTCCTAATCGTTGCCATGTATCGTTCGTGTTATATTTTCTATAGAGGAACTGATATGCAGGATTTTCAAAAAAGTCGTGAATGTCATTTTTGAAGAGGGTGTATACGGTTGCTCCATCGCTCGTCTTACCACAGATATCCACGTGTCTATTCGGATTGATTTGAATAGGGTTGTTACTAATATCTGCATCAGGATAGGTGACGGTGATGGAAATATCGTCGAATAGAGCGTCATCACCATTACCACCATTTCTGTTACTGGTCAACTCCATGTAGTAGTCCACACCTCTGTGTGCTTTGAATCGAGCGGTTAGATGTTGCCATTCATCACAGAAAACACGGCTTGGAATATCACCAGTGAAGGCTTGTGCTATAACGGTTCCTCCATTTCCAGGTATTCCTTCTATGATATCCATACGGACGTTTACTGGTGCAACAACAGGATGATTACTATGCGTAGCTCGTTCCAAATAGTTGGCATTAGCCACGTAGAAGGAGAGTTCTACCCACGACTCGTCACAATCCACCACAACTTTACGTCGGTAGATAACCTTATCCTTTGAATCGTTTTCCAAGTTGACGAAAAGCATACCTCCGTTTCCTGTGTGGTCTGTTATGGAGTGCAGTTGATCTTCACCACTCGTTTGATTGATACCGTGTGTACCACACATGGCAAATTTAGCCTCTTCCATAATGGCATAAGAACCGTCATTTACATTTCCTCCACTCTCATACGAGTGGTTGATTGTTCCTAGTGCGACATTATTATTGTCGGTGGTTTTTCGAGGGTCATCTGAAACATAATAATCTTGGTCTTGAAAGAGGTCTCCACAATGAACATCATTTGCACTACGGGTCCGTGAAACACCATCATCATCCGTATAGTGATAGGTGGAACCTTCGAAGTGACCGAAATCATCATAGTAGATTCGTTCTCTTGGAACACTCGAAGATGCGGCATCTTCATCAGAGAAGACTCCATGAATAACGTGGATGGTGGTCTTGTCGTTAGAAATACTACCACAAGAAGTGCTTGAGTAACTTAAAGTGATATCACGGTCTTTGGTGATAGTAGGGAAGTCGAAATAGATATTTCCTTCTGCATCGGTTTTTGATGTGTCGGAAAGATGTAGCGTGTTATAGGTGGTTCCTTCAAAAAGAGAATCTTTTAATGTGATGGTGACATCTTCTGGTTCTATGTTGATAAGGGTCAGTTTCAGTGAAAGATTGGTTTCTGCTGCTACTTCTACAATGCCACTACATAGGTTACGCATCTGACCGGTGCTTTCGAATGACTTGGAGATGGAACAAGGTGCAAAAGATAAATCTATTTCGTTGGAATAACATATCTCAGTGTTAGAATTCTCCGTATAAGTAATCTTCATTCGATAGTGAAGAGGAGCATTTTTGTCTAGATTTATGGTTAGCAGATCTTCCGTTTCTCCTGCGATGTCGGTCCATGTTGTACCATCGACACTGCTTTGCCATTGAGCAGTGTGGAGGATAGTAGGGGTGTTGTATTCAGTGACGAATAGTTTGACCTCTTCTCCCCAGCGAATGTTCGATAGCTTGTTGGCGGTGATGACTGCACAAGGCGGAATGCTGATGATGAAACTTATTGGGTCTACAAGACAACTGGTTAAGTCATCTTCTGTCTCTAATTGGAATACGATGGTTTTGTCTGCATCACTACTTTGTGGAGTGTAAGTTATAGGATTGGTAGTGCCCAAGTTGGTCCACTCACCTCCATTAAGTTGCATTTTCCATTGATATTGTTGAATGCTTCCTGTGACGTTTGCTGTATTGGCGGATAGGGTATAGGTATGACCAACATAGAGTTCGTCGGTGATGATTGCACCATCTTCTGTTGCAGAGAGTGTTGCAGTACATTGCTCCACCTCTTCGTAGATGGCTATGTAGTATACACCGTTTACCTCTTGATCATATATGTTTTTGTGAGGTGAACATGTTGGAGGATTGCTGCTTGCATAGTTGTAATTGCTATAGTGACGCCATTCTCTAAACTGGTAATTTTTACCTCCTTTTTGAATAAGTTGTGGGGCTGAGACATTACAATTGCTGATGTCTCTAAATCGGTAAATTTTTACATTTGTGTTATAATCTCCGTATAGACCACTCTGACTTTGATTGGCGTCTCCATCGTAGACAACGCCAGAGAATTGATACAAGTCAGGACTGTTGCTATAGGAGTCTGAACCATAGCCGATTAGGTATACACCCAACATGGTGTATTGTTTGTTTATTGTTAAGTGTATGCTATTCGATTCGCAGGTTCCATCGGCGGTGGTGACAATAAGTCTGTAGTAGGTGATGTCAGAATTGGCGTTGAACGAGTAGGTGGAGCTGGTGGCATTTGAAATATTTTCCCATGCCGTTCCATCCTCGCTTCTTTGCCACTGAAGGGTGTAATTTTGTTCGGAGCTGACGCTGGCAGTGAGAGTACATGCATCACCTTCGTTGAGAGTAGATGCAGAACTGTATATGGTTGCAGTACAGTATACAACTTCTTCATATATGGCAGCGTATAAATATTGTTGATGATTATTGATGAAATTAGTACCCGGTTTGCAATTTCCAGATATAGAAACATTGGTTGTTCTAGACCCATTGTGATATCTGTCCCAACGAACGAATTCGTAAGTTTTGTTGTTGTGTTGAACGAGTTGTGGTGCGGTGATGTTACAATTATTGGTTGTTCTATACAGATATGAATTACTCTCTGGCCCTTGATTTGCGTAAACTGCCCCCGTAAAGTTGTAGGCGTCAGCATTATCACCTCTTGAAATAAAACTATTGTTTATTCTAACTGCCAGCCAAATGTATTTGCTTTCTACAGTAAAGTGTACCACATTCGACTCGCAGGTGGTACCATCGTCGTTGGTGACAAGAAGTCTGTAATAGGTGTAGTTTGAATTTGAATTAGCTGTGAATGTATAGGTGTCATTTGTGGCACTTGAAATATTTTGCCAATTGGTGCCATCAGTACTTCTTTGCCATTGACGGGAGTAGTTTTGCTGCGACGTTATAGTGGCAGTGAGTGTGTAACTCTCTCCATCGTATAGGGTAGATCCTGGATCGGTTATAGTAGCGGTACAGTATATTCGTTCGGTGTAGACGGCGGTGTAGTGATAGCTGCTATTAGGCCAATCGTATGCGCTGTTTTCAGAGCAATTCAGCGTGGCATTTGTCTGGTGACTCTCATTTCCATTTTGATATCTATCCCAACAAACAAAATCGTAGGTTTTACCGTTATGCTGAAAGGTTTGTGGTGCGGAGATATTACAATTGTTGGTCGATTTATATAGGTATATAGGAGTGTTGTTTTTGCTTTGACTTGTACCCTCAGAAGTGGCGCCAGTAAAATTATATGCATTAGCATTGTCCTCTCTTGAAATAATTGTATTGTCTGCTTTGACAGATAGCCAAATGTATTGGTCTGGGTATCCAGAGATGGTATATTCGGCAATGTAACATGTTCCGTTAAAGTTTTGATTCTGAGTACAATCTCCTGATGGTGATGAATTCTCATAGGTTTTCTGATAGTAACCATGATATTTTGCCCAACGTACAAAAAAGTAGGTCGTATTATTGATTGTGATTGAGTTTCTCGGGGTTACAGAACATGAGTTGCTTGTAAATCGGTATGAAGTTACACTTCCGTCAATGTAATTTTGCGTTTGGGTGGCATTGTCATACGTAAAATTACCAAAATTAAATATCGTGTTTGCGTTGTCATTGGTCCTTTCGATAATTTCACCTCCCGCACGTACTCCTAAATAAACATAATTATCCGCGAGTGCACCAACTCCTAACAGATTAAAACAAAGAATAACCAGGCCAATAGTAATTGGTCTCAGTTTAAATATATTTTCCATACGTAAAAATTTCACCATACCACCTCATAATTACATAAGATTTACGCGCTAGTTGACCATGAAAGAAAAACAAAAGTAAGTCAACCGTCAATGGCGTAAAAATCCCATTGAATTATAAACAGCTTAAGATAAAGAACGTTTATTTTGTTTTAGATGTTAGTTCAGTTCAGTAACATCTGTTTAGTTCTCAGAGAATTTTGAGAAGTGCACATAGGTGCATTTCCTGATTCTTCATCCCAAGCCCGTCTAAATTTCTAATTTTAATTCTTAATTTAAGTTTTACGCAATACATTACCTCCAACGCCCCTTCATCTCCCCAAAATCACCTATAAAATCATCGTATGTGATGTATTAATTCGCAAAAATAATTTTTTTTCAACAAAAACAAGAAAAAAATGGAAAAAAAATGCTTTCTCGGGGGAGGGGAAGGATTTGATGGGTGCTTTGTGGAATTTGATAATGGTTGATAAGTTTTCGAATTATAGTTGTAAAAAGTTTTCTTTTTTCAGAATTAATCTTCTATATTTGGAAAGAATATTTTGCTAAAATGCAATTTGTAGAACCCAACTATATATTGTTTCCTGTAGAGAATAAATATAGAGTAGAATTTAATACATGATAAACAAGAACAGATTACAGATATTAATGGTATTTTTTACGAATGAGATGTCTCAGGAGGAATTTCCTCTTTTTCGTGGGGCTGTCATTCATGCCATGGAGAATGCCAATGTGTTATTTCATAATCATCTGGGTGATGATGAGTTCCGGTATAGATATCCGTTGATTCAATATAAGCGAATACGGAAGAAAGCGGCAATAGTTTGTGTTGGAGAAGGGACAGAGGTGATAGGAGAATTCTTTAGTAGTGCGAATTTCAAGTTTCAGATAGGTCCTCGTTTGGTAGATATGGAGATAGATCATGTAGATGCCAGACAAACGTTGGTGCAGGTGTGGGACACAGAATTTCAATATACATTGCGAAAATGGTTACCATTGAGTTCGGAGAATTACAAAGCTTATCAATCTTTAGACGGAATTGTGGAGCAATGTTCTTTTTTGCAGAAGATATTGATTGGTAACATACTTTCCTTTTGCAAGGGAATTAATCTGACGGTAGAACAAGAGATAAAATGTGTTATAACCCATCTTATGAATCCACGTACGTATATATATAAAGGAGTAAAGATGATGGGCTTTGATGTGGAGTTCAAAACCAATTTCAGCCTGCCCGACTATATAGGACTGGGCAAGGGGGTTAGTTTGGGATTTGGAACGGTGGTAAGAAAACATGAAAAGAATAATAAAAAAGATAACGTAGAGGCATAATATGGATACAACAAGAGAAAAAGTGTATTTAGCAGCGTTGCTGCATGATATCGGGAAATTTTATCAGAGGGCGGATGGGCTGCTTTCTGAAAAGCAAAACAATATATCGGAAGAGTCGAAGAAGATGATCGATTATCTATGCCCGTTGAACGAAAAAGGAAATTTTGGTTATCAGCATGCACTTTGGACATACCAATTCTTGCAAGACAAAGAAGACCTTTTAAAAAAAGTGCAGGGGTTGGTGGAGAGTGTTTTTGATGTGACAAAAGAAGATTCTTTGTGTCAATTGGCTGCATATCATCACAAACCATCAACAGAATTGCAAGCGTTGATTTCTATGGCGGATTGGTGGAGTGCAGGATTGGATAGGCGAGAAAAAGTCGAGGAGCCTGAAGGAAACGTATTCCATGTGTCATGGGGTAGTATGCGATACAAAAAGATTCCATTGTATTCCGTGTTCAATAAGATTTTTGAAGCAAACTACCAATATGCATTTGCTCTTCGTCCTTTGTCGATTGATGAAAAAGAATTTTTTCCAACCAATATCACAAAGTCTGAAGATGGAGTGAATGAAGGAGAATATCGGAAACAATGGGAACTATTCTGTGAAGAATTTGCAAAACTACCGACAGATAGTTTTGATGGATTTGCAGAGAGCTTGATGTTCTTGTTAAAGAAATATACATGGTGTGTTCCTTCTAACACAACTGATATGGCGAATGTGAGTCTGTTTGATCATTTGAAGACCACTGCTGCTTTTGCTGATAGCCTGTATGTATACAAAACGGAACATCCTGAGGATTTTTCTTTTGATAATAACCGCTTGTTGTTGAAAGAAGGAGTCTGTCCTGTAATTCTACTGGGTGGCGATTTGTCTGGCATTCAAAAGTTCATATACAATATTGCTTCACGAAAGGCCGCTGTGAGTTTGAAGGGCAGGTCGTTCTATTTGCAGTTGTTGATAGATTCTGTCATCCAGCGTATAATTTCTCATCCAGACATCTGTGCGACACTTGCTCATGTTGTATATTCATCAGGAGGCAAATTCTACATGATTTTGCCTAATACGACGAAAGTCACAGAAGCGCTTGATGCCCTTAAATTAGAATTTGAGAAAGAACTTTGGAGTCAGCATCATGGTCAACTAATTATAAATCTTGATTATGTGCCATTTGCTTATAGTGTAAAAAATAAAGGTTTGAATTTTGGAAGTAAGTCCAACGAATCAATAGGTGAACTTTGGCGAACACTAGCAGAGAAGCTGACAAATCAGAAAAATCAAAAATTCAAGGACTTGCTTTTGGATGATTATGATAACTTTTTCAATGAAGCGAAGAATAAGGTTGGTGGAGAAACAAAGGTATGTGCGGTTACAGGTATTGAGAGTTCTGATTGTGTGCCTATTGATCCGAAAGAAGAAGAGAAGACGTATGTGTTGCCGATAGTAAAGGATCAAGCTGATTTGGGAAACACATTGAAAGATGTTGATTATATCCTTACTCACAAATCCAATGAACAAAATAAATATATTGGTAATCGAGTAAAATTTGATATGCCATGCGTCGGAGTTCATAGTTATCTGTTTGACAAATTGGAACTAACTGATGATGATGCTGAATTTAGAAAGATTACTTCTGCAGATGTCTGTCGAGTGAAACTGATAAACCAAACAAGTTTTCTTGCCGCTCAGCTAAAAGGTAATAGGTGTAGCTATGGATTCCAGTTTTATGGAGGGAACAAGCAAGCACAAAATGAGAAGGGTGAAAACAAGACATTTGAACAACTTGCAGATGGTTCCTATTTAGGCGTATTACGCATGGATGTCGACAATTTAGGTTCTATATTTATCAAAGGATTACCCGATGAAGATAAGAGTTTTGCCGCATATTCCACTTTGTCATTCCTACTTGATTGGTTCTTCAGTGGATTCCTGAATTCCATTAGAGAAAAGGAAGAATTTAAGAATGATGTCAATATTCTTTATTCAGGAGGTGATGATTTGTTTGCCGTGGGCAAATGGAACAAGTTGATAGATTTTGCGACAGAGATAAGAGAATATTTCAAGAGATTTGTGGGGCGTGATGATATTTCCATTTCAGGAGGTGTTGCGATAGTCGGAGACAAATATCCCATATCAAAGGCGGCAGAATTGGCAGGCGATGCGGAAGACGCCGCAAAGAAATATAATGGAGGAAAAAAGAATGCCTTCAGCATGTTCGGTGAAAGTATCTCTTGGAAAGATGAATTTGATTATGTGAGAACATATAAGAAAAAGTTTGTTTCATTGATTGAAGATTATGGACTTCCCCGAGGTATACTTCACAAGGTAATGACGTACGCAGCCATTGTGAAAGAGAATCAAACGATAGAATCAGAAAATAAGACTGGTAATTACAAACGTAAGCCTGATATGAGTTACTTGTGGCATGCAGCATATTATCTGACTCGGTTTATGGGCAAAGAGAAAGACAATAAAGCAGTGTATGACTTTTGTAAGGATTTGCGAGATAAACAACTGATAAAAACTGATAACTATAGGCTCGTTTCTCTTGCTGCCCGTTGGGCGGAACTGGAACTGAAATTTCAAAATGACAAACGAGATGAAAACTGATAAGGAATATATTGCATGGTTGACTGAGTTGAAACAACGTTTTCGACAAAGTCAGATCAAAGCAGCTGTAAAGGTGAACAGTGAGCTAATTGCTTTCTATTGGCATTTGGGCCACGATATTGTCGAAAAACAATCCAAATCTCAATGGGGTGACGGATTGATACCGCAGTTGAGCAAGGATTTGAAGGCTGAATTTCCTGATGTTGGTGGATTTTCAAGATCAAATATTTTTGCCTGCAAACAGTTTTATCTGTTTTATAATCAGGATATTGAAATTGTCCACCAAGTTGGTGGACAATTAGAAGCTCATAATTCCAATGAAAATACAGATAGTGATGACAAGAATAGGGTTTTAGTCCAACCTGAAAATGGCCACCAAATTGGTGGCGAAATATTCTCGTTGCTGGTTCAAGTGCCATGGAGACATCATGTGGAGATTATCTGCAAATGCAAGCAGCTGGACGAAGCTTTGTTCTACGTGCGGAAAACCATACAGACGGATGGAGCAGGGCTATGTTAGTGCATTATATGGAATTGAATTTGTACAGGACAGAAGGCAAGGCCATCACCAATTTTGAATTGACGCTGCCACAACCACAGAGCGATTTGGCTCAGCAGGTGTTGAAAGATCCGTACAAGTTTGAATTCCTTTCTTTGTCACAAGATTACAAAGAGAAAGATTTGGAAGATGCATTGACTAATCGGATTATTCACTTTTTGCTTGAAATGGGTGCTGGATTCGCATTCGTGGGGCGGCAATATCCTATAGAGGTGAATGGAGACGATTATAGGATAGATTTGCTTTTTTATCATCTTGTGTTGCGTTGCTATGTGGTGGTGGATTTGAAAGTGGTAAAGTTCGCACCAGAATTTGCAGGAAAGATGGCCTTTTATGTATCTGCCATTGATGAACAAGTAAAGCTTCCGATAGACAATCCTACAATAGGTTTGATTATCTGTAAAAGCAAAAATGACGTGGTGGTACGCTACACCCTTAAAAATATAGATCAACCGATTGGTGTTTCAGAATATCGCTTAGCCGATAACCTTCCTGAGTGTTTAAAAGACAAACTGCCAACGGTTCAAGATATTGAAAATGAAATGAATAATAACAATAAAAACGAATAGTTATGCAAGATTATCCAATTCAAAAATTAGAACAATCTTGGGTGAAAACTGGAATTACACCTGAGATAGTAAAGTGGACAGATTCCTTTGGAAAGTATTTGTGTGCTTATGAAGAAAATAATCCGAACAAAAAAGCTTTGACAACAGGTCAACTCAGAAAGTTTTTCGGAGAAGTAAAACGTATTGATGCCGATGTTATAAAACACAAGGCTGAAGTTCCTATGCTCAAACCATTGTTGGCTTATGCTGTGGGCCGAGACAAAAAGAAGGCTGGGCGAGATATGGTAAACAAAACTCGAATCGAAGAATTTAGTGAGGAATTATGTAAAGCTATAGATGCTATTCGTTTTGATAATGACGATGTGCTTAAATCTGACTACAAGAACTTTGTGCAGATTTTTGAATCAATTGTGGCTTATCATAAGTATTATGGCGGTCAAGAGAATAATAACTAAAAAAGCGTAGAAATATGGAAAAGTTGATCAAGAAAATAAAAATAAATACAACTATTGAATTATTGTCAGGTCTTCATGTGGGTGGAAGCAAAGAAAACGTACAAATTGGCGGCATTGACAATCCTGTCATACGAACTGGTGAGGATAATCAGCCATACATTCCAGGTAGTTCGTTAAAAGGCAAAATGCGTTGTCTGTTAGAACAGATATATGGAATTCCAGAAGTAGGTGGAGGTAGAAATGTGGAATTTGTAAACAAGACAGATGAATGCAAGTCTATTATCAATTTGTTTGGTTTTGCAGATGACAAGAAGCCTTCAAAACTCATTGTCCGCGATGCTATGTTAACACCCGATTCTGCAGAAAGACTTCGCAATTGTGAAAACCTTGATATGCCCTACACAGAAGGCAAGTGGGAGAATTTTATTGATCGGGTGAAGGGCACAGCCGAGCATCCTCGTCAGACAGAGCGCATTCCTGCAGGTGTTTCATTTGACGTTGAATTTGTTATCAACGTTTGGAATGATGACAATGCTGATGATTTGTTGAAACTATTGAAGAAGGGCATCAATGCGCTTGAAAATGATTATTTGGGTGGCAGTGGCTCTCGTGGCTATGGACAAATTCAGTTCGGAGAGTTGCGGATGACAGAATTGTCAGAAAGTAATAATTGGAAAGCGTAATCTATGAGTACACACGAATTTACAGTTTTTAAATTACACTTCACCTCGCCAGTCCATTTGGGCGATATGCGTGATGACTATGGTGTCAGTTTGAAAACCATAGCATCCGACACTTTATATGCCGCATTGATTTCGTGCTTGGCAAAAATGGGGAAGAAAATTCCAGAAAATGGCGATTTGGGGTGTACCATCAGTAGTCTGTTCCCTTTCTATCAGAAAGATAAGGGAACAAATGCCGTATTGTTCTTCCCGAAGCCATTGAAGCTAACCTTGCCACCTTCAGAAAAGGCAATTGAAGAGCGAAAGAAGATAAAAAAAGTGGCATGGCTTGATGCTAAGTATTTTTCAAGGATTTTGAATGGTGAACAATTGTTCAAGGATGAAACAATTGAAAAATTAGATAGCGAATATCTTACTGATGAAGTAATTGATAATCATTTTGTCAGTTCGCAGGTGTCTGCTCGTGTATCTGTGTCTCGCGATGGTCAGGAAGATGCCAAGCCATTCTATATGGATAGAGTGATTTTCAAGGATTATTCAGGCTTGTTTTTTATAGTTGAAGGCGATACTACATTATTGGAATCTGCATTGAAACTTTTGCAAACCGAAGGCATAGGTACCGACCGCAATGTTGGCAATGGTTATTTTGAATTTGAAGAATCAACGGTAACGATTGAAATTCCCAATGATGCAGAGTTTGTAATGTCACTTTCTTCATTTGTGCCAGAATCGAAAGAACAGTTGCAGGCAATGCTTGACTCCGATGATATTGCATATGATTTTCAACGCCGTGGCGGTTGGATTACCACACCGCCACACAATACTTTGCGCAAGAATGTGATACATGCATTTACGGCCGCATCGGTTTTCAAATCATCATGTAAGGGATTGGAGACAAAAGGAAGGGTCGGCGTTGATTTGAGGCCGGATATTTTGTCGAACGAACATCCGATTTGGCGATGTGGTAGGGCTTTATTTATTCCAATAAAAGTGAGTTAGATATGGAAGGAATCAATAATAAGTACAATATAGAAATTGAGGTTTTGACTCCTTTATCAATAGGTGCGGGTGCGGAGAAAGATTGGGTGCGTGGTATTGACTTTGTGGTCGACAAAGGCAATCTCTACAAGCTCAATCTGAAAAAAATTGTTGCTGCTTGCATCAAGCCAGAAGAATTGTCTTCGTATTTTGCCACTAAGGATGAGAATGGATTGAAGCAAAAACTCGCAGGGAATTTGGCATCGGTATCAGACATTTGCATACCTATGCCAACACAGAGTGACAATGATATCAAATCATTTGTAAAGAATCAATTAAGTGGAAAGCCTGTATTGACAGGCAGTTCGCTGAAAGGTGCATTGCGTTCCATCTTGTTTCAACATTTAGGTGGTCGTAGCAAAGATGGGAAGGAAGTATTTGGGTCATCAACGGAAGGCGACGAGTTCATGCGTTTCATAAAACTCTCAGATGCTGAGTTTGATGGCACATCGTTGGTGAATACGAAGATTTTTAATCTGCAAAATCAAAGAGGATGGATAGGTAGTTGGAAGCATGGTGCAAATCAAACAAATTCGTATTTCGAACAAACTGGTTTCAATACTATTTATGAATGCGTGATGCCTGGACAGAAATCGAATGCCACATTGATGATGGCAGAACGAACTTTCGAAAATTTTGACTTTCTAAAATTCTACAACAAGCAAATAGGCAGTTTACAATTTCAGCGCGAAAAAGAAAGAAACGATGAAAAACGAGTGAAATTAGATAGAAAAATCAAAGATGTAGAAAAACTGCAAGGAACAATCGATGCCAAAAAACAAGCAATGTCTGTGAATACCTTGTTCGACATCATCAACAAGCATACAAAAGAATATTTGCGGAAAGAGAAAGCCTTTTTCGAGAAATACGAGACCGACAGAACGGGTAACATCATCCGTTCCATTGACTCGTTGTTGGCGCAAATCCCAGAGGATAATTCGTACTGCATCCTGAAGATGTCTGCTGGATCTGGATTCCATTCGATTACGGGTGATTGGCAGTTTCCTATAAGTTATACAAATGGAAAATTGGATAGGAAGCGAGCCAACAAAGAAGACCTGAAACAGGCAGGGACGGTTCTTCCAAAATCTCGCAAAATTGCTGACTGGGATGGCAATCTTTCGTTAATGGGGTTCGTGAAACTTCGTTCAATGAGTAATGAAGAAGTGAAGCAACAGGAAGCGAATCGTAAGGCTGAAATGCTTCGCAAAGAGCGGGAAAGACAAGCTGAGGCAGATGCAAAACGCATTAGGGAAGAACAAGAAGCAAAAGAGCAGAGAGAAAAGGAAGAACGTAAAAGATTATATGATGCGCGAATTGCTGAAGTGAAGCAATTGATTGATTCTGAGCTATATGAAAAGGCGTTGGCTATGTTTCAAACTGTTTGTGATGAATTTCCAAATGCCTCACAAAATAGTATTGATGTGGATTGGTTGGAAAACAAAGTGAAGTCAATACAATTGGAAAAAACTGTTGTGCAATCCAAACAAGCCGAGGAAGAACAACGTCGTCGAGCGAATGCTATCCCTTTATCCGAAAAGATTGCAAATGCCCAAAAGATCCCAACACTTTGTGGAAATGTGAAAACTTGGATGAAGTTGAATGGTGTTGAATCTTTAAGTGAAGATCATTTGAAAACGATTTTCGAAAAAATAGGAGATATTGTATCTCAGATGAAGCCGAAAGATCGTGGTAAACTCAAGAGTTTTGGAAACGAGTTGGATTCTCTTGTCGGTTCAGACATAGCTTCCAACTGGTTTAAGGAAATAGTCAATCCGTAATTGTTTCATACGCAGGCCGAAATGAATTTTATTTCGGCTTGCACTGGCAAGAATGGATAGACTTTGTGATTTTGTTTCGCCTGCCGAACAAAATAGCATGCATTTTGTTTTATATGCGAAACAAAATGGGGGAAATTGAAAGTCAATCTCGCTTTCCGATACCGAAAATTGAGAGTTAAACTCACTTTTCGATACCGAAAATTAAAATTTAATCTTTATCTTTGGTACCGAAAATTGAAATTTAAATATGGAATACATTGAAAGAGAAATAGATAAGAGATTGATAGAATGGAGAGATTCAAACAATAGAATGCCTCTACTAATCCGCGGTGCTCGACAGGTGGGAAAGACATCAAGTGTCAGACATCTCGGAGAGAGTTTCGAATACTATGTTGAAATAGATTTGAACGAACACAGAGAGCTTCATGAACTCTTTTCACAAATGCTCTCACCACAAGAAATTTGTCTTCAAATATCTTATTCTGTCAACAAACCGATTGAAGTGGGAAAAACACTGCTTTTTATCGACGAAATCCAAGCTTGTCCGGAAGCAATCAACAAGTTAAGATATTTCTATGAGCAATATCCTGAATTACACTTGATTGCAGCAGGTTCTCTTTTAGAATTTGTCTTGGCTGATTTGCCTTCGTTTGGAGTAGGCAGAATTAGGTCTCTATTTATGTATCCATTTAGTTTTAAAGAGTTTCTGTGTGCGAACGGAGACGATTTGTTGATATCCGCCTATCAAAATGCAAGTCCAGAAAGACCGCTAAACAAGGTTGTACACGACAAACTTTTACATCGTTTCAGCTCGTTTATTCTAATGGGTGGAATGCCCAAAGTGGTGCAGGAATATATAGAAACTAAGGATTTAAGGAAATGCCAATTGATTCTCAACGATTTGGTGGTGTCATACAAAGACGATTTCAAAAAATACCGAAAAAGGATTTCCGAAGAACGTTTGTCGACTGTTTTAAAGTCTGTCGCCCGTCAACATTCTGGAAAATTTGTTTACTCAAACGTCCATGACGATTTGTCGCTCAGTCAAGTAAAACTTACATTGGAATTGCTGATTAAAGCAGGTTTAGTGTATCCTGTTGTACATTCCGCTGCCAATGGCATTCCTTTGGGGGCGGAAACAAACGAACGATATCAACGCATGGCTCTGTTCGACACAGGTATTTTATTAAGAATGTTAGGATTAAATTTGGCAGAATTGTTTGTTCAAGGTATAGAAATCCTAATCAACAAAGGTTCAGTGGCAGAAATATTTGTTGCGAACGAATTAGTGAAAAATTCGTCATGTTATGAACCTTCACGACTATATTGTTGGCATCGTGAAAAAAAAGACAGTCAGGCAGAAGTGGATTTTGTCATACAGAAAGGCTACGACATCATTCCGATAGAGGTGAAGTCTGGCACCAAAGGAAGTATGCAAAGCCTACGAATTTTTATGGAAGAGAAGAAATCCCAATATGGTATCCGCACCTCTTTGGAAAACTTTTCTACCTATGGAAACATCAAAGTATATCCGTTATATGCAATAGGTGATTTGATTAGAGAAAATTATTGTTAAACTTTCGTCGATAGAACATGTCTTTCTTACAACGTGGTGAATGAAATATGATATAATTAAGATTTTAAAATAATGTAAAATGAAACTAGTGTTATGGATTAAAGAAAAAATAAAGTGCTTAAAAGAAAGCCGAGTTTTAAAATTCGGAGGCATCGCATTTATAATGTTTGTATGTTTCTCTTTCTACAATTATATAATGGATGATTTCAAAATAAACAACATCTATGAAGAGGCTAAGAGTTTTTTTTCGTTCATAATGTTGGGTTGGGTGACTCTTATGTGGTTCTATAGAAATGAGAAGATAGAGATAACTTTGACGGAAGGCAAATTCAAGAATAAAAATGAGTCTTTTAAAGTCAAGCGCAAGCAACTAAGCAATATTTCTGACCTTACTAATTTAGTGAGTGCCAAATATTATGGTGGAGGACAAATTGAGGGAGCAGTTAGAAATCAATTGTTCATGTATCAGGGATTGATCTCTAATGATGAATTGAGAAGATTAAACGGATAATCCAATTTGTATATAATTGTTCGACTGATTAATGCAATAAATTATGGCAAAAGTACATATAACCCTCGTTGGTGGTCAGCCAGCTCCTGTGTATCATGGCATTGTTGCCACACAGCCTGATAAGGTGGTATTCATCTATTCAAAGTCCAGTTGTGATGCGGTGGAAAAGGTGAGAAGTGAAATCCACATTGCAGAGGATGAACAGGACCCATTGGATACGACGGATCCACAGCTGATTATGGAGCGGGCCAATTTGTTGGCAGAAAAGTATAAGGACGATGAGGTCACTCTCAATATTTCAAGTGGTTTGAAATCATGGTCACATCTTTTCGGACGGGTGTTTGATACGATGTCTAACGCTTCGGTTGTCTATATGGACCAAAACAATGTGCTTTGGAATTATCGTACCATGGAACGCAAGGCGGACTTTGTGTTTGATATGGATGTGCTGTTCCGATTGCAGAACAATGCGCTGACTCACTATGTACCATTCGCAGAATACACGGATGAGGATAAAGAGACTTTGGATACGTTGGTTGAGGCTCGTAGATATAATTGTGGATATTTCAATAAATTGACGACCCTCCTTTCTAAGGAGTGGGAAAATAAGATTGGTCAACCGTCGGGGACATTGTCTTTGTCGGAGAATGATTTTGTGGAGTGGGAGAGACCTGATTTTGTCCGTTTGACGTTAAGTACTCGGAGGTGTGGACGACACGAGTTTGAGATGGAGTCGCCTCATGCGGTTAGTATGGCCTTTCATACAGGATGGTTTGAATACAAAGTGGCTCGGATGCTTTCGCATTGGCGATATGCAAAGGATATTCGGTTGAATTGCATCTTCCCTCCTAAAGACACTCAATCGGTGAAATATCCTAAAAACGAGATTGATGTGGTTGTGAATACAGGAACTAAGATTCTTTTTGTGGAGTGCAAGACGCAGATTGCTAGTTCTACGGATATTGACAAGTTCAGAACTGCCGTGAAAAATTATGGTGGAATGGGAAGCAAGGCTCTTTTTGTGACCGACAATGTGATGAATGAGTTGCAGAAGGAGAAATGTCGAGAATCGGGTATCATAGCCTTTTCTTTGCAAGACTCTTCTTGGGGAAGCAATAAAGAACAAGAATTGTTTAAACTATTGGAACGGGAGTTGTTCAACATTAACGTAAAGTAGGGTTGAAGTGCTTCTGGAAATCATTGTAATAAAATAATAGTTATGGGTAGAAAAGTTTTTATATCAGTCTTAGGTACAGGCCTTTATGGCAAATGTCGATATACAAGGGAAGTTGATGGATTTGAATCAAACGATACTTGTTTTATCCAATCTGCTACTATGCAATATTTGAGGGTAAATGATTGGAGTGAAGATGATTTGGGACTGTTTCTTTTGACTGATTCAGCTAGAAAAGAAAATTGGAACAAGTCAATCACCCAACGTTATGATAGCAAAGCAAAACAATATGTTGAATATGAAGGATTGGAAAGTTTAATAGGAAAAGCTCATTTGCCAATTGCAATCAAGGATTTGTCAATACCTGATGGTAATACGGAAAAAGAAATTTGGGAAATATTCACATCAACATTCAATGAACTTTGCGATGGCGACGAACTCTACTTCGATGTGACGCACGCTTTTCGTTTCTTGCCGATGCTGATTCTGGTTTTGTGTGACTATGCTAAGTTTCTGAAAAATGTAACAATCAAGAGCATAACGTATGGTAACTATGAAGCTCGAAAGGAAAATAATAAAGCTCCAATAATTGATTTGCTTTCGTTATCGCAACTTCAAGATTGGACTTTTGCCGCAGGACAATATCTAGATAATGGTAGCGTCAATCGCTTAGTATCGCTTTGTGAACAAGAATTTAAGCCTATTCTAAAAGAGACGAAAGGGGGAGACGAAGCTGCTCAAAAACTTAGAGCATTTGCAACTAAATTATCTGATGTTGTTGAAGAGAGAAAAGCATGTCGGGGTATGGATATAATAAAATCCTCTTCCTTCCGTGGATTAAAGCAAAGTGCTGAAAATCTCGAGCAAACTTTTATAGATGCCTTCAACCCTATTTTTGAGAAGATTAAAACTTCGTTAGTCTCATTTGATGAAAATGAAAATGTTCGTAATGGTTTTTCTGCAGCTGTCTGGTGTTATGATAATGGACTCTTCCAGCAGTCAGCTACCATCTTGCAAGAGTTTGTTGTATCATTTTTCTGTTTGCGTCATGAAATACGAATTGACGACGAGGACAAAAGGGAAATCATAAACAAGGCTTTCAATATTAAATTTAAAAGTATATCTGAAAATGGTTGGGAGATTGCTGATGAGAAACGAGAAAAATTAAAAGAAGTTTTATCTGACGAACTTTTTGACAATAAAACTCTTGTTGATGGGTTCAATAATTTGACTGAAGTCAGAAACGATTTTAATCATTCAGGGATGCGGTCTAGACGAAAACCAATGACACCGCAGGATATAAAGAAAAACATCAAAAAGTGTATTTGCGCTTTTGGCGTAGTTTTATTCAATATCAAAATTGAATGATAGGATTCACCTCATCATGTTATCATATCAACACTGAATTCAATAACTTACAATTTCAAAAAACAATATAAACACCCATCCCCATGCTTTTAAACCTCACCAACCACCCCTCCGCTACATGGTCGCCAGAGCAAATTGCTGCGGCGCATGATGTTGTTGTGGATATGCCTTTCCCTTCGGTTCCGCCTGATGCGGACGAGGTGTACATCGATATGCTTGCGAGTGAGTATCTGGATAGAATCCTTCAGATGGATAATCTCTCTGCAGTCCACATCATGGGAGAGTTTAACTTCTGTTATGCTTTGATTTCTAAATTAAAGGCTCATGGCGTTAAATGTGTTGCATCTACTACCCTTCGTGAAACGGTAGAGGAGAATGAATTGAAGATTTCAAAGTTTATTTTTGTGAGATTTAGAGAGTATATTTGAATAAGTTTTTAGTTTGAGGTATGATAGATTCTTCAAAATCAACAATAAAAGAGTCGGATTCGCTTTCTGGTAGAAGTCTCTCCGATATTCAATTGACGCATAGCCAACAGATTGTATTGGATCAATTGTCTGATTTTATCACTGATTTGCATAGCCGTGTTTTTATTCTGAAAGGGTATGCAGGGACGGGTAAAACGACGTTGATGCGCTTTCTTATTCAGATACTCAAAAAAAAGCAGAAAGGGTTCACTTTATTGGCTCCAACGGGTCGGGCGGCCAAGGTTTTGTCTGATACTACAGGGGAGGAAGCTAAGACAATCCATTCTATGATTTATACATTTTCTAGCCTTAATAAAGATTTGTCTGACACAGATGAGAAAGAGTTAAAAGCAGATAGCACGGGACAACTCTTCTTGAATTTTGAGCCTGTCTGTTTGGATACAGAATCTGTGGCTCCTACAATTTATGTCATAGACGAAGCTTCTATGGTTTCAGATTTGGAAGAGACACTTATCACACAGGCTAAGTTTGGAAGCGGTCGGTTATTGTCTGAATTATTGAAATACGATACTCGATCTCAAAGTAAGTTTATATTTGTTGGCGATCCGTGTCAGTTGCCTCCTGTGAAGGATACCTCCTCACCAGCGTTGATGCCTGAGTATTTCCAGCAACAGTTTCATCTAATGGCAAAGGAAGCGTCTCTTACTCAGATAATGAGGCAAAAGGGTGATAATGATTTGATTCGAGCATCTCTTCAGATTCGTAAGATATGTGCTTTAGCTCCAGAGAATGAGCAGAGCTATCATTTTAAGACGTGGAAAAGTTTCCCATTGCGTAATTGCCGAAATACACAGTTGCATTCTGATTGGGATGAAATGATTCGTTCTTATTATGAGACAATCAAGCGGAAGGGATTTACTGATGCTATATTTATTAGTGCATCCAATAAGAAGTGTTATGAGATTTCGATGAAGGTACGTTCTATGTTGGGGTTAACTAATGGAGTTATTCAGAAAGGTGATTTGCTGATGGTCGTTCAAAATAATCAGCCAACAGGGTTGATAAATGGAGATATGGTGGAGGTTGTCCATATAGATGAGCATATCTTGTGTCGGGCAGATTTGGAGTTCCGGAGTGTTAAAGTCAGGGAAATACTTACAGGAGAAGAACGGACGAGTTTGCTTTTGGTATCGACAATTTCCAACAACACGCCCAATTTGGATTCACTACAACAGACTCGTTTGTTTATTGATTTTGCCATTAGAATGAGAGCAGATGGTATAACGCAAAAAAAAGACCCAATAAAGTTTTATATGGCAATGCAGTCTGATCCCTACTTGAATGCATTGCGTTGTTCGTATGGTTATGCGGTCACTTGTCATAAAGCACAAGGAGGAGAATGGAACAATGTCTATGTAGATTTTGGCATGATGGCATGTAATCCGACGAAGGAAAAATGTCAATGGGTTTATACAGCCATTACACGAGCCAAAGAGACGTTGCATGTACTTAATAAACCCTATATTCAATAAATAAAATATGGAACTCGTTATCAACACATTTGGAACATCCCTCAATCGCGACAGTGAGGGGTTTGTCATATCTACAGCGGAAGGTCGGCAACGGATACCTGCGGAGGGTATCACTTCCATTCAGATTAGTCGTGGCGCTCAGATAACGTCAGATGCTGTTATGTTGGCGGTGGAGCGCGAGATTGAAGTGCTTTTTATGGACAAGTCAGGGCAGGTCATTGGACGTATTTGGAGTCCTAAGTATGGCTCTATCTCGACGATTAGAAAAGGCCAGTTGGCTTTTTCATTCTCAAAGAAAGCATTGGACTGGATAAAGGAAGTGATTCGACAAAAGATTGAAAATCAACAGGCTTTGTTGCTTATGATGCGAACGGAGTCTTCTGAACTAAATGCTGTTATAACGAAGGCTATTAGTAAAATGGAAGACCATCGAAGTAAAGTGGCAGCATTAGAAGGAGAAATTGTGAATGATGTGGCTTCTCAATTGAGAGGATGGGAAGGACAAGCTTCGAAGGTCTATTTCGATACGATGAATCTATTCCTACCAGAGAATCTCCGATTTGATTGTCGCACCCAGCACCCAGCAATGGATGTGGTCAATGCACTCCTCAATTATGGGTATGGATTATTGTATGGAAAGATAGAAGGTGCATTAATCAAGGCAGGAGTGGACCCCTATATCGGTATTCTTCATCGGGATGATTACAATCGCCCTGTCTTGGTCTATGATGTGATAGAATTATTTCGTGTTTGGGTGGATTATGTGGTATATACGTTGGTGTCACAAAATTCCATAACGGATGATTACTATTCTGTTCGGGATGATGGTTCTTATTGGCTTGAACCATTGGGAAGAAGGATTCTCATACAGTCTCTCAACGATTATTTGGAGGAGGTGACTACTGTTAAAGGAGTGAGTCGTAGCAGAAGCACACAGATATTTTTGTATTGTCAAAATCTTGCGCAACAATTTAAAAAGATGGAGGTCGAACTATGATCAGTGCAGGGAAAAATATACGTTCTGTGGATGATGCGCTTATGAAAGTGAAGGTGGAGTACTTCTACCATAGCATTCGTAATCCACGACCGGAAATAGAGGCAAGGATAAAACAATTACGTATTATTGAGAGTCTGGACCATACGCAGTACGTAGCGCAGAAAAGACTTCTTCCGTACGTTGTGTGTGGCATGTTCAATCCTCCTTACCGACGCATTGAGAATTTTGCTTATACTGAGTATTTTATTCTTGACATTGATCATGTGACGGAGAAGGGAATTGAAATGAAAGAGTTGCGAAAGAAGGTGGAAGCAGATTCGAGAGTGGTATTATCTTTTCTATCTCCAAGTGAGGATGGGTTGAAGTTGATGTTTAAACTTAAGGAACGATGCTGTGATAGTGGTTTGTATTCTGTTTTCTATAAGACGTTTGCCATTTCATTCTCTCAACAATATCAGTTGGAGCAAGTAATTGACTCGAAGACTTCGGATGTGGCGAGAGCTTGTTTTGTTAGTATGGATGAGGCTGCTTACTATAATCCGTCGGCGGATACGGTTGATTTGAACGCTTTCATCGACTTATCCAGTCCATTTGACATGTTTGAACAAAAGAGGAAAAATGATCGAGTAGAGAAGAAGAAAGAAGAGATGATGGAAGACAAGTTGCCATCTGATCCAGGAGAAGAGACGATGGCACGGATAAAGGCCATTTTAAATCCAAATGCGGTTAAGCGTGAGAAGGCAAAACAACCAGTATATGTTCCCGACATTTTGAATGATATCATTTCAGATTTAAAGAATTACATTGAGCAGACGGGTGCGGTAGTGAAATCGGTGATAAACATACAATATGGCAAACAGATAACCGTGCAAATTGGGTTGAAAATGGGAGAGGTGAATCTCTTTTATGGAAAGAGAGGATTCAGTGTAATTCGATCGACGAAAAGTTCGACTGACAGTCAGTTGAATGAGATTGTTGGACAGTTGATAGAGACGTTTATCAATACATACGGACAGTAGGATATGGGTGATTTGTCGAAGAGAAAGGAGAAAAAGAAGGAGTTAACTTTTGTCGAGAAGATGCAGAAGTTGACAAGGTCGGGATTGTCAGGTTCTGCTTGTCCGAATCCTGCATCTGGAGGGGTGGATGAATTACCGTCTATTGATGAGCGAATAGGAAAGATGTTACATATTATCAACGCACTACATAGAAAGCCTACGAATATGTTATTTTTTGTTATGTACGATATTGAGAGTAATAAGGTACGGAGTCAGGTTGTGAAGTATTTAATAAATAAAGGTTGTGTACGAGTTCAAAAATCTATATTTTTGGCAGACTTAGACACGGGTGTATATGAAGAGATTCGTAACGATTTAGTGGAGGTACAAGCGGCGTATGAGAATCAAGATAGTATAATGATAGTACCTTTGTCCACGGATTATCTTCGATCCATGAAGGTAATAGGAAAGAGTATCAACTTGGATGTGATTACACATTCGAAAAACACTTTATTTTTCTGAAAATAACTTGAGAAACAGAGTGTTGTATAAAACCTAAAGAAGTTCTTTGACATATTGAAAAAAGGCTTTAATTTTGCATCGTCAAAAAAACGAGTTAATTTATGTTAAATTTAAGCGATTTCATCTGATATTGGTGACTTAAAATGATTATATACAAGGTCTTATAAATTTCCCCCTCATAGAGCATCTTCCAACATAATAAGGATTAAGACTGATAACCATGTTCATCTTTATATTTAGAGAAAACAACTCATAGAGCATCTTCCAACATAATAAGGATTAAGACCAAATTT
>JAFZLC010000036.1 GCA_017551675.1 Paludibacteraceae bacterium | reverse complement strand
ATTTTGGATTGGGCTGAATGCCTGAGAGTTCGATGATTTCGGCATCTTTCAAAAGTTCCTTGATTTTCTGATAGATACCGATTTTCTTGATGCTTCCACCGCCGTAGGTGAGAAGGATTTTTTTGCCGAACTGCGCCATAACTTCGGGCAGTTTTGCGATTACGCCTTTGCCGAAGATAAGACGGGTCGGGGTTTGATAATCAAAATTTTGCATATTGTTTTTGTTTTAAATTGATAATGCAAATGTAAGCAACGTGGGGCATAAATGCGGTAAACAGATTTCGGTAAGGATTACCATTATTGCGGTTTCTGCTTCAAAGAGACGAAAAATCCTCCATATCACCAGCGATATGGAGGATTTTTTGATTATATGAGAACTTAATTCATCACTTCGTAGAGCATCATTATCATAATAAGGCCAACGGCAAAATCGTTGATGCTGAGATATTACTTCGCAGGTTCCCACTTGCAGCGTACGGGCGATACAATGGCACCCTCTTTCTTGAGCTCAGCAAAAGCCTTGTCCACTTCCTTGCGGTCGATACCTGTAATTTCTGCAATCTTGCCAGCGTTGACGGGTGCACCGAACTCACGCATGGCTTGTAATACACGTTCTTTCATAATCTTTGTATTAAGTTTGTTTCTTATAGTTGTAATAACAGCCAGTTCTGTGTTCCAATTTTCTCGATAAGCTCTACTGCGCCTTGGCTCCAGTACAAGTCTTCCTCCTCGTCCTTTAGGTAATCCTTCAACAGATCGTAGGTGGTAGGATCGCCCTTCACACCATCCATGCATTTCAACAGTAGCTCAACACCTGGCTCCTGAATAGCAAGGTCAGCCTTGACATACTCAACAGGGTCGCAAATAAGGTCGCGACTCTTCATGCCTTCGAATTTAACCTCTCCACCGAGGTCGAGAATGCGCTCTGTGAACTTTTCTACCCAGGCCATCTCCTCATTGAAATGGTCGACGTACTTCTGTCCGAGCTTGGTGATGCCCTGTGATTTGAAAATCATACCCTGTTGCTTGTGAACGATGGCACCTTCTGCCAAATGAGTTACGAAAAACTGTAAAGCTTCAATAGATTTCTGCTTGTCCATAATACTTCTCAAATTAAAAGTTAAACGATATATTTTTCTTTTTCGATTTCAAAGTTACGTTGTATTTCACACGAATACATATCTGAAACAATACAAACATTGTCTGAAACGATACGGTCATGAGATTATTTCGCACATTTAACGTCCGAAACGATGCGTAAATGCAAAAAATGATTAACTTTGCAGCCAAAGAACAATAAAAGCAATACGATTATGCCAGAAATCAACAAATTCTACGGAATCTCATCTACATGTACATCGATGACCACAACCCGCCGCACTTCCACGTCTGATACGACAACTACCAGGCCGAGGTGACCATCAAGGACGGCATCGTCCGTGGTGAAATGCCGCGCCGCGCCTTGCGCCTCGTCTATGAGTGGCTCGATCTGCACCGCGAAGAGCTGATGGAGAACTGGGAGCGCCTGTCGAACTGCGAGGCCGCCAAGAAGATTGACCCGTTAAAATAAAAAGGAGCACAGATATGACAACAAAGAACCCATTACTCACAGTGACCGCCGCCGAGTACGCTGGCGATTACACGCTGCGCCTGACGTTCAGCACAGGCGAGGTGCTGCTAGTGGACTTCTCGCCGCTGGTGCAGAAAGGCATCTGCCGCAAGCTGCATGACATAGACTATTTCTGTTCCTTCCGCCTCGACCCCTTCACCATCGACTGGAACGACGTAATAGGCTTCGCGCCCGAAAGGCTCTATGAGCTGGGCGTGGCGGCGTAGTAAATAATACAGAACGAAACGATCATTCTAAACTCTGCTTATGGAATTCGTACTCAATGATTATCATCGGAATACGCCCGACGAAGAACTGATTGCCGACGTGAAACGAGTGGCAGAGGCTTTGCAGAAGGAATCACTTTCTTGCAAAGACTATACTGCTCATGGTAAATATAGTTATAACACGGTAAAAAACAGATTCGGTTCTTGGAATGAAGTTCTGAAGCGAGCAGGTTTGTCAGTAGAGCACGGTCGATTGAAGAATCATGATTATTGCGAGAGCGACGATGTTCTGATTGAAGATATACGCAGTGTAGCTGCATTGATGGGAAGAAATTATATAAGTGGACCAGAATATGACAAGCATGGCAAATACAACCGTGGTCAAAGAGCAAAGAAATATGGCGGTTGGAATGGTCTCTTGATTGCTGCTGGCTTAGAACAGACTCCATTTAGAACTGGTCCGAAACGAGCATATTCAGACAGAGAGCTCCTTGAGGAGATGGAGCGTGTTTGGATAAAGTTAGGACATCAGCCTACTGTTGCTGATTTTCGCTCTAAAGGATTGTCAAAAATAAATGCAAAACCTTATTTATATCGTTTTGGCGGTTGGCGCAAGGCATTGGAAGCATTTGTTGCTTACATCAACTCCGACGATGAAAGTGAGTATACCCCAACAGAAACCATAGAAGAGAACGAGTCGATAACGACTATTGACGAAGGTAAAGTCATCAGGCATAAAACCCGCCGCGACATCAATCTCCGTTTGCGTTTCCGCATCATGGCGCGTGACCATTTTAAGTGTTGCAAGTGTGGAAAGTCACCGGCAACCGACCCATCGGTAGTCCTGCACATAGACCACATCTATCCGTATTCTAAGGGTGGCGAGACGGTGATGGAGAACCTACAAACACTCTGTTCAGAATGTAACTTGGGCAAGAGCGACCTGATGATTGAAGATAATTTTGCGCCCCAAATGAAATCGTAAATCGTTAAATTGTAAATTACCGAGGTGTATACGCTGAATGAATATTTGCCAATATTTGTTGGCGACGATTTGCCAGAAAAAGGCTGGAATGAAGGAATGTATTGCATAGAAACAAATGCAGAGATAATCCTTCGTACCAACCTGACGAAGGGATTCGTTTCCTGCTTCGCCTTTATGCTAGTTGACAAAGGATGGATGACAATTCACTACAATGGTCGTGAACTGACGATTCACCCCAACGATTTGTACGTCTATTCACCGTGCCTCCCCGTCTCCGTCATGGCTACCTCTGACGATTTCCACGGCTTCTGTCTGATGGCCGATGAGCATGTCACCATCGAGGCACCATCTGTCCACGACCTCGTATATCTGGCCTACATGCCCATCGTACAGTTGCATGAGCCGAAACAGACATTGGCCTCAGATTCCGTAAAGCATCTGCTCATGAAAATGTGCGAAATCATCAGCTATATTCATTCCGATCATATATACAAAGGTGAGGTATTGCGCATGCTCTATTCCATATTCCTGCTTGACCTGCAGAATGCCCAGCAGCGTGCCATCGTACACCGTCAGACACCCCAGCGTGTGGAGGAAATTTTCATCGAATTCATTCGTCTGCTGCCTCGTTACTTTGCTCAGCACCACGACATCCCGTTCTATGCCGACCAGCTCCATATCTCTACAGTCTATCTCTCCCGCGTAGTTCGTCAGGTGACAGGTCGCACTGTTATCGACTATATCAATCAGATGCTAATGATTGAGGCAACATTCCTGTTGAAAACCTCCCAACTGAGCATCTCTCAGATAGCTGACTATCTCCACTTTGCCGACACCCCTTCATTTAGCAAGTTCTTCTTGCGTCTGAAGGGTATGAGTCCAAAGGAGTATCGGAAGGGGTGAGAGGAGAACAAAAAGGAGAGGAAGTGTTTGCTCATCAATTCAAACAAAATCGGCAAAACACCTTCCACGAAAGCTTTTTGCCGATTGTACCATTCTGTATTATAGTTCGATACTATCTAATCATCACTTCCCAACAAATTCCTGCAACTCATTTTTACCTGCATAGTTGAGCAGGCGACCGCTTTTGATATTGATTTTAGGATAAGCCGCCTTCAAATCCTTGACAGCCTTGTCGATGGTGCTACCACCACTTGTTGCAAACAAGTAAACGGTTTTGCCACTGAAGTCATAACTCTCGAGGAAAGTATTGATAATGGTCGGAGCAGTGTACCACCAAATAGGGAATCCAACGTAAATTGTTTGATAGTCAGACATGTTTGCGAGTTTAGCTGTAATGGCAGGACGTGACTTTTTATCGGCCATCTCCACCGACGAGCGTGATTGCTTGTCGTGCCAGTCAAGATCTGCGTTGGTGTAGGCTTGAGCAGGCTTAATCTCATGAAGATCAGCATTGGCAACCGTCGCCAATTCTGTAGCCACTTTCTTGGTTACACCCGAAGCTGAAAAATAAGCCACAAGAGTTTTGTTTTGTGCTGATACTGTACTCATAATAAAAAAACTAAGGAATGTTAATACTATCTGTTTCATTTTGTTTTGTGATTTGATAAAGTAAATATACAATTCTTTCGATATCTTTTAGATAAACAAATTTCGGAAAGTATCTACGCCGCCCTGTATTCTGTTGGTGTCTTGCCCGTTTTGCGTTTGAAGAAGCGGACAAAATGTTGCGGATAACCGAAGCCCAGACGGTCGGCCACTTGAGCAATGCTTAACGTCTGACTGTTAAGCAGTTCCTTGGCGCGACGAACAATTCGGTCGGCAATGAAATCCTGCGCCGTGCGGCCCGTTTCCACCTTCACCAACTCGCCGAAATAGCCAGCCGAAAGGTTGCATTGCTCGGCAAAGTAAGCCACTGTCGGAATGCCGTTGGTTTCGGCCTTTTCGGTCAAATAATCGTCTAAAAGCGACTCGAAACGCTGCACCGTTACGTGGTTTATCTCCTCACGGGTAATAAACTGACGGTCGTAAAACCTTAAGCAATAGTTCAATAGCAATTCAATGTTCGACACAATCAACTCGCGTGAGTGTTTGTCGATAGCGTGTTGCAACTCTTGCTGAATCATCGCCAAAACGCTGCGGAAAATCTCAATCTCACCTACGGAAAGGTGCAGCGCCTCGTTGCTCGAATAAGAGAAAAACTCGTAGCGCGACATCTGCCGCCCCAACTGCGTGCGTGCCAAAAAATCAGGGTGAAAGACCAGTGCCGTCCACTTTGGGAAAACCACGTCGGGGTTCGGCTCAACGAGAATCTGTTGGCCAGGCGCAAACGAAGTGACGGTCATCTCGTCGAAGTCGTATTTTGTGCGGCCGTACGAGAGTTTGCAGCCTTTGTTCTCTTTCAGGAACAATGCGTACACGCCATAGTGAACCAAACATTCGTCGATAGGCTGTTGCTTTTCATAGCGCACCACGCTCACCAACGGGTGCAGAGTCTCAAAGCCGTAAAAATCGTTGAATTGCTGAACTGTATCGAAATGTATCTCTTTCATTTTTTTTTGCTTTTTGCAAATTTACAGAATTTCGGACAATTATTCCCCAACTGACTTGCCCATTTCATGCGCCTCGCCAAGTGCCTTGTGGCCTTCGATTTCGCCCATTTCGTTCACACCGCCTGCAAAGACAGTTCCTGCCAGCTTCGCCCTCTCAAAGCAGTCAACCCAGCCCGTTAGGCCCGCAACGGCGCGCCCGGGCACAAACGCCTCGTCTTCGGCGGCGGTGGTTAGCATATAAATGCTACTAAACTTGTAATCAGACGTATAGAGCGGGTTGGCGCGGTCGAGAAGGGTTTTCAGTTGACCGCTCATCTCGTAGTAGTAAATGGGTGTGGCAAAGGCAATTACATCGGCATCGTGCATTTTAGCCACAATGGCGGGTGCATCGTCTTTTATCACGCATTTTTGCGTTTGCTGACAGGCGAAACAACCTTTGCAAAATTCAATTTTCTTTCCGCGAAGCGAGACTACCTCGGCCTTGTGCCCTGCATCGGCGGCACCACGCGCAAACTCACGCGCCAAAGCGTCGGAATTGCTTGTGGGGCGCAGACTTGTTGATATTACTAAAACGTTCATATTGTTGATTTTAAGTTACTTGCTGATTTTTATCTTTTTCTGCCCGTTTTCGATATAAATCTGCCCGACAGTGACGGTGCTTATTTGGCGGCCTTGAAGGTCGAATTTCCGATTGTCAGTGGCGGGCGAAGATTTTACATCATTTATACCAGTTTTTATTTCTGACAATGAGAGCGTTATGCTAACATTCCCATTGCCCAGCGCGGCTTTCAGTTCCTGTTGTGTGGCGTTGTCGATTCTGCCCAGACGAGTGAAAGTCCACGTGTTCACATCGTAGTAAATGCAAAGGTTATGACCTTGATACAGAATTAAATCGCCAGGCTCGGTAGTGATTGATTCGTCGTTTGTGGGGAACGACTGTCCCAAATCGCCAACTTTCTCAAAATTGCCGTAATCGTGAGCCTCGTAGGTGATTGGCGCCTTTTTCAGAGCATCGACCAGCGCCTGCGTCGAACTGTTGTCGACCAAAGTGGCGGTGAAAGTTGTGCCGTTGACGGTGATAAACAATTTCTCGCTCATAGGTTCGGCTTTTAGTTTGTTATTCGCTGAACAACAGACAAATAAAACAATTGTTACGATAAAGGTGATTTGCTTCATTGTCCTTGCATTATTTTAGATTCTCACGGAAAAACGCTGCGATTCTGTCGTAAGGAATCACTCCAGCCTTGTTGTCGTAAAGGTCAGTGTGGACGGCACCAGGGATAATCAGCAGCTCCTTGTTGCCCACCTTCGCGCTTTTGCCCTCTTCCGGTTTCACGCCTGTCATCTTTTCAAAGGCATAATCGCTGAAATAACGGCTGTGAGCCTTCTCGCCGTGGACGAGCAGAACGGGCGTTTCAATCTCGTTGGCGAAACATAGCAGATTTTGGTTGAGGAACGACTGACAGCCGATAACATTCCAACCATCGTTTGAATTGCCGCTACGTTTATGGTAACCACGTGGTGTTTTGTAATAGTCATAATAATCTTTCACAAACCACGGTGCGTCGTCGGGTAGGGGATCAACCACGCCTCCTGCACGCTTGTAACTGCCCGTTCGGTAGTCTTCGGTGCGTTGGGCACTGATTGCACGACGTTTCTCCATGCGTTGTGCGGGTGTGTTTTCACTGCCGAAATATCCCTCAACAGTCACTTTGCTCATATCGTACATAGTACTTGCCACGGTCGCTTTGATACGGGGGTCGATAGCGGCGGCATTGATTGCCATTCCACCCCAACCGCAAATGCCGATGATACCAATCTTTTCTGCATCAACATCTTCACGATTTGATAGATAATCAACAGCTGCCAGAAAATCTTCGGTGTTAATGTCGGGCGAGGCCATACGGCGTGGTTCACCGCCACTCTCGCCTGTGAACGACGGGTCGAAGGCGATGGTCAGAAATCCGTGTTCAGCCATTGTTTGGGCATATAGGCCTGAAGTCTGCTCTTTCACAGCCCCAAACGGGCCACTCACAGCAAGGGCGGGCATTGGTTTCGTAGCGTTTTTCGGCACGTAAAGGTCGGCGGCTAAAGTTATGCCATAACGATTGTGGAACGTTATCTTGCTGTGGTTCACTTTGTCGCTCTGAGGGAAAACCTTGTCCCATTCCTGCGTGAGTTGTAATTCTTCTGTGTTCATTGTCTTTTCAGTTTTTTGTTGCGAGCAACCCATTAGTGCGGCAATGCAAGCAACACTTATTATTAATTTCTTCATTTCAAATTGGTTTTGAATTTTTACTGATACAAAGATATGCCACATTCGGGGGAGTGAAGGTATCTGAATTTCGGGAAGAATTACCAAAATTAACGGAAGAGACGATTTGCTATTGACTTACCTATGGGATATGCCCCAGAAAGTTAGTATCTTTGTGCCAATAAAATAGATTTCAATGGTATCAGACATCATCAAAAATATTGTGGTCGTTGGGGCTGGTAGTTTCATCGGTGGAGCAGCAAGGTATCTTGTCTCTTTGGCAATGAAAAGTGTCGGCAAAGGGTTTCCTTGGGCGACTCTTGCCGTGAATCTGTTGGGTTGCTTTCTGATCGGGCTTTTGTGGGGATATTTCAGCCGAAGCGCTAGCGAGAGTAGCAAATGGGCTTTATTCCTGACCGTTGGACTCTGTGGTGGTTTTACCACGTTCTCAACCTTCTCTAAAGAGGCGTTGATGTTGCTACAAACCGGAAACATCCTAGGTTTTGTTGGCTATATCGCTTTGAGTGTCATTGCCGGCGTAGTTTTAGTGGCGCTGGGGTATCGTGTTTGGGGTGTTATGTGAAGTGATTTTAAGTAGTGATAATCTCCAGGATCATTGGTTGTACAATAATAAGAGCAACTATTTTCGTCACACTTGCATGTGTATATTAATATTTTGCCATCAACAATTCTGTAAATGATTATTTGAATTCAGATTATGAAAAATAACGTCAATGGGTATCCATTGCATATGATAATGGAATAAGCTCCTTGCTATTATTTAACATAAGATTAATTATATTACAAATTATACTATAGTGCTCGCATCGTGGGAATAGTATATTTGCATACAAAAAAATTATATTTTTTATCTAAATTTGCATACAAGTAACAAGATAAGAGGAATATACTCGGAGGTATAGTCGAGTTCATTTTCAATCAATATAATTTAATATGCAAGTTATCTCATTTTTCTTTATAAGTCTGGCTACTATTTTTATTGTATTAGTCACATCCTATCTACCATATATATGTGTAATTATTACAATATTAACATTTATATTCTCCGAAAAGAGTCATCTTCTTCGCAATCTCATAACATACAATGTTTCAGCTGTCATTTTGTTGTTCTTCTTTTCTTTTTTCTTCTCCTTTAGCCTTTTGCTTGGGAAGAAAGAGAACACCTATTCTGGCGATAGCGACTACCGATACGTACAAATAAATCCACAATATAAAATCATCTCTACCGATAATATGCCATTTTATATTGAAGGAAACCATAACATAGATGAGATAGATAGCATTGCTAAAATGGATAGTCTTTTATATGGACTCTCCAAGGGACGCTATTTTTGTCTCTCACTAGAAAACGATTCTCTCCAATATGATTCTGTCTTTTCGAATTTGGATTTACCGGCGCACTGTACACAAGAGAATCTGATGGATCCTGAAAGTTATTACTATAATAATCGTAATCTTAATTATAATGAACAAAGTTCATGTTCTACGTGGGAAATCACTCGTTCTACGTGGAAAATGATAAGGATCCCTCTTTTATTAGCTCTTGTAACAACATTCATTTTATCTGTTATATTGAAAACAACCATTGATAAGTTTGAAAAAATTGTACGGTTTTTGATAAAACTAATTAAAGGAAGGAAAAAGGAATAATTAAATTATTTCTGTCCGCTAAAATGCACATAGATAACAAGCACATGCATAAAATCTATTTTAAACATCGAATTTTATAAAATATGATATATCTTTGTCGCGGCAATGATATTTATATGAATAAGTCAAAATAAGGGATACGCTGTGTTGCGTCATTTTTTAATTCGTATATCTAAAATAACAGAAAATAAGCTATAGGCATAACAATGAAGATATTATTTGCAATTGACGCGTTTCAGTCGCATAAAAACGGTACCAGCATTTCTGCTCAACGCTATGCGGAAACCTTACGAAAAATGGGACATGAAGTGCGTGTTATCACCAATGCTGAACCTCCTTATCCAGATTATATATATGCATTAAAAGAGTTGAAAACTCCATTCAAACCTATTCTGGATGCTAATGGATTTCAGTACTCTGTGCCGAATAAAGCAATTATCAACCAGGCATTGGATTGGTGTGATGTTGTTCATGTATATACCCCTTTCTTTCTAGGTTGTAAAATAAAGAAAATGGCAAAGTCCAGAGGGAAAGCTCTTACTGCCGCCTTTCATATACAAGCAGAAAACATCAGCTCAGCTTTTCACCTAGGTAAGGTGGAATGGATCAACCGTATGCTTTATCGAATTCATTACAAGACCATGTACAAAGGGGTGCAACATATACATTGCCCTAGTCAGATGATGGCCGACGAGTTGAAACATTATGGATTTGACAACCAATTACACGTTATCAGCAACGGAATCTCCAACGACTTTGTCTATTATCGTCCCGCCGATGAAGACCAATATCCAGATAAATTTGTCATCACAATGGTGGGAAGATTATCCCCTGAAAAAAGACAAGATTTGGTGATTAAAGCCGTGAAAATGAGCAAATATGAAAAGAACATCCAATTGCTATTTGCTGGCACCGGACCGATGGAGAAATGTTATCGCCGGTTAGGAAAGGATTTGACTAACCCTCCCATTTTCGGATATTACTCACGCGAGGAGTTGATCGAGCTGTTACACAAGACACATCTATACGTACATGCCAGTGATATGGAGAGTGAAGCCATCAGTTGTATCGAAGCCTTTGCTACAGGATTGGTGCCTATCATCTCGAATAGTCCGCTTTCTGCCACTAAACAGTTTGCTTTGGACGATCGTTCTCTCTTTGAAGTGGGCAATGCTGAGGATCTGAAGAATCGTATTGAATATTGGATAGAACATCCAGAGGAGCGCAAAGAGATGGAAATAAAGTATGCTCAGGAGGCCAAGAAGTATCGATTAACAGAGGTTGTACGAGATTTTGAGTCAATGCTGAAAGACGCAATGGTATGTCAGTCAAAAGCCTAATAGCATTAATAGTAGCATTGTTATTCCATGTCATGCACATGATGGCAGGTGGGAGGATAGATACGGTTCGATTTGTAAGCGAAAAGAATGGAGAACCACGATATCTAACAGTTTATACCCCACCCTCTTATCATGCAGATTCGGTCTACCCTGTCCTCTATTTATTGCACGGAATGCATGGTAATCAGTATTCATGGGAAGATGAGGCGCATATTGCAGAGTTGGCAGATAGTTTAATTCAGGGAAGGATAATAGAACCTTTGGTGATAGTAATGCCACTTTGTGTGGTAAACGATACAATGACAGCATATCAGTTGCCCAGCTATTTCAAGTCTATGCATGACTTCAACCATCATATAAAAAAGGGGGAATTTGAAGTTTTATTCCCAGAGATAGAAGCGTATGTAAAAGCTCACTACTCGATAGGTGGAGCAAAAAAGATAGCCGGACTAAGTAGTGGAGCGCGACAAGCATTAAATTTAAGTAAGCAATATCATTTTGATGTGGTAGGATTGTTCTCTCCTGTGATATTACAGTGCCAGATACCTAAGAAGAGCACGGGAGCAGAATATTGGATACGTTGTGGTAGTCGGGATCTGTTTTATGCAAGGTCGAGACGTATCAATCGTAGGTTCAATCGCTATCAAATCCCGCATGATTTTAAGAAAACAAAAGGCAGACATAATTGGCAAAGTTGGCGTGTTTACATAGGGGAATTTTTGCAATCGTACGCGGGGAGGTGAAGCGTTAGTGCCACAAAATGCATTTGCCCCTCTTCATTAACATATCCTCGTTAGTGCGCACATTCAACATGGGCGAATGCTATTCGCCCCTACTGTTCCCTATTCAACTCATAATACTTATAATCATTATATAGTCGTACGAGGAATTCTCTTGCACTCATATTTCTTTTTGTAAGATTATATTTTTTACAGATAATAGATGCTACATCATTTATTTGTGATACATATTTCACATTATACAATCCCTTTAGAATCAGCTGAATATCCTTCTCTTTCATTCCTCTTAGTTCTTCTTCTTCATATTCGGGTTTGTAGTTTTCTTTTATATATTGGTAGTCTGTTTCGATAGATGCCTTCACTACTTTCGACCTCTCATCAAAGACAACATAACAGCCTGATGCCATGTCTCCAATGCGCTGACCATGCTTGGATATCATAACCATACCTATGATTAATGCATCTATCGGATAGAGTATCCAACGAATGAAACATTGCTGAAATGAGGGGGGCTCCGATTGCTCCGTTATTACCTTTATCTTAAATAGGTATTTCCCTATCGTTTTTCCATGCAAAAAAATCTCTTGCATCAGATTTATCAGATAAACGATGAAAATACTTACAATTATTATGAATTCCCTAAAAAAACCCGAGAAGAAATAACGAAACGAAACAGAATCAAGGAATTTAAATAACATCCAATATAATATAAATTGAATGCAACGATCGACGATAACAGCAAAAACTCGTTTTTCCGTCCCCGCAATCTGATAATTCAATTGTACGTATTGTCCGTTGGTAATGTTTAAACTATCTATCACTGCTAATTACAAATTAGTTGATGGAATTTACACTCCTTTTTGTTTTTTAATATTATTATTTTTTGCAAATCTAAGTATTTTTACTCTATCTTTGTCATTGGAATGGAATGATTTTTATGAAGGAATATATTTTTGTAAAACAGAACAAGGAAAAATGGAATAAATATGAGGAAAAAATTTCTCATTTGAGCACACTTTCCACACAACAGATTTCCGACATTTATCAGGACATAACGGCCGATTGTGCATATGCACAAGGACACTATCCTAATGCTCGCGTCACAGCTTACTTAAACAATATGGCTTTGATGCTTCATGAGTATGTGTGTAGGCCTAAGAAACACGACATCATCCATTCCGTCATCAAGTTCTTTACCGAATATGTCCCTTCAATGGTGGCAGAGGCTCATGTGGAGATGAAACTTTCCTTTGCCCTCTTCACTGCTTTTACCATTGCAGGAGTTATACTTGCTGTTCAAGACATCCAAAATGTAATTGACACATTAGGACCTGGATATGTAGAGATGACGCTTGAAAACATAAAAAATGGCGTTCCCACCAATGTATATGGTCAATCGTCCCCGAAACACATGTTCTTTTATATTGTCTTAAATAACCTAAGGGTAGATTTAATAACGTATATGTACGGTATCATTCCTATTCTTGGACCAGGATACATTCTAAAGGTGAATGGTGTCATGTTGGGCGAGTTTCAAACTCTCTTTTTCCTAAAGGATGTGGGTTTAGAATCGATGTCTGCCATTTGGATACATGGTGCACTTGAAATTCCTTCCATCATTATAGGTGGTGCTGCATCTCTGGCATTAGGAATGGGTTGGGTTTTCCCAGGTAACATGTCTCGAAAGGAAGCGCTGAAACGAAGTGGTTTGCGAAGCGTGAAGATTATTCTTTCCATTCTTCCTATCACCATTATTGCAGCCTTTTTGGAGAGTTTTGCAACCCGACACACAGAATGGCCTCTCTTTGTCAAATTGTTTATCATCGGAGGTTCCTTCGCATTTGTCATTTTCTATTATATATATCTTCCTCATCAGATTAGGAAAAGAAAGGAGTTTGAGTCATGAGAAAACTGTTGTGGATAATAATACTCCTTTCCATATCTTCTTTTCCGAGTTGGGCGGAAGAGTATGACGAATTGGTTGAAGATGTTCCCATAGATGAGACTGACATGCTGTCGGATAGTCTGAAAGTGATGGATGATAGCTTGGATGAAGAAGATGACACCGATATATATAGTGAGTCATCGTATCTCGATAGCTTGTATGGAAAGGATTCCGTTATGACATACGAAAAGGTTAAAGAGAGCATAGATAATGAACTTGCGAGCTATGGGCCTGGTACCAAGTTAAAAAAAATAGAACTGAAGGAAAGGGGAGAATCCCCGTTTAGAAAAATTGCTGATTGGATTGCTGAGTTTATCTCATCGATTGATTCTGGGGCCATTATTATAATAATTGTTGTCATTCTTGCTATCATTGCTACGATATGTGGTACTGTAATTTTCAGAAACAGGTCTTACAGAAAGAAACAAGAGGCAATGGAGAATAATTTAGGGCAGTCAAATTTGTTGAATGGGGATGAAGATTTCGAACTGATGATGAAGAAAGGGGACTACAAAGAGGCAATCCGAATCATCTATGTGCGTACTCTTGCATTGTTGAACAATAAAGAGATTATTCATTGGGAAAGGTCGAAGACGCCTTCTGAATATTATTATGAGGTGAAGTCAAAGTCTGTGAAGGCACCTTTCAAAAATCTCACCCACGCTTTTCTATTGGCGAGATATGATAATATTGAGGTGAGTCGTGAAATGGTTGAAGAGGCTTTAGTATTCGAAAAAGAAGTAATAGCGGCGGTAAAATGAGGAATTTGATAAAATACATATTATGCTTGCTAAGTGTCTTTGTGTTGATTTCATGCGGCACGAATCCTAGATGTCCTAGATGGGACTGGTCGCCTAATCTTGATGGTGGTTATGACCCTTTCGCAACGGGACGTGTACGTTATATTTTAAATAGACCGTATGGATGGAGTTTTGTTTATGTAAATTTTACTGGGTCTTACACTGGACGTATATCAAATTGGGAGGACACCACATGGTTCTCTCAAGCTAACAATCTATTATGGGTGGAATATTCAGTGGATCCTCTCGATATGAGTCCTCACAATGCAGATTCACTATGGGCACGCAACGAAAATGGAAAGTCCACCATTATCGCTTGTGATAATTTCGGTGAACTGATAACGTCCCGTCCTCATCCTTTCATTATTGATAGCTTCGCTAATGAAATCAACGCTAATAAGCGATGTAACATATCTGTCATAAAAAATCATTTTGCATACACAATTTGTGATGATGAAGAAGAATGTATCTCTGACACAACCTACAATTTCCCAACCCAATTGTGTCAGTCGCGAATCTTCCATGACCCTAATAGTGAGTTCTTAAACAGATATGCAGAACATAGGGTTTTGGCGACGATCGATTCAGAACCCATTGCCATTCAATATATACACGAGAATGGCTCCAGTCTTATCTTCGTATCAACACCTTTGTTGTTTACCAACTACGGTCTATTCTATGAGAAGAATGCAAAATTAATCCTTAATTTTCTTCAACTGGCTAAGGGCGTTGATTGGGGTCTGCTTACTAGGTCTTCTGAGAATAACGAAATTTATGAGGCTAATCCCCCTGTGCTAAAGAAAGGGGGACAGAATACGGCAAACAAAGACTATAGCCGTGAAGTAAAAAGCTGGCGCGACAGACTCATAAGATGGTCTGTTATTGGTCTATTCATCGGTTTCTTGCTGTTCTTAGCACGTCGTCGGGAACGTATCATTCCTGTTATCAAAAAACCAGAGAACCGTACTATTAGTTTTGCACAGCAGATGGGTAGGAACTATATGTGGAAAGAGGAGTATCAAACAATGATAAAAAAGAAGTTTGTGGCCTTCATTTCCCAATTGCAAGATGAGAAGAATATCAATCTGAATGACATGGAGTTGTTGGATGCCAACATTGAGACACTTGAAAAACTGACAGGAGAGAAGAACTTAAACCGATTAATAAACAACTTATTTTATATACTAAATAAAGAACATATAGATTTCTTCAATGAAACAATGGATATCTCCTTCCAAGAGATGAAATACTATATTGATAGATTAAATAAGATAACAAGTAAATTAAAATAATATGGAAAACGAGACGATCATTACAGAAATTCAATTTCATGACAAGATAGAAGAGCTGAAAAACAAAGTCTCCTCTATCATATTGGGTCAGGAGAAGATGTTGGAACTTCTCTTAACCGCAGTGTTAGCAGATGGGCATACTCTCATAGAGGGTGTTCCGGGTGTGGCAAAAACACTCACCGCACGTTTATTGGCTAAGCTTATCAGTGCGGATTTTTCTCGTTTACAGTTCACATCAGACCTTATGCCTTCGGATGTATTGGGAACAAACGTCTTCAACGTTGGCGCAGGAAAATTTGAATTCCACAAGGGACCTGCCTTTGGTGATATCATCTTGGTTGATGAGATCAACCGTGCTCCAGCTAAAACACAATCCGCTTTGTTTGAGTTGATGGAGGAGCGTCAGACCACAATTGATGGTGTGTGTTATAAGATGGGTGATATCTACACCATCGTAGCAACGCAAAACCCTATCGAACAAGAGGGTACTTATCGTCTGCCAGAGGCACAGTTAGACCGTTTTTTGTTCAAAATCAATATCGGATATCCTTCTATTGAAGACGAGGTTGAGATTATCAAAGCACACAATGCAAATAGCAGATTCACCAAGTTGGAGAATATAACACCTATCCTTTCAAAAGAGGATTTGTTAAGTCTTCGTCAGACTGCCAGTCAGATTTTCATCGATGAGAAGCTGATCAAATACATCGCATTGCTCATCAAAGAGACTCGTACGAACAAATCCATTTATGTGGGTGCGTCTCCTCGTGCTTCCATCGCTTTCTTGCAAGCGGCTAAAGCATACGCATTAATCAATGGTCGATCTTTCGTTATTCCTGATGATATAAAGGTATTGGCAATGCCTATTCTTTCACATAGAATCATTCTGACAGCGGAGGCTGAAATGGAGGGACTTACTGTTGAACGAGTAATCAATGGAATGATAGAAAGAGTAGAAGCTCCTAAATGATAATATTCATAAAGCACCCTCTTAAAAAACAAGAGAATGTTCATATCTAAAAGATTCATAATTCTTCTCTGCATAGCATGTATTTTGACTTCCATGGGAGTGCTATGGTCCATCTTTTACGTTGTAGGAGGTTTAGGCCTTTGTGCGCTCATGGTAGGTTTGGCGATTGATTTATTCTCCGTCTATTCCAACGTGGCGGGAATTGAATGTAAAAGAGAATTATCCGAACGCTTTTCAAATGGTGATGTGAACGTGGTGAAACTTCACTTAACCAACTTATATGACAGAGATGTAGATATCTCCATCATTGATGAGATTCCTGTTGAATATCAAGATCGTCATTTCCTAATCAAGGATTCTCTAGATTCTGGGGAGAGCAAAACCATCCAATATCAGCTGGTACCGAAAGAACGTGGTGTATATAAGTTCGAGAAGGTTCACGTTTATGTTCATTCATCCATGCACCTTTGTGAACGAAGGTTCTCATTCGATTATCCAACTGAGGTGAAGGTATACCCTTCTTTCTTCTATATTCGAAACATGCAACTCTTGTCTATCGAGAATAAACACCGTGAATGTGGTATAAAACTTGTTCGTCGATTGGGTTCTAGTATGGAGTTCGACCAGATAAAGGAGTATGTTCCTGGGGATGATTTCCGTAAAATCAACTGGAAGGCAAGTGCCCGCAGAAACCAGTTGATGAGCAACTTGTTCCAAGATGAACAATCTCAGCATATTTATAGTGTGATCGATAAGGGCCGTGGAATGCAGCACACATTCAACAAGATGAGTCTGCTGGATTATTCCATCAATGCAACACTCGCCCTCTCCTACATGGTTATCCAGCATCAGGATAACGCAGGATTGATCACCTTCGAGAAATACATTGATAGTTTCATCCCTGCAGGTAAGAACATTCATCAGATGGAACATATCTTGGAGACGCTCTACAAAGAGAAAACATCCTATATCCAAAGTGATTATGCTTCTCTTTACGAACTTATCCGTAAGAAGGTGAACAAACGTAGTCTCATCATCATCTACACCACATTCGACACCAATATCTCTATGGAGAGAGAATTGCCATTCCTTCGAAAACTTGCTTCCAGCCACGTTGTCCTCGTGGTCTTCTTCAAAGACAAAGAGTTAAGACAAATGGCGGAGAAAGAACCTATCACCAAGGAGGATTACTTCAATCAAACAATCATGCAGAACTTTGAGTTCGAGAAAAAAATGATTGTCAAAAACCTTCAACGTTATGGTATTCAATCCATTCTGACGGAACCAGAAAACCTTACCGTCAATGTCATCAATAAATACATTGATCTGAAGGCGAGAAATGTGATTTAATCAAAATGTTTTATCACATTTTTGTGACAAACACTCTCCTACTTAACCAATAATTATATTTATTTATGATTAAATGGTGAATTTATAGAACTCACCTAAATATCGAGTTAAAGTTTTTTTTATCTTTGCACGTCTTTAGATTTAGAATTAAAATATGAAACCTACATTATTAGTTTTAGCGGCTGGAATGGGAAGTCGTTATGGGGGACTGAAACAGTTAGATGGATTGGGTCCCAACGGTGAAACCATCATGGATTATTCCATATATGACGCAGCCCGTGCTGGATTTGGCAAGGTTGTATTTGTTATCAGACATGCGTTTGAGAGTGATTTCAGAGAGAAAATCATTACAAAATATAACAAGATAATCGATGTTGAACTTGTATTCCAGGAGTTGGATGCTCTTCCTGAAGGATACACGCTTCCTGCTGATAGAGTGAAGCCATGGGGTACAAATCATGCCATCATGATGGGTGAAAAGGCTATTCATGAACCTTTTGCCGTTATCAATGCAGATGATTTCTACGGAAAAGAGAGTTTCCAAATCCTTGCTGATGCATTGAATGCTATGGAAGGAAGTAGAAACAAATACTGCATGGTGGGTTACCGTTTAGGCAACACACTTTCAGAGAGTGGACACGTGTCAAGAGGTGTTTGCCAAACAGACGAGCAAAAATACTTAACGACTGTGGTAGAACACTACGAAGTACAACGTAAAGGTAATGTGGTGATTTTCAAAGATCAAGAGACCAACGAGTTTAAGGAGATCGACGAGAACCTCCCTGTCTCCATGAATATGTGGGGATTCACTCCAGATTATTTCGAGCACTCCGACAAGGATTTCAAAGAATTCTTAAAAGTGAATGTCTCAAATATCAAAGCAGAATATGGTATTCCTACCATGGTAAACAAGCTAATCCAAACAAAGACAGCAACGATTAAGGTGTTGGACACTCCTTGTAAGTGGTTTGGCGTAACGTATAAAGAGGATAGACCTTCAGTGGTATCGAAGATCAATCAATTAATTCAATCGGGCGTTTACCCATCAAAATTATTTTAAACGATGGCAAAAGATAAGATTTTAATCACAGGTGGAACGGGTTATATTGGATCGCATACCGTTGTCGAATTGTTCAACGCAGGCTACGAACCCATCATCATTGATAATTTATCTAACTCCAATATCGGTGTACTTGATGGTATAAAAGCAATTACAGGTCACACCGTCATTTACGAAAACATTGATTGTAAAGATTATAACTCCTTAGAACGTTTCTTGGAGAAACATCCGGAGATTGTGGCAATCGCTCATTTCGCAGCTTCTAAATCGGTTAACGAATCGGTAGAGAATCCTTTGTTATACTACAGAAATAACATTGTTTCGCTCCTCAACCTCCTACAGTTGATGCCAAAATTCGATATAAAAAATATCGTTTTCTCCTCATCATGTACAGTATACGGGCAACCAGACAAACTGCCCGTTACGGAAGAGTCGCCCATCAAACCTGCTACTTCACCATACGGTAGCACTAAACAGATGTGTGAGACCATCCTACAGGACTATGGTTTTGCTAACAAAGATATCAATATCATTCTTCTTCGCTACTTCAACCCTATAGGTGCTCATCCAAGTGGCGAAATCGGAGAATTGCCTAATGGCGTTCCTAATAATCTATTGCCCTACATCACACAAACAGCTGCAGGTATCCGCAAGGAACTGAGTGTTTTTGGCGATGATTACAATACTCCTGATGGTAGTTGCATACGTGACTATATCAATGTGGTGGACTTAGCGAAAGCTCATGTTATTGCCCTAAACAGAGTTATTGAAGGAAAGAACAAAAAGAACATCGAGGTGTTCAACCTTGGTACAGGTTCTGGGGTCTCCGTCTTAGAAATCATCAACTCCTTCGAAAAAGCAACGGGAGTGAAATTACCTTATAAGATTGTTGGTCGTCGTCCAGGTGATATTGAGAAAGTGTGGGCAGACACCTCTTTTGCTAATAAGGAACTGGGATGGAAAGCAACGGAAAGTTTGGAAGACACCCTCCGTTCTGCATGGAATTGGCAACAGAAATTGAAAGAGAAAAATTTGACAAACACAAATGGTTGATTATGACCATTTGTGTTTGTTTCAATATAGAAAATTATCCGATCAAACCGACCTGTTTTAAATACGAAACAATAAATTCAACTGTGCCGTCTACTCCTAATGTGGATACGTTGATGGAAAGTGTATAGGTGGATGCCATTCCCCACGTCTTGCTGGAATAGAAGTTGTAATAGGCTGCTCTCCTCTTGTCTTCTACCTCCATTTTAGCCAAAGCCTCCTCTTTTGTTATGCCATTTCTTTGAGAAATACGATTTGCTCTATCATCATCTGTAGAGTGCAAGAAAACACTAACGCAGTTAGGATTGTCGCGCAAGACATAATCAGAACAACGACCCACGATGATGCATGATTTCTCCTCTGTCAACCTTCGAATAGCATTTGACTGCATTTCGAAAAGAGCATCTTGCGATAAGAAATTTTTCGATTGAAAACCGCCCGTAATCAGACTCTCCACCCACTGAAGCACATTTCCCGAAAATGAAGCTGACTTTTCATCCACATTCTCAAAGAATTCAGGTGCGAATCCGTAGTCTTTCGCCGCTTCAAAGATCAGTTCCTTGTCATAATAGTCAATACCCAAACGCTCGGCAAGTTTTTTACCCACCGCTCTACCACCAGCACCGAATTGACGTCCTATACTAATGATTAAGTTATTTTTGTTTTCCATGTTCGTACGATTTAAATTTGAGTATTAGAGTCACTTTCAATTGGCTTATCCTTCAGTTTGGAGAACCGTTTCATCTCATGTCTTAAGAGAAGAAATGCCAATATTGAGGATAAGATATCAGAGAGGGGCATCGAAGCGAAGACACCTTCCGTCCCATAAAAATTAGGCAATATCAGGAGCAACGGAATCAACATTAACAATTGTCTGGTTGATGATAATATTACTGCCATAGGAGCTTTACCAATAGATTGGAAGAAGTTGGATGTGACCATCTGGAAACCTACAATCGGGAAGGCAAAGACACATATACGTAGTCCCTTGATGGTCAGTGCGATCAATTCCTCGTCGGTCGTAAAGAGTCGTGCCATATAGTATGGAAGCGTCTCCGCCACAAGGAAAGCAAACGTTGTGACAATCGTGGCACATAGGATGGTCTCCTTCAACACCTGGCGTACACGAGAATAGAGTTGGGCACCAAAATTATAACCTGCGATCGGCTGCATACCCTGATTTAAGCCCATCACCAGCATGGCAAATATCATCAGCAAACTATTGACGATACCATAAGCACCAATGGCTAAGTCGCCACCATGTGTCTTTAACGCGTTGTTGATGAGGATTGTAACAAGACATGCACAAGCATTCAGCATGAAGGGAGCCATACCGATAGAGAGGATGGATTTGATGATACGTCCGTTAAACTTGAAAATGTGTCTTTTAAAGCGAAGGAAGGTATCCGGATTGGTGAAGTGCTTGATAACGACAATCAAAGCAACAAGTTGCGATAAGATTGTAGCAGAGGCAGCACCTCGAATCCCCCACTTGAACACAAAGATAAAGAGAGGAGCCAATGCCAGATTGATGATCACTGTCATGATAGTGACACGCATCGCCTTCTTCGGATTACCAGAGGCACGCATGACATTGTTCAATCCAAGGTATAAGTGTGTGATGACATTACCAATCAATATGATCTGCATGAAATCACGTGCATACGGAATCGTCTGGTCGCTAGCACCAAACGCATATAGAATAGGGTCGATGAAGATAAGTCCGAGTACCATAAAGAGAATACCCAAAACGACATTCAGCAACACCACATTACCCAAGACCTTCTCCGTACTGACATAGTCCTGTTGACCCATTTTGATGGAGGTAAGCGTCGCGCCACCCGCACCAATCATTGCGCCAAATGCCGCAGAGAGGTTCATTATGGGCATTGTGATTGCAAGTCCAGAGATAGCAAGAGCCGACACTCCCTGTCCGATAAAGACACGGTCTATCACATTATACAAAGCTGATGCCATCATGGCGGCAATGGCGGGAACAGAATACTCGATGAGTAAATCTCGAATGTTACCAGTACCTAAAATTGTAGGTTTGGATTGAGCTGTTGACATATAAAATAATTTTTTGCAAAAATAGGCTATTTTATCCATATATGAGGCAGTATCTCCTCATAAGTTTCTTGTGACAATCCATAAATATTGCGTAGCTGGTCGACAGAGGTGAATCCACCGATTTTCTTTCTATATTTAACGATACGAGCCGACAGGACACTACCTATGCCCCGTAATCGCTTTAATTCTGTCGTATCTGCCGAATTGATTTCCACACGAACGGTATCATAATTAAAAGCAGGGGTTCTGTTACGTCTCTTCTCCCCTCGCCCTTCGGAATGATAAGTTGAGCGGTGATTGTTCGTCTCTTTTTTTATGTCAATAGTGTCATGTTGTGTATCAGACGCACTATATGCATTGTAATGATTTTGGGTAGGAGGAGAAGAAACAGAATCCTTCATCAGTTCGTTCATTTTTTGCACCATACGTTGTTCCTCCTGCGTTTGAGTTGGCAGACAGAAATTGACGGAGAACATTAGTCCGATCAGACAACACAAAACAACGATACCACTTCTTTCGCCCTTCGTAAAGAAGAAAAAATCTTTCCACATATAAAAAACTTACTATTAGATAGACAATAGATAGACACGCAAAGTTACACAGAAAATTTATATCAATGGTTTGTTAACTTGAAAAATATTCTCGACATACTGACGGACACCCTTTACCACAAGCGGCTTGTGATGGCTATCATTCTATTCCACACATTTTCACCCCGACTTTTGATGCGCATTTTGCTCTATCTTCAAAGAAAGTACAACATTTTGCTGAAAGCCATAATTGATATATTATATATTGAAAATCAAATAGTTATATAATATAAACCATTAAGTGGAATTTATATGATGAGATGCTACATTAACAGTTGTTTAAATGTGGTGTCTGTAGCAAATTTATTTTTTATTACAATCTTAGTAAGATTATAGCAAAAAATTCCGTAAATTTGCACTCTATTTTTAAAGTCTATTTTTGATTTGAAAATGGGATAATAAGTAGAAGATGTTCTACGAATGCAAATATCTGATAAATAATTTATAATAATGGATAAAAATACAATTCTGTTCTTCGCGTGTACAATAGCTACGCTTGTTGGTTATACTTACCTAACCGCCCCCACTCCAGAACAAAAAGAAGCAAGACAAAGATATTACGACTCTATTCGTATTGCACAAAAGACGCTTGCAGAGAATGAGGAACAATTAAGAGCAGAGACTGCTAAACCTATTTTCAATGAGGATGATTCTGATTCCATTAAATTGATCAAATCAGCAGAACGTTTTGGTGTCTTCTCACAAAATGCTTTGCTAAAAGATGAGAACGTCACTTTGGAAAATGACCTCGTTAAAGTTGAGTTTTCTAATTTGGGTGCTACTGTTAAGAATGTGACCCTGAAAGAATATGTGGATTACAAGAAAGAACCATTGGTTTTGTTCTCTGGTAATGAAAACTCATTCTCTCTCAAATTACCGACGACAGACAATCGAACATTGAATTCGTCTGAAATGAGATTTAACGTCTCATCCCGTACTGATACATCTGTTATCTTCAAATTACAAGCAAAAGAAGGTTCCAGCATCGACTTTGTTTATACATTGCCAACAAACTCCTACATGGTGGATTTCGACGTACGTATGAACAATATGGATGGCATCTTGGTTAATTCTCCTCTCAACGCTCAATGGAGCATGAGCATTCCACAGCATGAGAAAGGTCGCAAGTTTGAGTCTCGTTACGCTCAAATGTATTACAACACTCTAGATGATGGCATCGACTATTTAAGTGAGACATCCAATGACAACGAAAATATTGAAAAGCCTTTGCGTTGGATTGCCTTCAAGGATCAATATTTCTCAAGTATCCTCATTGCAGATAAGAGTTTCTCTTCTTCTGTCTTAGACTCAAAAATTCCTAACGATTCATCTAAGTATATCAAACATTATAGTGCATCCATCGATATTCCGTATGAGGGAGGAAACTCCACCGTTGGTATGCGTTACTTCTTTGGTCCTAACCTATACAAACTGTTAAAATCATACGACAAGGAATTGTCGGGAGACCAAAAATTGAATTTGAAACGTATCATCCCATTAGGAGCTGCTATCTTCCGTTGGGTGAACCAAATATTCTCTATTCCATTGTTCAATTTCCTTGGCGGTTTCATTGGTAATTATGGTATTATCATTTTGATCATGACCATTGTGATGAAGATTATTATCTTCCCATTGACTTACAAATCATACCTTTCATCTGCTAAGATGAGAGTGTTGAAACCTCAGATAGATGAAATTAACGCTAAATACCCTGCTGACAAACAAACAGAACGTTCTCAGGCTACAATGGAGCTCTATTCAAAAGCGGGCGTTAATCCAATGGGCGGATGTCTGCCTATGTTACTTCAAATGCCTATCCTCGTTGCCCTCTTCTATTTCTTCCCTAATGCGATAGAACTAAGAGGTGAGAGTTTCTTATGGGCTGAAGACCTATCCACCTATGATGCATTTATCTCATGGAACAAGGATATCTGGTTGATTGGTGATCACCTCAGTTTGTTCTGCCTCTTGATGACCATCACCAATATCATCTATACAAAGATTAACATGGCTTCAACAGATACAGGTCAAATGGGTCAGTTCCCATTCATGAAATATATGATGTATTTCATGCCACTTATGTTCTTGTTCATCTTTAACGACTACTCATCTGGATTGAGCTATTACTACTTCGTATCATTGTTGATTACTATCGTTCAGACAATAATCATACGCAAGTACTTCGTGGATGAAGAGAAGTTGTTGAAGCAAATTCAAGAGAACCAAAAGAAACCAATGAAAAAGGGTACATGGCTCTCAAGAATCGAAGAGATGCAAAAGCAACAACAAGCTATGATGGAACAGCAAAAGCAACAGAACAGAAAATAAAAATTCTGTTCCGTGGCTGACATTTAAAACGAGGCATATATCGGAAGTTGATGCTTCCGATTCAAATGACCAAATTTATTTGGCAAAACAAATAATTGTGCGTAATATTGCACAGAAATAAAAACATCGATCGGGGTGTTGGTTTCGACCGACTGAGATTATACCCATTGACCTGATGCAGGTAATGCTGCCGTAGGGAAAGACGTAGTGAATCACTTGATAGTGAGAAACGAGTGTCAGATTCAATGTTTATCTTCTTAAGACGTTTTTGTCCCCCCTATTGATAGTCGATTTCAGATTTATCAGTAGGTTTTTTTATGCCTACCAAATTATAATCTTTTATTTCATTTTACTATGAAGATTATCATCAACAGCAAAGAGACTGAAACAGCGTCTCAAAACCTATCAGAATTGGCTACAGAATTGAATCTGCCGGCCAAGGGAGTGGCGGTAGCTATCAACAATCAGTTGATTACACGTGCTGAGTGGCCATCTACTCCTCTAAAAGAGAATGACAATGTTGTTGTCGTAAAAGCTGCATGCGGAGGATAAAAGGATGTACTATATCTCACATTACAACGATAAATATTCATACCTCGATGGCATACAAATGGCATTGGAGGGTGGTTGCCAATGGATTCAGCTTAGGATGAAAGAGGCTTCTACAGACGAAATGCGTCCAGTGGCTCTCAAAGCACAGCAGATGTGCAAGGCTGCAGGAGCTAAGTTTATTATCGACGACCACGTTGAATTGGTGGCTGAGATTCATGCTGATGGTGTTCATTTAGGCAAAAAGGATATGTCGATCAGCGAAGCAAGAGCTATTCTCGGAACTGACTACATCATTGGTGGTACGGCTAATACTTTCGACGATGTGAAAGCTCATTATGAGGCTGGTGCCAGCTATATCGGTTGTGGACCTTTCCGCTTCACCACCACGAAAAAAGGACTCTCTCCTATCCTCGGACTTGAGGGTTACAGAGAGATTGTTCAAAAGATGAAACAGGAGGGAATAAACCTCCCCATCTTTGCTATTGGCGGTATCACTATAGATGATATCCCTTCTATCTTGCAGACTGGCGTGACAGGTATCGCCCTGAGCGGTGCAGTCCTCAATGCTGAGAATCCGATTGAAAAAACGAAACAAATAATACAAATAATAAACAAATGGAAAAACTAATAATTGCAGGACGTGAGTTTAAATCGCGCCTTTTCTTAGGTACGGGTAAATTCATGAACAATGAAGTCATGGCGAAAGCTATCGCAGCAAGTGAGACGGAGATGGTAACCGTAGCCATGAAGCGTGTTGAGTTGGAGGATAAGCAGGACGACCTTCTTACTCATATCACTCAAAACCCATCCATTCAACTGCTTCCTAACACATCTGGTGTACGTGATGCTGAAGAGGCTGTCTATGCGGCTCAAATGGCTCGCGAAGCATTCGGTACCAACTGGTTGAAACTGGAAATTCATCCCGATCCTCGTTATCTTCTACCTGACTCGGTAGAGACCCTTAAGGCTACAGAGAAATTGGTGAAACTTGGTTTCGTCGTGTTACCTTATTGTCAGGCCGATCCTACCTTATGCAAACACCTTGAGGAGGCTGGCGCTGCTACTGTTATGCCACTTGCAGCTCCAATTGGTACAAATAAAGGCTTGAGAATGAAGGATTTTCTGCAAATCATCATCGAGCAAGCATCTGTTCCAGTCGTGGTAGACGCTGGTATTGGTGCTCCAAGTCATGCTGCTGAAGCTATGGAGATGGGTGCTGATTGTTGTCTTGTCAACACAGCTATTGCAGTGGCAGGTGACCCTATCAAGATGGCCGATGCCTTCCGTCAGGCTGTTATTGCAGGTCGAATGGCCTACGAAGCAGGCTTGGGAAGTGTCAGTGACTCCGCAGAAGCTTCAAGTCCTCTTACCGCATTTTTAAACTCCTAATCTCAACATTATGCCTCAAGATAACAAAGCATACGCCAAAAGAGAAAAAGCATATATGAAGGGAAAACTATTCCCGGATATAAACGTGGGGATGATTAAGGTGAACCTTACTCCAACCGTTACAAAAGATGAAAAAGGAATTCCTTCATACGAAGAGAATAAACCTGTTTATATCTACGATACAAGCGGACCTTTTTCTGATCCCAACATGACGATCGACCTCAAGAAAGGATTGCCTCGTCTCCGTGAAAAGTGGATTATCGACAGAAATGACACAGAGCAATTAAGCGAAGTGACAAGTGAATATGGGAAACAACGTCTTGCTAATCCCGAATTAGATTCTCTTCGTTTTGAACATATCCAATTGCCTCGTCGTGCGATCAAAGGAAAGCATATCACACAAATGGATTATGCTAAAGCGGGAATTGTTACACCCGAAATGGAGTATGTGTCCATTCGTGAGAACATGAACTGTGAAGAGTTGGGTATAAAAAGTCATATCACCCCTGAGTATGTTAGAGATGAGATTGCTAGAGGTCGTGCTGTACTTCCATGCAACATCAATCACCCAGAAGCAGAGCCGATGATCATCGGTCGAAACTTTTCTGTAAAAATCAACACCAACATTGGAAATTCAGCTACCACATCTTCTATTGATGAAGAGGTGGAAAAGGCTGTTTGGTCTTGTAAATGGGGAGGTGATACTTTGATGGATCTCTCCACAGGTGCGAATATTCATGAAACTCGTGAATGGATTATTCGTAACTGTCCAGTACCCGTTGGTACAGTGCCTATTTACCAAGCATTAGAAAAGGTTGATGGAAAGGTAGAGAATCTCACATGGGAAATATTCAAAGATACTCTTATCGAACAGTGTGAACAGGGAGTGGATTATTTCACTATCCATGCGGGTATTCGTCGCCACAATGTTCATTTGGCTGATAAACGTCTCTGTGGTATTGTCAGTCGTGGCGGTAGCATCATGTCTAAATGGTGTCTCATCCACGACAAAGAATCATTCTTATATGAGCACTTCGATGATATATGCGACATCGTAGCACAATATGACACTGCCCTATCTCTTGGTGATGGTCTTCGTCCAGGCTGTACAGCGGATGCTAATGATGATGCGCAATTTGCAGAACTTGACACCATGGGAGAACTTGTCACCCGTGCATGGGAAAAAGGTGTGCAGGCATTTATTGAAGGCCCAGGACATGTTCCAATGCAAAAGATTAAAGAGAACATGGAACGTCAGTTGGATCATTGTCATGAGGCGCCTTTCTATACGCTTGGACCTGTGGTGACAGATATTGCACCAGGTTATGACCATATCACATCAGCAATTGGTGGTGCACAAATTGCTTGGTTGGGAACAGCAATGCTTTGCTATGTCACACCAAAGGAACACTTAGCTCTTCCGAACAAAGAAGACGTGCGCAATGGTGTTGTCACCTTTAAGATTGCTGCCCATGCAGCTGATATTGCTAAGGGACATCCAGGTGCTACCATTCGTGATAATGCATTGTCAAAAGCTCGTTTTGAATTCCGTTGGAGAGATCAATTTCATCTTTCTCTTGATCCAGAACGTGCACTTCAATATTTTGAAGAAGCAGGACATACGGATGGTGAGTATTGTACTATGTGTGGGCCTAATTTCTGTGCAGCTAAATTAACACATGACTTACGAAAGCTTAAATAACACGCAAAAAGAACGTTACAACCGGCACATCATTCTGGATGGATTTGGATTGGACGGACAATTAAAGTTACTCAATGCAAAAGTGCTAATAGTGGGTGCAGGTGGACTTGGGTCTCCAATGACTATGTACCTTGCAGCTGCCGGAGTGGGAACCATCGGTTTGATTGATGATGATGTCGTTTCGCTGAGTAATCTTCAACGACAGGTCATTCATGCCACATCGGGTATTAACAGACCTAAGGTTGATTCTGCTAAGGAGAAGCTAAATGACATTAATCCTGATGTGCAGGTGATCACCTACAAGGAGCTTTTAACAGAAGCGAAGGCATCCTCCATTATTGAACAGTTCGATTACGTGATGGATGGAACGGATAATTTCTCTTCGAAATATCTGATCAATGATGTATGTGTTTCTCTCAACAAACCCTTTACCATGGGAGGTATTGTCCGTTATCAAGGACAACTGATGACGCATATTCCAGGCACTGCCTGCTATCGTTGTATCTTCCCTGAACCTCCTGCACCAGAGGAGGTGGAGAAAGGTAGCGAGATAGGTGTCTTAGGTAGTATCGCTGGTATCTGCGGTACACTGATGGCTACTGAATGCATTAAGTACTTCATCGGAAACGGAGAACTGCTTACGAACACATTGCTCACTTTCGATGCTCTTTCCATGCAATTCACCCGCTTTAACTTTTGTAAAAGGGAGACGTGCAAAGTGTGTGGCAAACTTCCAAACAAATTATAGATTCGAATCTTACAGAAATAATGAATTAAGAAAATGTTTAGTGACGAAATAAAAAACATTTCATGGGATGAGACAACCCAGAAGATTGCCTCAAAAACCAGCTTTGACGTGCGTCGAGCACTTGCCAAAGATCATTGTGATGTGGAGGACTTCATGGCACTCATCTCGCCAGCGGCAGAACCGTTTTTGGAACAGATGGCCCAACTCTCACAAAAATATACGCGTGAGCGATTCGGAAAAACCATGTCGATGTTCATCCCTCTATACATCACCAACTCTTGTTGCAACTCATGCATCTATTGTGCTTTCCATCGTGAAAACCCTATGGAGCGCACCATCCTCTCTATCGATCAGTGCGAGGATGAATACAAAGCTATCAAGAAACTCGGTCCTTTCGAGAACCTTCTTATTGTGACGGGAGAGAACCCTGCCAAGGCTGGTACCGACTACATCGCCGAGGCACTCGACAGAGCTAAACCTTACTTCTCCAACCTGAAGATAGAGGTGATGCCTCTCTCAACAGAAGACTATGCATTACTTACACACCATGGATTGAATGGTGTCATCTGCTTTCAGGAGACCTACAATGCTGCCAACTATAATATATACCACCCTCGTGGCATGAAATCGAAGTTCGAATGGCGTGTCAACGGATTCGACCGTATGGGTATGGCAGGCGTTCATAGTATCGGTATGGGTGTGTTGCTCGGATTGGAGAAGGAGTGGAAGACGGATGTGACCATGATGGCTTACCATCTACGTTATCTTCAGAAGAAATATTGGAGAACCAAATATTCTGTTAACTTCCCACGTATGCGTCCCGCACAAAACGAAGGATTTCAACCAAACTGTCTTGTGAATGACAGACAATTGGCACAGGTGACCTTCGCCATGCGTATCTTCGACCATGATGTGGACATCTCATATTCAACACGCGAACCGGAGTTTATCCGCAACAATATGTGTACATTAGGTGTTACCACCATGTCTGCCGCAAGTCGCGTCAACCCAGGTGGATATTACACTTATCCACAAGCATTGGAGCAGTTCTCCGTCAACGATGACCGTACAGTGGAGGAGATTGCTCAATCACTTCGTGACCGAGGAATAGAACCAGTATGGAAAGATTGGGATGGTTCTTTCGATCATATTAACATGCATCATCAATGACAATCGTCATCACATTACCTACATTCTTCCCTGAGGAGGCAGAACGGATTGTTCAGCTTCTTCAGAGGGAAGATGTTGACTTGATTCATATTCGTAAACCAGAGGCGAAATTAGAGGAAATAGAACAACTGATTCGTTCCATTCCTTCAGAATATTACAACAGATTGGTTTTACATGATCATCATTCTTTAGCACAAACTTATCAGCCCTATGGCGTTCATCTCAATGGTAGAAATCCAAATCCACCTATGCAGTGGAAAGGAAGCGTTAGCAAGAGTTGTCATACGTTTGATGAGGTGAAAATATGGAAAGAGAGATGCAATTACGTATCTCTCTCCCCTATCTTTGATAGTATCTCCAAACAAGGTTATCATGCTGCTTTTTCCCCCGAACAGATAGCTCGTGCAAAGGCAGATGGCATCATCGACCACCGCGTGCTCGCATTAGGTGGAGTCACGTTCAACACTATTGGCAAAGTGAAATCTATGGGTTTCGGTGGTGGAATGATTTTAGGAGATGCATGGAAATGATCTCCTATTCCATAGACACTCGGTCAATATAACGGACAAAAGACTGGTTGCAAAGACGAACACCACCTGGTGTCGGATAATCACCTGTGAAATACCAATCACCATGATGATTAGGACAAGCAGCATGAAGTCCCTCGATACTCTGAAATACAATCTCAATTGGTGTGGTTACATTGTCGGGACGTAACATCTCAACAATCTTTTCATTAATCTCTTGTGTGCCAAAAGGTCTATAGAGATCCTTAACTGCCAAAATCTGCTCAGCAGCCGGTTTCTTAAGTTCCTCCTTACAACGTTGATATACCTTTTCAATCAAATCATCCATGTGACGATCTTCCAACAAAGCAATACATGCACGAAAGGCAATGAACTCTTCAAGACGTGCCATATCGATACCATAGAAATCAGGATAGCGAATTTGAGGAGCACTGCTGACAAGCACAATCTTCTTAGGACGTAAGCGATCCAAAATCTTAATGATACTCTCTTTCAGTGTGGTACCACGAACGATGCTATCGTCTATGACAACAAGATTATCCTCTTGTTGACGAACCACACCGTATGTCACATCATAGACGTGAGCGGCAAGGTCATTTCGTTGGTTATCCTCCGTGATGAAGGTACGAAGCTTGATATCCTTCCATGCAATCTTTTCAAATCGGACATCATGTCCTTTCTGCATAAAACCCTGTAGAAGACCATAATAGGCTACTTCCGCTGTATGAGGAATAAATGAGAATACGGTATTTTTAACATCTCCATCGATTGCTTGTGTAACCGCTGGGACAAGTTGTTTGCCTAACTGCTGACGTTCATGATATATATCACAATCGTTACCACGCGAGAAATAGATACGTTCAAACGAACAAGCATGATTCTCTTTCTGAGGGATGATAGACTGTAAGTTAATATCGCCATTTCGTCTGATGATAAGTGCAGAACCAGCAGGTAACTCATGAATATCATTTATCTGTAAGTCGAATGTAGTCTGAAGAACAGGACGTTCCGAAGCAAGAGCCACAATCTCGTCATCTTGATAATAAAAAGCGGGACGGATTCCCCAAGGGTCACGCATGGTGAAAAATTCACCAGAACCTGTCAAACCACATACAACATAGCCACCATCAAACTGTGGCATAGATGTTTTCAAGACGTTTGATACATCCACATTGGAGTCGATATAATCTGTAATGGCCGTTCCTTCAAGGTTTTTCTCCTTGGCTGCTTTATAATTACGTTCCACCTCTCGGTCGAGACGATGTCCCATCAGTTCCAGCATGATATACGAATCACTGTAGATACGAGGATATTGACCCTGTTTTGTTAGCTGATTGAAAATCTCCTCTATATTTGTCATATTGAAGTTTCCACAGAGACAAAGGTTCTTTGCACGCCAGTTGTTACGACGCAAGAAGGGGTGAACGAAAGTCAGTCCGCTCTTACCTGTTGTTGAGTAGCGTAGATGACCCATCAAGAGTTCACCTGAAAAAGAGGCATCCACCCGAGAGAAGATTTCAGTAATGGCATCCTTACCCTCTGCTTTCTCACGAAACATGTATTCGCATCCAGGTTCAACATTAAGGTGAACGGAAGCGATACCAGCGCCCTCCTGACCACGATTATGTTGTTTCTCCATCATCAGATAGAGCTTATTCAATCCATAGCATCGTGTGCCATATTTTTTCTCGTAATATTCAAGCGGTTTTAGAAGACGAATCATCGCAACACCGCACTCATGTTTTAACTGTTCCATTTTATTTATCGGGTATTAACCTTTATTCTACTGTTACTGATTTGGCAAGGTTACGAGGTTGATCCACATCTTTTCCCTTGCAAACGGCAACATGGTATGCAAGCATTTGAAGAGGAATCGTATAGATCAATGGCTCTAAACATTCCAATGTATCAGGAAGTTCGATGACAACATCCGCACACTTACGGATACTCTCGTCACCTTTCGACACGAGAGCTATCACTCTTCCATGTCGAGCCTTTACCTCCTGAATGTTACTCAGCACTTTTTCATACATCGCATTGCGTGGTGCAATGACAACTACTGGCATATCACTATCAATCAAAGCAATAGGACCGTGTTTCATCTCTGCAGCAGGGTAACCCTCTGCATGAATGTAACTGATCTCCTTCAATTTCAGAGCTCCTTCCAAAGCGACAGGATAACCGAAGCCTCTTCCTAGATAGAGGAAGTTGTGCGCATAGGTGAAGAGGCGACTGAGATTGGCTATTGTATCGTTTAGTTTCAACACCTCTCTCATTTTATCAGGGATGGCGTTCAGTTCCTTTACAATCGATATATATTCTTCATCCGTAATGGTTTTACGTTCTTTAGCCACAGCAAGTGCCAACATTGTCAGCACTGTGACTTGTCCTGTAAAGGCCTTTGTGGAAGCCACACCAATCTCTGGTCCCACATGAATGTAGGAACCTGTATGGGTAACACGCGGAATACTTGCACCGATGGCATTACAGATACCATATATGAAGGCGCCTTTGCTTTTAGCCAGTTCTACGGCAGCTAATGTATCGGCAGTCTCACCACTTTGCGACAAAGCTATCACCACGTCACCCTCTCCCACTACTGGGTTTCTGTAACGGAATTCTGACGCATATTCCACCTCCACAGGTATACGGCAAAGAGTCTCTATCACCTGCTTGCCAATCAGTCCGGCATGCCAAGAAGTACCGCATCCCACAATGATGAATCGTTTTGCATTGACAAGGCGGTCTTTGAAATCGATAACTGCATTGAGGGTCACCCGATCACACTCCGTATTGATACGTCCACGCATACAATTGGAAAGGCAATCAGGTTGTTCAAAGATCTCCTTCAACATGAAGTGAGCATATCCACCTTTTTCAATCTGTCCAAGGTTGAAATCGACTGTTTTCACTTCGGGCGACATTTCTATGTTGTGAATATCTACAATCTTCAAATCCTCACCACGTTTGATAACAGCTATATTACCATCTTCCAGATAGACCACCCGATTAGTGTATTCGACAATCGGACTAGCATCCGAACCTAAAAAGAATTCATCATCGCCAATACCTATAACAAGCGGACTCTGCTTACGGGCAGCAATGATTGTGTCTGGATGACGACGATCAAGAATGGCGATAGCGTATGCACCAATGAGTTCATGCAGAACAATGCTGACAGCGGTCAACAAATCAAGGTTCTTGCGTGTTTGTACATACTCTATGAATTGTACGATGACCTCGGTATCTGTGTCAGAGCGGAATTCAATGCCCTTCTCCTGCAGTCTTGATTTCAGATCACTGTAGTTTTCAATGATACCATTGTGGATGATTGCCAAATTCTTCGATTGGGAATAATGCGGATGAGCATTTACAGCAGAAGGTTCGCCATGAGTGGCCCAACGCGTGTGAGCAATACCCACGCTACCACTCGTATCCTTCTCTGCACAAGCCTCCTCAAGATTTTTCACTCTACCCTTGGTTTTATAAACGTTCAAGGAGGAAGAATCGTTGATAAGTGCCACGCCAGCACTGTCATATCCACGATATTCCAATCGTTTCAAGCCCTTAATCAAAATGGGATAGGCTTGTTGCTTACCAATATATCCTACTATTCCACACATGTCAAATTAATTTTAATAAGCTTGTTCGTGAACACCGCTAACAGCACGTCCACTAGGATCATTCAGTTTCTTGAAGGCTTCGTCCCACTCACGTGCAATTGCAGTAGAACAAGCGACACTAGCCTCTTGTGGTACACTACGTGCAGCAGATTCGCTTGGGAAGTGCTCTTCAAAAATACTACGATAGTAATATTCCTCTTTGTTCAATGGTGGATTAATAGGGAATCGTTCTGCTGCGTGAGCCATCTGCTCATCTGTAACAGCTTCAGAAGTGATACGTTTAAGAGTATCAATCCACGAGTAACCCACTCCATCGCTGAACTGCTCTTTTTGTCTCCATGCAATCTCTTCTGGCAACATATCTGAGAAGGCCTCTCTTAGAATAAGTTTCTCAATGGTTTGACCAGGACACATCTTTGCCTCTGGATTGGTGGTCATTGCCACATCAAGGAATTCTTTATCCAAGAATGGAACACGACCCTCCACACCCCATGCAGAAAGACTCTTGTTCGCACGTAGACAGTCATACATATAGAGTTTAGAAAGCTTTCGAACAGTCTCCTCATGAAAATCGCGTGCTGATGGTGCTTTGTGGAAATAGAGGTATCCTCCAAAGATCTCATCGGCTCCCTCACCTGAAAGTACCATCTTGATACCCATTGATTTGATGACACGAGCCAACAAATACATTGGGGTAGATGCACGTACGGTAGTAACATCGTATGTCTCAATGAAATAGATAACATCACGAATGGCATCCAATCCCTCTTGAATCGTATAGTTAATCTCATGATGAACAGTTCCGATATGTTCTGCTACAAGACGAGCCTTAGCCAAATCAGGTGCACCCTTCAAACCTACAGCGAATGAGTGAAGACGTGGCCAGTAAGCACGTGTCTTACCATCGTTCTCTATACGGTTCTCGCTGTATCGTTCAGCAATGGCTGAAATGATACTGGAATCCAATCCACCAGAAAGTAGAACACCGTATGGAACATCAGACATCAACTGACGTTTCACAGCTGCACGGAGTGCCTGACGAATCTCCTCACTGCTTGAAGGAGCAGACTTAACTGCATCGTATGAGAACCAATCACGAGTGTACCAACGCTTCATGCTTGCACTTTGACTCCAGTAATAATGTCCTGGAAGGAATGGTTCATATCGATCGCATTGACCCTCCAATGCCTTCATTTCAGAAGCCACATAAACCTTTCCATCGTTATCATATCCAATGTATAAAGGAATGACACCTATTGGGTCACGAGCAATCAAAAACTCATCTCTCTCCTCATCATAAAGGGCGAAAGCAAAGATTCCACTAAGACGTTCCAACATGGCAGAAGGATCTGCAGTAGCAATATCCTTAACAGAGGATCTCCACTCTCTATATAGGGCTAGGATTACTTCACAGTCACTACCTGTTTGGAACTCATATGCTGAACCAAACTCACGACGAATATCTTGATGATTATAGATCTCGCCATTCACAGCCAATACTTGTCGACCATCGGGCGAGAACAGAGGCTGCTTACCCGATTCCGGGTCAACAATACTCAGACGCTCATGCGCTAAAATGGCGGACTCTCCACACCATATACCACTCCAATCGGGTCCACGGTGACGTATCTTCTGACTCATGCGCAGTGCCTTATCTCGTAGCTCCGCGCTTTGTTTACTCAAACGAAATATTCCTACTATTCCACACATAATATTCTGATTTATTGATTATTAACTAATTATTGATATTCACGCCAGCTCTTGATTGGAATTGTATCCAATGGTACCTCTATAAAGGCATTGATGAATGCTGATGCCAAACGAGCATTGGTGATAAGTGGTATATTCAAATCGATGGAGACACGACGGATTTTATATCCGTTGGTCAACTCATGACTGGTCAAATCTTTAGGGATATTCACCACCATATCGATTTTATGATCATGAAGGAGTTCAAGTGCAGAAGGAGCCTCCGTCACATACTCTTTGGATGAGTTCTCCTCGCTTGGCCATAGAACGGTAGTGTTCTCAATGCCATTAGCGGTAAGATAATCACTCGTACCATGAGTAGCATACAGATGATAACCATGTGTTGCAAGCTGACGTGCTGCATCAAGCATAGCCGCCTTCTGTTTAGCTCCACCTGTAGAGAGCAGAATGGATCCACCCTTCTTCGGAATACGATGACCTACTGAAAGCATAGCCGTAAGCAGTGCGATATCGGTTGAGTCACCTATACAACCAACCTCACCTGTACTTGCCATATCAACACCCAAAACGGGATCGGCATTCTGTAAACGGTTGAATGAGAACTGTGATGCCTTGATACCTACATAATCAAGATCGAACAGATTCTTGGATGGTCTCTCCACTGGTAAGTCTAACATCACATGAGTGGCAAGATCGATGAGATTCAATTTAAGCACCTTCGATACAAATGGGAAGGAACGTGAGGCACGTAAGTTACACTCAATAACGAGGATATCATTCTGTCGTGCCATGTATTGAATGTTGAACGGGCCATTGATATGCAAAGCTTTCGCAATTTGCTTAGAGATACGTTTGATACGACGTACGGTCTCCACATACAATTTCTGTGGAGGGAACTGAATCGTAGCATCTCCTGAATGGACGCCAGCATACTCAATATGCTCAGAAATAGCGTATGCAAGTATCTCACCATTGCGTGCCACGGCATCCATCTCAATCTCTTTTGCATGTTCGATGAACTTAGAGACCACTACTGGGTGGTTTTTGCTAACGTTAGCAGCAAGTTTTAAGAATCTTTCCAGCTCCTCTTTATTTGAGCAGACGTTCATAGCGGCTCCACTCAACACGTAACTTGGACGAACAAGAACTGGGAAGCCTACACGCTCTACGAAGCTATCGATATCCTCCATGCTTGTCAATGCACTCCATTCTGGCTGATTGACTCCAATCTCATTCAGCATGGCTGAGAACTTAGCACGGTCTTCAGCGCAATCAATATCACTTGCTTGCGTACCTAAGATAGGAACATGCTCCTCATCGAGATAGACAGCCAAGTTATTAGGTATCTGACCTCCTGTAGAGACAATGACACCATAAGGGATTTCAAGATCGATGATATCCATCACTCTCTCGAAGGTTAACTCATCGAAGTATAGTCTGTCGCACAAATCATAGTCTGTAGAAACAGTCTCTGGATTATAATTGATCATAACAGAGCGATATCCCTCACGACGAATAGTGTTCAAGGCTTGTACACCACACCAATCGAACTCAACACTACTACCAATACGGTAAGCACCTGAGCCAAGGACGATAACAGAACGTGAATCATTCTCATAGGCAACATCATGACCAACATTGTTTTTAGCGCCATCCAACGAACTGTAAGTCAGATATAGATAATTGGTTTGTGTTGGATATTCAGCAGCCATTGTATCGATTTGCTTTACAACTGGAAGTATGCCGAGACGTTTACGAAGTTCACGCACCACAAGCATAGCGCGATGCATCTTTTCACCACGTGAATGTCCATCCTCCAAACGATTTACCTCATTCTCAAGACCGATTGCACGAGCAATTTGGAAGTCTGAGAATCCGTACATCTTAGCCTCACGAATAAGATCAGCTGGGATAGCACGAAGGGCAGCCTCCATCAATGAAGCAGTGGTTCCATCAGAAGATTTGATTGATGTCACACTCTTCAGTCTGTCATCAATGTCAATGATATGTTTTAGTTTTTCGAGGAACCAGCGGTCGATCTTGGTTAATTCATAAATACGATCGATATCATATTCTGGCAGGTGCATGGCTTTGGAAACCACAAAGATACGTTTATCCGTAGGTTCATGTAAAGCAGCAGCAATATCCGGGATGGTCAACTCTTTGTTCTCCACGAAACCATGCATACCCTGACCAATCATACGAAGACCTTTCTGCAAAGCCTCCTCAAAAGTTCGTCCGATAGCCATTACTTCGCCCACACTCTTCATGCTGGAACCCAATTCACGGTCGACACCATGGAATTTAGATAGATCCCAACGAGGAATCTTGCACACCACATAATCGAGCGCAGGTTCAAAGAAAGCTGAGGTCTCTTTAGTTACCGCATTCTTCAACTCGAAGAGTCCGTAACCCAATCCCAACTTAGCAGCTACGAAAGCAAGAGGGTAACCCGTTGCCTTACTAGCCAAAGCAGAAGAACGAGAAAGACGTGCATTCACCTCGATGACGCGATAATCTTCAGATTGAGGGTCTAAGGCATATTGCACGTTACATTCACCCACGATACCAATATGGCGAATAATCTTGATGGCTAAGGCACGTAGTTTATGAAACTCAGCATTACTAAGTGTCTGACTAGGAGCCACCACGATACTCTCACCTGTGTGAATACCAAGTGGGTCGAGGTTTTCCATATTACAAACAGTGATACAGTTGTCATATTTATCACGTACCACCTCATATTCTATTTCTTTCCAACCTTTAAGGGATTTCTCTACCAAAACCTGAGGAGAGAAGGCAAATGCCTTTTCTGCCAGTTCGTTCAACTCCTGCTCGTTGTCGCAGAAACCACTACCCAATCCACCAAGTGCATAAGCAGCACGAAGGATAACAGGGTAACCTACTTTCTGAGCAGCCTGACGAGCCTCCTCGACAGAAGAACAGGCTTCGGAGCGAATCGTCTTGACATCTATCTCATTCAGTTTCTCCACGAATAATTCGCGGTCTTCCGTATCAATGATAGACTGTACTGGTGTTCCCAATACACGTACACCATAACGCTCAAGGACGCCGCTGCGATAGAGTTCCACACCACAGTTCAATGCAGTCTGACCTCCGAATGCCAATAAGATACCCTCAGGACGTTCCTTTTCAATGACGCGTTCTACGAAGTAAGGTTGTACGGGCAAGTAATAAATTTCATCGGCAACGCCTTCTGAAGTCTGCACCGTAGCAATGTTTGGATTGATAAGCACTGTCTTGATACCCTCTTCACGCAGAGCCTTCAGAGCTTGCGAACCAGAGTAATCAAACTCTCCAGCCTCACCAATCTTCAACGCTCCCGAACCCAACAGGAGCACTTTATGTATTGTTTCGTCTCTCATATTTAATTTTCTTTGCTAAATTTTGTATCAAGGTGATTATTTTTTAATAGATGCTACGAAGCGATCGAAAAGAAACTCCGTATCAACAGGACCCGAACAAGCCTCTGGGTGGAACTGAGCCGAGAACCAAGGTTTGGAGCTATGTTGGATACCCTCATTAGAGCCATCGTTCATATTGACGAAAAGCTCTTTCCAATCCGCTGGAAGAGTCTGTGCATCCACTGCATATCCATGGTTTTGCGCAGTAATGAAACATTTATTTTCTCCTACGAGGCGTACAGGCTGGTTGTGAGAACGATGTCCATATTTCAGCTTGTAAACAGTAGCACCTGCTGCCTTTGCTAAGAGTTGATTACCCAAACAGATACCAAAGATAGGTTTGTCAGAGCGTTGCATCTGTTTCTTTAGGATATCAATTGCCTCTCCACACAAGTTAGGGTCACCAGGACCATTTCCAAGGAACAAGGCATCAAAGTCCATCTCTGTATAATCATAGTTCCAAGGCACACGAATCACTTCACAACCACGGTTCACAAGACAGCGGATAATATTAGCTTTTACACCACAATCAACGAGGACAACTTTTATATCAGCACCCTCATTGTATCGAACAACACTGCGACAGGATACGCGTTCCACCCAATTGATGGAGCTATATTCTGTCGCAGGTTTGTAAAGATTGGTGGTTGTAGAGGCATCACCTATTTCGATTTTGCCCATCATCACCCCTCGTTCTCGTAATACTTTTGTCAGCCGTCGGGTGTCGACACCAGTGATCGCCGGTATCTTCTCACGAATGAGCCATTCAGAGAGGCTCTCTCGTCCATCCCAATGCGAGTAGGCCGCACTATAATCAGACACAATAAGCGACCGAGCATAAATACGGTCGCTTTCCCATTTTTCTTGCGGTGGTACTCCATAGTTACCAACCAACGGATAGGTCATCACCAACAGCTGTCCTGCATAGCTAGGATCTGTTAGGCTTTCCGGATAGCCTGTCATAGCTGTGCAGAAGACCACCTCACCTGAGGTGTCTGCTGAGGTTGCGCAATGATCACCTTCTTGCTCATAACCGAACGACCATCCCTCGAATATCGTTCCGTCTTCTAATATTAGTTTCGCTTTTTTCATCTCACTTATTTATTGCTGCTTTGATAAAATCCATAAACAATGGGTGCGGTTGTAATACCGTACTCTGATATTCAGGATGAAATTGTGTACCAATGTACCAACGAAGATTTGGAATCTCCACAATCTCCACCAAGTCGGCATCTGGATTCTTACCACTGGCCTTCATCCCTTTTGATTCAAATTGATCTAAATATGCATTATTAAACTCATAACGATGACGATGACGTTCACGAATGAGTTGCTCATCATAAATGACTGCCGCACGCGAACCTTCCAATAATTCGCAATTATAAGCGCCAAGACGCATCGTACCTCCAATCTGAGAGACATTCTTCTGATTTTCCATTAGGTCAATCACATTATTTTTTGTCTTCTCATTCATCTCCGTGCTATCTGCATCCTTTAGTCCCAGTACATTTCTAGCAAACTCGATGACCATCATCTGCATACCAAGACAGATACCAAAACATGGCACATCATGTTCTCTGGCATACTGTGCGGCTTGGATCTTGCCCTCTGTTCCACGCTTACCGAATCCAGGACAGATTACCAAACCATCTTGTTTTTCTACCAACTTCATATCCAAATTTTCGGAGTTGATAAAGGTGATTTGCACCTTTCTGTGATGATAAGTGGCGGCATGTGACAGACTCTCGCTAATGCTCTTGTAAGCATCCTGCAAATCATATTTGCCAACCAATCCAATGCGAACCACCTCTGATGCGGTACGACGCAACTCCAAGAAATGGTTCCATGGTCCCAACTTAGGAGTCTCACCTACTGGTATCTCCATTTTACGAAGAATGGCAGCATCGAGTCCTTGCTTCTGCATATTTACTGGTACCTCGTAAATATCAGGCAAATCCTCACTTTGAATAACACATTCAAGGTCCACATTACAGAATCCAGCCACCTTCGTGCGTAGATGGTCGTCTAAATGTTTCTCAGAACGTAGAATAAGAATATCTGGTTGAATACCCGCAGACTGTAGGTCTTTGACACTGTGCTGAGTTGGTTTTGTCTTCAACTCACCAGCAGCCTTAAGGTATGGTACATAGGTTAGGTGGACACAAACGGCATCCTTTCCCAATTCCCATTTCAGTTGACGAATGGCTTCAAGGAATGGTGCACTCTCAATGTCACCAATCGTACCACCAATCTCTGTGATGATGAAGTCGTATGCAGAGTTGGCTGGTTCACCTTCGGGTACGATAGACAACTGTTGGATTCTACGTTTTATCTCGTCAGTGATGTGAGGTACGACTTGGATAGTGTGACCAAGGTAGTCACCCCTACGTTCATTCTCAATCACCGCTTGATAGATACGTCCAGTTGTTTGTGAGTTGTGTCGTGTACTTTGGATGCCCGTAAATCTTTCATAATGACCCAAATCAAGATCGGTTTCCATACCATCAGCCGTAACGTAGCACTCGCCGTGCTCGTATGGATTCAGGGTACCCGGATCTATATTGATATAAGGGTCAAACTTCTGAATAGTAATCCTGTAGCCACGTGCCTGCAATAGTTTCCCGATAGAGGCAGATATGATGCCTTTACCTAATGATGAAACCACGCCACCCGTCACGAAAATATACTTACTCATGATTTTTTACTTTAAATAAGCGTTTACCTTTTGTGCGGCTTGTTTACCACTCGCCATAGCACGAACAACAAGAGAAGCTCCGTTTAATGAATCTCCACATACGAAGACATTCTCAGGATAAGCAGGATGCTCGGGCTTCAAGAATCCCATAGCCAATAGCACGAGTTCTGCCTTGATAATCTCTGGTTCACCCTTCTCCACCATGATTGGACGACCACCATCTGGATTTGGTTTCCAGTCGATTTCTTGTACACGTACGCCTGTTAGTTTACCATCCTTACCGATAAATTCCAACGTGTTGATGTTCCAACGTCTTGTACATCCCTCCTCATGACTTGAGGTAGTTTTGAATGTTCTTGGGAAATTAGGCCATGGATTCTTAGGATCATCTGGTCCATCTACCGGACGAGGCATAATCTCAATCTGAGTAACACTAAGTGCACCCTGGCGATGAGCTGTACCGATACAGTCGCTACCTGTATCACCACCACCGATTACCAAGACATCCTTTCCTTTAGCTGTGATGCGCTCTTCTGGTGAGAATTCCATACCAGCCAACACACGGTTTTGCTGAGCAAGCAATTCAAGTGCGAAATGAACGCCCTTGAGTTCTCTTCCTGGAGCTTTCAAATCTCTTGCAGTAGGCGTACCCGTTGCAATAACAATTGCATCAGCTTTGATTGAGTCGATAGAGTCGATGGCAGTTCCATATTTGAAGGTGATGCCTTCCTGTTCCAACACATTGATTCTTCTATCGATGATGGTTTTATTCAGTTTGAAATTTGGAATACCATAACGTAACAATCCGCCGGCTGCCTCATTCTTTTCATATACTGTCACCTCATATCCCATTAGGTTAAGGTCGTTTGCAGCAGCCAATCCAGCAGGACCAGCACCGATAACAGCTACTTTTTTACCATTACGAACTGGGTGATGGATGGTGACATAGCCCTCGCGGAAGGCACCTTCCGTGATCGCACATTCGTTTCCACGGTTGGTGGTAGGCTCATGATTAAACAGGTTAATGACGCAAGCCTTCTCACACAATGCCGGACAGATACGTCCTGTGAACTCAGGGAACGGGTTTGTGGAATTTAACAAATGGTAAGCTAATTCCCAATCACCATTATACAATGCCTCATTCCATTCTGGAGCCTTGTTACCCAATGGGCAAGCCCAGTGACAGAAAGGCACACCACAGTCCATACAGCGAGAAGCCTGCTGACGGCGGTCTTTCGTATTCAATGTCTGCTCCACCTCACCGAAATCGTGAATTCGGTCGTGTATCGGGCGGTAGCCAGCTTCCTGCCGAGCCACCTCCATGAATGCTTTCGGATTTTTCATATCTTAATAATCTCTTTGTACGTCTGCAATTTTCTGTTGTAATTTTCTCATTTGCTCCTCCTGCAACACTCGTTTGTATTCGATTGGCACTACTTGGATGAACTGCTCTACATAATGTGACCAGTCGTCCAACATCGTACGAGCCAACTTAGAACCAGTGTACAGATAGTGTTGACGAATCAACTCATGCAACTCTCTACGGTATTGAGACTCTTCAACAAGATTAATCTCCACCATATCCATGTTACAGTAGTAATCGAATGATCCGCGGCGATCCCATACGTAAGCAACACCACCACTCATACCTGCGGCGAAGTTACGTCCTGTATCACCCAACACGACAACACGTCCGTTGGTCATATATTCGCAACAGTGGTCGCCTGCACCTTCAATGACTGCTATAGCTCCTGAGTTTCTAACTCCGAAACGCTCTCCCACTCTACCATTCACATACAACTCTCCACTGGTTGCACCATAAAGTCCTGTATTACCTGCTATGATGTTATCCTCAGCTAAGAACTCGCTTCGTGATGGAGGTAGAATTGCGATACGTCCACCCGACAATCCTTTTGCAAAATAGTCGTTTGTCTCTCCTTCCAACTTAAATGAGACGCCATGTACAAGGAATGCTCCGAATGATTGTCCAGCTGAACCTTTGAACTTCACATTGATTGAATTCTCTGGAAGTGCAGTTTCTCCATATTTCTTTGCAATAACACCTGAAACCATGGCACCTACTGCACGATCTGTATTCTTAATAGCATAATCAAGGTTTACTTCCTCATGACCCTCAATAGCCGACTGAGCAGCTTTGATGATTCGTTGATCAAGTAGTCCGTCAAAATTACGAGGCAAATCCATCGTATGATGTAAAACGCCCTCTTCCTTGTATAACAATCGGTTCAAATCAAGTACTGATTTCTTTGTCTCAATAAGCTCAGTATGACCGATGATATCATTCAATGAACGATAACCCATTTGTGCAAGATATTCACGAACTTCTTGTGCAAGGAATGTAAAGTAATTTACCAAATGATCTGCCTTGCCAAGGAAGTGCTCTCTCAAACGAGGATCTTGTGTTGCCACTCCCATAGGACATGTGTTCATATTACATTTACGCATCATTACACAACCCAACACGATAAGTGCTGTTGTACCGAAACCGAACTCATCAGCTCCTAACAATGCCATCAACACTACATCACGTCCCGTCTTAATCTGTCCATCCACCTGAAGACGTACTTGAGAACGAAGTCCGTTTCTTACAAGTGTCTGTTGTGTCTCAGAAAGACCAATTTCAGGAGAGATACCTGCAAAACGCATAGAACTTGCAGGAGATGCACCCGTACCACCCTCGGCACCACTGATGACGATAAGGTCTGCTTTTGCCTTAGCCACACCAGCTGCAATGGTTCCCACTCCACTTTCAGAGACTAACTTAACACTGATAGCAGCAGTAGGGTTCACATTCTTCAAGTCGAAGATCAACTGTGCCAAGTCCTCGATACTATAAATATCATGATGAGGAGGAGGTGAGATAAGAGAGATACCAGGGATGGAGTGACGAGTACGAGCAATGATCCCATTTACCTTAAATCCAGGCAACTGACCACCCTCTCCTGGTTTAGCACCCTGTGCCACCTTAATTTGTAATTCCTCAGCATTAACAAGATATTCTGTGGTCACACCAAAACGACCTGATGCGATCTGCTTTGTCTTACTAGAAAGACTTACGCCATCCACATCTGAATGGAAACGAACAGAATCTTCACCACCCTCACCTGTGTTGCTTCTTGCACCCAAGCGATTCATTGCCAAACAAATAGCTTCGTGTGCCTCTTTACTCAATGCACCGAATGACATGGCACCCGTAACAAAGTGTTTTACAATCTCACTTACAGGTTCCACCTCGTCGATGGAAATAGGTTGTTGTTTGATACCCAAGAAATCACGTATGAAAATTGGATCAGCCTTGTCATCCACCAATTTAGAGAACTCCTTAAACTTCGCATAATCACCTTTTCGGCAAGCCAATTGCAAGGTGGCGATGGTTTCAGGATTCCAAGCATGGCGAATACCATCTTTTCTCCAGTGGAACTGTCCAAGGTTAGGAAGGAATGAGTCTGTTACAGATTCTTTCAGACTATTAGCCTTCGCATAGAATGATTGTGCATCAGCAGCTATCTTCTCCAAACCGATACCACCTATTGTGCTCACCTCAGTTCCGAAGTAGTTGCGAAGCAAACTCTCACTCAATCCAATGCTTTCGAATATCTTAGCACCTCTATAAGAACGAATGGTAGAGATACCCATCTTCGCCATAATCTTAAAGAGACCCTTCTTCACAGCATTGATATAGTTGGCCTCTGCCGTAGCATAATCCTCTTGAATCTTACCCTTCTTTACAAGATCGTCCAAAATTGCAAATACCATGTAAGGACACAAGGCAGAAGCGCCATAACCTAACAATAAGGCTGCATGCATTGTCTCGCGAATCTCACCACTCTCAACAATCAAGGCAGTTTGTACACGTTTGCCGACAGAGATCAAATAGTGATGTACTGCAGAAACAGCCAACAAAGAAGGAATGAATGGACCTTCAACATCTTTATCTGTCAAGATGATATAGTTGAATCCTTGATCAACGCTATGTTCTGCATCTTTGCAGAGTTGATCGAGGGATGTTCTTAAATCAGAGGTGAATGTCATTGGTAATTTCACCGTGTTGAATCCTTTGTATCTAATATTACAAAGAATATCCAATTGTGTGTTGTTCAAGATTGGGTGAGGTAGACGAACCATTTTACAGTTGGTCTCATCAGGATTTAGGATACCAGTTCCGACGCGACCGATATACTCGGTAAGACTCATCACAAGACTTTCACGGATAGAGTCGATAGCAGGGTTGGTTACCTGAGCAAACTGTTGACGGAAATAGTTGAAGAAAACCTGAGGTTGAGTAGAGAGGACAGCCAGTGGTGTATCGTTACCCATGGCAGCTGTTGGTTCCTGACCAGTTGTAGCCATTGGAACAATGGTTGAGGTAACATCCTCTTGTCCATAACCAAACATCAATTCTTTCTCCAGCAAGTTGCTAACGCCATTCTCCACCTTACGACCGCTTTTCAATTTCTCCAACTGAATACGGTTGGTTGAAAGCCACTGTCGATATGGATGTTCTGACGCTAGTTGCTGTTTGATCTCACCATCATAATATATTTTACCTTCTTTTGTATCAATAAGTAATATCTTACCAGGTTGTAGGCGACCCTTTTCAACCACCTCTGTTGGATCGAAATCCATTACGCCCACTTCACTTGCCACTACCATAGTGTCATTTTTAGTGATAGTGTAACGAGCAGGACGCAAACCATTACGATCGAGCATACCACCTGCGAAACGTCCATCGCTAAACAATAGAGCAGCAGGTCCGTCCCATGGTTCCATTAATATAGAGTGATACTCATAGAACGCTTTCAGATCCTCGCTGATAGGATTCTTGTCATTGAACGACTCTGGAACAAGGATTGCCATAGCGTGAGGCAAGCTCATGCCCGACATAAGGAAGAGTTCCAATACGTTATCCAACGAAGCAGAATCACTCATATCAGGTTGTACGATAGGTGAGATTTCACGAATATCACCCAAAGCATCGCTACTCAATACGCTTTCTCTCGCCTTCATCCATCCGCGGTTACCACGAATAGTGTTAATCTCACCATTGTGAGCCAACAAACGGAAAGGCTGAGCCAACGACCAAGTAGGGAATGTATTTGTACTAAATCTTGAATGAACCAATGCCAAACCACTTGTGAAGTAAGGATTGGATAGATCAGGGAAGTATTCTCTCACCTGCATGCTTGACAACATTCCTTTGTATACAATGTTTGAATTGCTCAAAGAACAAATGTAGAAGTCTTTGTCAGATACACGCTTTTCAATCTTTTTGCGTATTCTATATAAAACACGTGGGAAGAGTTCCACTTCATCATCCTGAACACCCGTAATGAAAAGTTGCTTGATGTCAGGCTCTGTACTAAGAGCACGTTCACCCAAGCAATCAGGATTCGTTGGAACGGCACGTAGGTGCATCAGTTGAAGTCCCTCGCGCTCCACCTCTTCGATGATAATACTAAGTATCTCTTGCTGACGATTTTTATCTTTAGGCAAGAAGACAAGACCTGTACCATATTTACCCTTCTCAGGGACAGGGATACCCTGCAATAGAATAAACTCATGCGGAATTTGTAACATGATACCCGCACCATCGCCATCTTTTCCTATTTCGGCACCACGGTGTCTCATGTTTTCCAATACTTGCAGTGCATCGTCAACCAACTGGTGACTTTTACCTCCATGGATGTTAACCACCATGCCAACACCGCAGGCATCATGCTCATACTCGCTCTGGTAGAGCCCTTTAGAATTACACTTTGCCATATTATTCTTTTTTATTCTTTCATTTTGAATGCAAAAATAATAATATTCTGACATTATGACACAAACACATGGATGTAACTTTCTTAAAAATGGGCAATAGTAACCATTCACAAGAAAACAAAACCTATTAATTACAAATTGAAAGTAAACCGAGTGGTTTTCTTTCAATCCGCTACTTATTGCCAAAAACAAGGTGTAGAAGTGGTAAAATTGTGTTTTGAAAAGCAAAAAGAAGATTGTTTTTTACAAAAAATAATAACGTTATAAATGTTTGAATGGAAATGAACTTCATAAAGCAACTTGTATTTGCGATTGTTATTGCAATGCCTCTGTTTTTATGTGGTTGTCCAGGTGACAATTGTATGGATGAGAATGATCCTAAATATACGTATGTCATCACGATTATGGTATGGATGCTCTAAAAGCTTTTATCGAAAATAATTCGTTAAATAAACTTGAAAGGGGGAAATGAAAGTATCATAAAAAAACAGTCCAGCATACCTATCAACAGGCACGCTGGACTTGATATACAAAACTTCAGCAGAAAGTTAAATATATTATGGTTGTAACGTGAGTCCAAAGACAAAATACGCCTTTTTCTCGTAAGGGTTCGTCGCTATTTGAGCGAAGAGCGGAATGGAGAAAGTGTCCGTAATATGAATATCTTTTGTAGCTTTCAACGAGATATTGGTAAGTCCAATACCCGTGGTGTTGTAAAAGCTAGTAGCCATAGGCACTACTCCCAGAGCAGCCTCCCATTCACACGTAGCAAATTTGAATGGTGCAGCCAACTCTAAATAGGTGGAATAGGCTCGCTTGCCATCTTTGTTCACACCATCATTACCCGCAAAGTTGACAAAAGCTTGGAAAGAGACAGGACCGAAATCATACCCCAAGTTTCCTTCAAAGACATGGTTTGTCTTATGTGCATGATACTCGAAATAATGGTTGTCCGGATCTTGTCCAGCATTGAACCAGTAGTCGGTTATCGCAACATTGAATCCTCCCTTTTCATATCCAAGCGTGAGGTCAAACTCCTTCGTGTCACTCCAATCAGACAAACCAACACTTCCCCATGCGCTAAAGCTCAATCCCTTATAGGAAATACCGAGTGTAGGTTGAAGGGATACATCTCCCAAGTCTTGACCACGCCAAACATAGTTACTAACCAAATCCGTACCAATAGACGGTTCTACTTTATCTTGTGCAATCGCGGGATGAGCACCTAAAAGTGCTACCATCCCAATTGCGAATAATCTATCTAATTTTTCCATAATTGTAATCATTAAGTTGTAATATGTAATTGTAAAGTTGTAAGTTGTAATTTTAGTTGTAGCAAGTCTCTCCGTGTTCGTAAACATCCAGACCCTCTTCCTCAATTCTGCGATCGCAACGCAATCCTACTGTACGTTTTAATCCGAAGAAGATGATAAGACCCATTCCAAATGCCCATGCACATACGGCAAGTGCACCTATTGTTTGAGTTAGGATAGAGACCTCTGAACCGTTGATGGCAGAGTTAGCAAAGACTCCTGTAAGAATTGTACCAACAATACCACCCACACCGTGAACACTGATAGCACCAACTGGATCGTCAATATGTAACTTTTTGTCAATGAATGAAACAGAGAAACACATGATAACACTTGTGATGACTCCAATCAAAGCAGCAGCCCAAATGTCTACGCAATCACATCCTGCAGTGATACCAACAAGTCCAGCCAAGATACCGTTGCAAACCATTGACAATGAGGGTTTTCCGTCTACCAACCAAGTGTAAATCAAAGCAGCGATACCTCCAGTGGCAGCAGCCATGTTTGTCGTAATGAAGACATGAGAGGTATGGAAAGCGCTCTCACCTGTGATACTCAACTCAGAGCATGGGTTGAAACCAAACCAACCTACCCAAAGGGCGAATACACCGAGTGCACAGAGAGCAAGGTTGTGACCTGGAATAGCGCGACTCTTACGATCTTTGTCATACTTGCCGATACGTGGTCCGAGTGCAATAGCACCAGCCAAAGCCAACATACCACCACAAGCGTGAACTAATGTAGATCCTGCGAAGTCGTGGAAGCCCATTTCAGAGAGCCATCCACCGCCCCATCCCCAGTGTCCTGATATTGGATAGACGAATGCAGAGATTAATATTGAATAGAGCAAATAGTTAGAGAATTTTGTTCTCTCAGCCATTGCACCACTGACGATTGTGGCAGCTGTTGCACAGAACATCGTTTGGAAGATGAAGAAAGCAGCTGATGGTAGGTTGTCGTTACCGGCATTGGACATGAAGAAGAATCCATCCCAACCTAAGAACCCATGATCTGTTCCAAACATCAGTGAGAAACCGATAATCCAGAAAAGTACGGATCCACACATGAAGTCGCAGAAGTTCTTCATCAATATATTCGCCGTATTCTTCGACCGCGTCATGCCCGCCTCGACCAAGGCGAAACCGGGCTGCATCCAAAAGACAAGCATCGCACCTATAAGAACCCATAACGTATCGACTCCACTAATGGAGTCCAACACCGGTATTGATAATAAAGTTTCCATAATTCTAATCTAATTAAAAGTTGTTTGTCAAATTGTTACTTTTTGTCTCTTAACACCGTATCGCCATTTTCTCCCGTACGAATACTATAGGTGTCGAGAACTTCGCTGGTGAAGATTCGACCGTCTCCAACCTCTCCAGTGTGCGCCACTTCCATTATTACCTTTACAGTAGGTTCCAAAAACTGATCACGGCAAACAATTGTAATAGCCACACGCTCAATAACATCGGTAGAGTAAAGTACTCCACGGTAGATGCGCTCCTGTCGACTTTGTCCGATACCGTGCACATCATGATACTCAAACCAGTCAATGTCTGAACGACCTAGCGCCTCCTTGACCTCTTCGAACTTAGTCTTTCTGATAATCGCTTCAATCCTTTTCATAACAAAAATTTTTAAATTAATACTAATGTGTGACATTTTGTAAACTCACTGATACAAAGTTATAACATTTTGATAGCAATAAAAGAAATTGCTTATCTTTTTGATAGAGAAAAGTATTTTTGATTACACTTTTTTCGCGTTTCATACAATTTAAGTTTCAATTTATAAGTAAATGGGCTTAATCGCTTACAAGTTGTAAGATACGTATAAAAAGAAGATAAGTTATGTTCTGATTTTTATTTTATTTCTGACTTTTTGTCGTATCTTTACAATCGAATAAAACAAAAAGAAAGTTTAATACGTAAATTTCAAGCAAAATGACACAACCAATACATTTTACTAAGATGCATGGAGCTGGAAACGATTATATATATGTAGATGCTACCTTATATAATATAGAAGATCCTGCTGCTGCATCCATCGCATGGAGCGATCGCCATAAAGGTATTGGTGCGGATGGCTTGGTTCTCATCGGTAAAGCGGATGATTCAGAAGCGGATTTCACCATGAGAATCTTCAATGCGGATGGAAGTGAGGCGCGTATGTGCGGCAATGCTTCAAGATGTATAGGAAAATATGTCTACGAGAAAGGCTTGACTACTAAAAAAGTGATTAAACTTCTCACCTTGTCTGGCATAAAGATATTGAAACTGAATGTGGAAGGGGATGTGGTGAAGAGCGTGACAGTTGACATGGGTGAACCTTGTCTCTCCAACGAGAAACAGTTTCGTAAAGTGGAGAGTCTGCAAGAGGGTACCTTTGTATCAATGGGCAATCCACACTATGTCATTTTCACAGATCGGATTGATGACGTGGTGGAAATCGGTCAGAAATTAGAATTCCACGAGGCTTTTCCTGAGCGTTGTAACATTGAGTTGGCTCGTTTGGATGCGGACGGAAAGATTCGAATGCGCGTCTGGGAGCGTGGTAGTGGCGTAACAATGGCTTGTGGTACCGGCGCATGTGCCACAGCGGTAGCTGCTAGCGTGACTGGAAGAATCAATCGTCAGGCAACCATCGTAATGGATGGTGGAGAGCTAGTTATAGAGTGGAATAAACAAGATGGACACATTTATATGACCGGACCTGCAGCTTTCGTGTTTGAAGGTGAGATTGAGAGTCTTGTTTAAAAAGTAAAACAAAATAACATTATAAAAGAAAAAAAGATATGGCTCTTGTAAATGAACATTTCTTGAAATTGTCTGGTAACTACTTATTTACCGATATAGCAAAGAAGGTGAATGCATTCAAGGCAACTCATCGCCAGGCAGACATTATCAGTCTTGGTATAGGTGACGTGACACAACCTTTGTGTCCAGCCGTTATTGAAGCGTTACACCGCGCCACCGACGAGATGGCCACCACAAGCGGATTCCATGGATACGGACCTGAGCAAGGATATGACTTCCTTCGTGAAGCAATCTTGAAAAACGATTTTTTACCTCGGGGTATTCATTTAGACATTGACGAAATATTCATTAACGATGGTGCAAAAAGTGATACGGGTAACATTCAGGAGTTGATTCGTTGGGATAACTCTATTGGTGTGACCGACCCTATCTATCCCGTTTATTTGGATTCAAATGCAATGATCGGTCGTGCGGGACAAAAGATTGACGACCGTTGGTCGAACGTTGTTTATCTGCCATGCAACGCAGAGAACAAATTTGTACCTTCATTGCCTGATCGCAGAGTAGATGTCATCTACCTCTGTTATCCAAACAATCCAACGGGTACTGTCCTTTCAAAAGAAGAGTTGCGCAAATGGGTGAACTACGCTCTTCGTAACGACACTCTTATCTTCTATGATGCTGCTTATCAAGCATATATACAAGACCCAGAGATCCCCCACTCTATCTATGAAATTCGCGGCGCTCGCAAATGTGCTATCGAGTTCCACAGTTTTTCAAAGACGGCTGGTTTCACTGGTGTTCGATGTGGATATACAATCGTACCAAAAGATTTGACAGCTGCCACCCTACAAGGTGAACGTATTGCTCTGAATCCTTTATGGTTACGTCGACAGTCCACAAAGTTCAATGGTACAAGTTACCTCAGTCAACGTGCTGCTGAAGCCATCTACACACCTGAAGGCAAAGAGCAGATTCGTGCAACGATCAACTACTACATGCAGAATGCTTCACGATTAGTGGAGACGTTCCGTCGATTGAACTTCGAAGTATATGGAGGCGAAAACGCACCATACGTATGGATGCGCACACCAAAGGGAAGCAGTTCATGGCAATTCTTTGAGGAATTGCTCTATGGAGCCCAGGTGGTTTGTACACCAGGTGTCGGATTCGGTCCAAGTGGAGAAGGTTATGTACGATTCACCGCATTTGGAAGTCGCGAACGTACCGAGGAGGCTTTGGCACGAATAGAAAAATGGTTTAGCAAATAAATAAGATAATTATAAGTCCAACAAAAATAACAGAATATGGAAAACTTAAGATTTCAAGTTGTCGAGGAGGCATTCAAGAAGAAACCGCTCGACGTAAAAGTTCCTGCTGAAAGACCTTACGAGTATTTTGGCAAGAAAGTTTTCAACCGCGAACGCATGTACAAGTATTTGCCAAAGGATGTCTACGATAAGATGATTGATGTGATTGATAATGGGGCTCGTTTGGACCGTGCTGTAGCTGATGAAGTGGCTAAAGGCATGAAGCAGTGGGCTACCGAGAATGGCGTTACTCACTACACTCACTGGTTCCAGCCATTGACAGAAGGTACAGCCGAGAAGCATGACTCATTCATCGAACACGACCACAAAGGTGGTATGGTAGAAGAGTTCAGTGGCAAGCTATTGGTACAACAGGAACCTGATGCTAGTTCATTCCCAAGTGGAGGTATCAGAAGTACATTCGAGGCTCGTGGTTATTCTGCATGGGATCCAACATCTCCTGTCTTCATCATCGACGACACACTATGTATCCCAACTGTCTTCATCAGCTACAGTGGTGAGGCTCTCGACTATAAAGCACCATTGCTTCGTGCCCTTCGTGCTGTAAGTGCAGCTGCCACAGATGTATGTCACTACTTCGACCCAGCTGTTAAGAAGGTAAATTCAAATCTTGGTTGGGAACAGGAGTATTTCCTTGTTGACGAGGGACTCTACTCTGCCCGTCCTGACCTATTGTTAACCGGACGTACATTGATGGGACACGATTCTGCAAAGAACCAGCAGATGGACGACCACTACTTCGGAACAATTCCTGATCGTGTACAGGCCTTTATGAAGGATCTTGAGATTCAGGCACTTGAATTAGGAATTCCTTGTAAGACTCGTCATAATGAGGTGGCACCTAACCAGTTTGAGTTGGCTCCAATCTTCGAAGAGACCAACCTTGCAGTAGACCACAACATGTTGTTGATGAGCTTGATGAAGAAAGTAGCTCGCAAACATAAATTCCGTGTCTTATTGCATGAGAAACCATTTGCAGGTATCAATGGTAGTGGAAAACATAACAACTGGAGTTTGTCTACCGATACAGGTGTATTGCTACACGCACCAGGTAAGACTTCGACAGACAACCTTCGTTTTGTTGTCTTCATTGTAGAGACATTGATGGGAGTTTATCGTCACAATGGTTTGTTGAAGGCAAGTATCATGAGTGCATCCAACGCACACCGTCTAGGAGCTAACGAGGCACCTCCAGCAATCATCTCCAGCTTCCTTGGCAAGCAGGTATCAGAATTGCTAGACCATATTGAGAATGCAGATAAGGATCAGTTGGCATTGGCAGGCAAACATGGTTTGAAGATGGATATTCCAGTCATTCCAGAGTTGCTCATCGACAACACCGATCGTAACCGTACGTCACCATTCGCCTTCACAGGTAACCGTTTCGAGTTCCGTGCCGTAGGTAGTGAAGCTAACTGTGCATCAGCCATGACAGCACTTAACAGTGCAGTAGCAGAGGCACTTATCAACTTCAAAAAGCGTGTTGACGCTCGCATCAGTGAGATCAAGAATGACCCACAATATGCAGCAGGTACAGGTCACACAGCTAAGTTCCACGCTATCCTCGACATCGTTCGTGAAGATATCAAAGAGTGTAAAGCAATTCGCTTCGACGGCAATGGATACAGCGACGAATGGGTGAAAGAGGCTGAGAAACGTGGTCTTGACGTTGAGAAGTCTTGTCCTAAGATCTTCGAGAGATACCTCGATGAGAAGAGCATCCAGTTGTTTGAGGGTCTGAAAGTGATGACTCGTAAAGAGTTGGAAGCACGTAACGAGGTGAAATGGGAAACCTACACCAAGAAGATCCAAATTGAAGCACGCGTCTTAGGTGATCTATCCATGAATCATATCATCCCAGTTGCCACAAGATACCAAAGTCAGTTGTTGGAGAATGTGGAGAATATGAAGGATATATTCCCTGCAGATAAAGCAGAAAAGCTCTCTGCTCGTAACATTAAGATCATCGAAGAGATTGCAGAGCGCACTTCTTCAATTGAAAAACAAGTGGAGGAATTGATCAACGCTCGCAAGGTTGCCAACAAGATCGACGACGAACACAAGAAAGCTATTTCTTATCACGACAAGGTAGAACCAAAATTAGATGCTATCCGTAGTGAAATTGATAAGTTAGAGTTGATTGTGGACGACTCATGCTGGCCACTCCCTAAATACAGAGAATTACTGTTCATCCGATAAGAAATTCAAATCACTCGAAAAAGAAGACGAAGCCCCGACTCTATGGTTGGGGCTTCGTTGTATATTTCCATAACGTCATTTGCATATGATAAAAAATTTTCTGACTTTTGTAATAAGATCATACACAACCAACATGAAGGTGGGGTCTGTAAAATCATCATAAGTACAGAGTATGAAATATATATACAAGGATCAGGTGTTTCTGAAGGAATACAAGGAGGTTTATTTACAAACAGAGGATACCTTTCGAGCATACTGTGTTATCTGGGCAATGGCTACATTTGTAGCATCAATACCTGCTGCAGGAATAGCGGAATACAGTGAAAATCTTGCTGCTGCATATGTGGCGTTTGTAGCCTTTTTTTCTGCCGCTATCATCATAATAATAGATCAGAGAAGAAAGAAAAAATTTCTAAGTAATTACAACAAAAACAAAACAGAAGCAGACAACTACTATCAATTTCTTACAAAGGATCTGGTATATGCCCCATTGTTACAACGGGCATGCCTACTGAATCCAAATGCAAAAGAAACACAAATTGAGTTGCTAAAAAAATGGTTCTTTCTCGATGATGATTCAATCTCAGAATATATTTTTAATGAAAAAGACAACGACAACGAAAAGAGGAATGATGATGAGGATAATACAATAGAACAATTGAAGAAAGAAGATTTAACATATAAAAGAACATTCATCAACAGACTATTTCAACTCGTCATCTTAGAGGATGGCATTCATAATGATGAATGGAAGTTTATGATGCAGTTAATAACACAACTACAGTTTAATAAGAATTACGTCAACTATTTTAAGGAACGATATGAGCCCTTACGCACTGAGTTTGATGAGTACGAAAAGAGAAGTAACAATTCGGGGAACAAATATGTCTACTCCCTAAAAGAGTATTACACCACCTTAGGGTTGGAAGAGAATGCCACCGACGAGGAAATCAGACGTGCTTATCACGAACTAGCCTTGCAGCACCACCCCGACCTACCTAAGAACGCCGATCGAATGGATGAGTGCGAGAAGATGATGATGAAGATTAATGAGGCGTATGAAAAAGTGAGGGGGTGAATGATATGTATTATCTATAAAAAGTAATGAAGGTGGAATTATTGGAGAAAGACAAAGAGTTCCTGAAGGAATATGAGGAAACAGAGACGCCAATTGAAAAAATTCTTTCATATATAACGGAATTCTCATTTATTATATTAATATTAATATTAATATTTTTTATTATATTGGCACTATTAGAATCAGAGTTCTGCATAGATCAGAAAATAATTAATATACTCGCCGATATATTTGCTATATGTGTGTTTAATCAATTTTTTTCTTTCCCATTACTTGCATTGTTTATCATCCCGATAAAAACAAGAAATTTTTGTAAAACCCATAGTATAAGCGAACAGGAATTCAAAAGTCGATATAATACTTTAAAGAATTTAAATACCATGTTTTACATACCATTATTACAACGTTTTTGTCGATTGAATCCTGATGCAAAATCCACACAAATTGAGTTAATAAAAAAATGGTACAACATTGATGACAACATAATTTCAAATTATGTTATTGATAAAGAATATAGCGAGGAGGAGAATGACAATGCTGTAAATCAATTAAAAACAAAAGACATCGACGAGAAAAGAACATTCATCAACAGACTATTTCAACTCGTCATCTTAGAGGATGGCATTCATAATGATGAATGGAATCTTTTGATGCAACTAATGGCGCAAATCCAGTTCAATAAACATTACATCAACTATTTTAAGAAGCGATATGAGTCCCTGCGCACCGAATTTGATGAGTACGAGAAGAGGAGCGACAGTTCGGAATATAAATATGTCTACTCCCTAAAAGAGTATTACGCCACCTTAGGATTGGAAGAGAATGCCACCGACGAAGAGGTCAGACGTGCCTATCACGAACTGGCGCTCCAGCACCACCCCGACCTACCAAAGAATGCTAGTCGAATCGAGGAGTGCGAGAAGATGATGATGAAGATTAATGAGGCGTATGAGAAATTAAGAAGTAAGAGTTAAGAATTAAGAATTGCGCTCGTCGAGGATGTGCACATAGGCCTGAAAGACCAAAACAGATATAGCCCATGGCAACGCCGTGGGGAGGTGTGTAAACCCGTGTAGGTTTAATAAAATTTTTGAATATGGAATTATTGGATAAGGATAAGGAGTTTTTGAAAGAATATAAAAAACATGCAACATACACATTATCATTTAATGATATGGTGTTCATTTCAATTGGAATTCAGTTTATAACCATGATCATTTCAGTATTTACAGGAAATGACACTTTGTTCCTTCTTATGTTTGGTACACCCATTATTTTCTCGCCTATTGTCTATATAGTTGCGAATCCAATAATACGAAGGAAAAGAAAGAAGAGTTTCTATTTAAACTGCGGTATAAGTGAACAGGAAGCAGAAACCCGCTATAATGTTTTATCGAATATAGAATCATCGTATTCAATACCATTATTACAACGTTTTTGTAAATTAAATCCATACGCAAAATCCTCACAATCTAATTTATTAAAAAAATGGTTCTGCCTCGAAGATGAATCTATCACAGAATATTGCTTTAATAGAAAATTTGACAAGAAGGATTGGAATAACGCTGTGGAAAAATTAAAGGAAGCAGAGTTAGTCACAAAGAAAACGTTCATTTACAAAATATTTAAGCTTGTCATTTTGGAGGATGGCATCCATAATGATGAATGGAATCTATTGATGCAGTTGATAACAGAACTACAGTTTAATAAACATTACATCAATTACTTCAAAGATCGCTATGAATCCTTACGCACTGAATTTGAGTATGAAAAGAGAGAAAGTTCTTCAAAAAATAATCGTTCCAACTACTCTCTGAAAGAATATTTTGCTATCTTAGGCTTGAGTGAGAACGCTACCGACAAGGAGATCAGACGTGCCTATCACGAACTGGCCTTGCAGCACCACCCCGACCTACCTAAGAATGCTAGTCGAATCGAGGAGTGCGAGAAGATGATGATGAAGATTAATGAGGCGTACGAGAAAGTAAATAAATAACGTAAATTATCTATTAAGAGGAACGAAGATGGAATTATTGGAGAAGGATAAAGTATTTTTGAAGGATTATAAACAATTATGTTCCAGAAGAGATAAATGTTTACTTTGGTACATCCTGACTAGCATATTATTGAGTATAACGATAACAGTATTTGTAGGTGACTACATAACAGTAGATGTTGATATTGTTGATATTGTTGATATTGTCATGGTAGGTACGACACTTTTATCAGCTTTTATTTGTCTAATGGTATTTTCGATAAAAAGAAAAAAATTTTGGACTACTAACTACGGTATAAGCAAACAGGAAGCCGAAAGACTATATTATACTTTATCGAATGTAAAATTTACGTGTTATTTACCAATATTACAACGCATTTGTCGTCTGAATCCAGAAGCAAAATCCACACAAATTGAATTAATAAATAATTGGCTTCCCATTGATGCTGAATCAATTACAGAATATGTTTTCAATCTAGAATATAGCGAGGAGGATTGGGATGACATTGTCAATCAAATAAAGGAAACAGATCCTGTTGAAAAGAAAAAAATCGTCAACAAACTATTCCAACTCGTCATCCTGGATGATGGCATCCATAAAGATGAATGGAATCTTTTGATGCAACTAATGGTGCAAATCCAGTTCAATAAACATTACATCAACTATTTTAAGGAGCGATATGAGCCCCTACGCACCGAATTTGATGAGTACGAGAAGAGAAGCAACAGTTCGGAAAACAGATATGTCTACTCTCTAAAAGAGTATTACACCACTTTAGGTTTGGATGAGAATGCCACCGACGAAGAGGTCAGACGTGCCTATCACGAACTGGCCTTGCAACACCACCCCGACCTACCTAAGAACGCCGATCGAATGGATGAGTGCGAGAAGATGATGATGAAGATTAATGAGGCGTATGAGAAAGTGAGGGGGTGAATGATATAAACTATCTAAAAAAAGGAATATGGAATTATTGGAGAAAGATAAGGATTTTATAAAGAAATATAAGTATATGAAAATCCTGATTACCGTTTTTGATGTCATATTATTACTTGTTGACATATTCGCAATTGATTGGATGCGAAATAGATATGATATTAATGAATTATCTCTAGATACAACACACGATAAAATATATGTGTTTCTAACACTACTTCTATTATTCTATTTCTTATGGATTGTTCTTACTATAGTAGTTGGATATCATATTGTCGAGAAAATAAATTGTTCTAAATATCATATTAGCAAACAAGAGGCTAAAAGCCGTCATGATTTCATGCTTTATGATATAAAGTATGTTCCTTTGTTACAACGTTTTGCTAAGTTGAATCCAGATGCGAAATCTTCGCAAACTGAGTTGTTTAAAGAATGGTTCGGCCTTGATGATGACTCGATTTCAGAATATTTTTTCAATAGAGAGTGTAGTGAAGAGGATTGGAATGACGCTGCAAATCAATTGAAAGAGAAAGAATTAGCCTCTCAGAAAGAAATTATCAATAGTTTATTTCAATTTGTCATCTTGGATGATGGCATCCATAAAGATGAATGGAATCTTTTGATGCAACTAATGGTGCAAATCCAGTTCAATAAACATTACATCAACTATTTTAAGAAGCGATATGAGCCCCTGCGCACTGAATTTGATGAATACGAGAAGAGAAGCAACAGTTCAAAAAACAAATATGAGTACTCTCTAAAAGAGTATTACACCACCTTAGGTCTAGAGGAGAATGCCTCCTACGAGGAAATCAGACGTGCTTATCACGAACTAGCCTTGCAGCACCACCCCGACCTACCTAAGAACGCCGATCGAATGGATGAGTGCGAGAAGATGATGATGAAGATTAATGAGGCGTATGAGAAAT
>JAFZLC010000035.1 GCA_017551675.1 Paludibacteraceae bacterium | reverse complement strand
TACTTACACTTACACATACACGGATTGTGCAGGTCACTCACATGACTGGGTATACACTTACCATGTAGTGGTACCTGACTTTAACGATTCTATCCCTGCTAATGCGGATACAACTGTTAATTGTGTGGCTGACATTACAATTCCTACAGCTCCTGTAGTTAATGCAGTTTGCGGTGTGGCTGAGGTTAACGGTCCAGTTGTTAGTGATTCTCCTGCTTGCGAAGGTGATGTTACTTACACATATACTTACACGGATTGTGCTAACCACTCTCACGACTGGGTATACACTTACCATGTAGTAGTTCCAGACTTCAGTGATTCGATCCCTGCTAATGCGGATACAACTGTCAATTGCGTGGCTGACATCAAGGAGCCTATTGTTCCAACTGTCAATGCAGTTTGCGGTGTCGCAACGGTTAGTGGTCCTGTAATCAGTGAAGCTCCAGAATGTGAAGGTGATGTAACATACACCTATACCTACACTGACTGTGCTAACCACTCTCACGACTGGGTATATACATGTCACATTGTTAAAGAGAACCCTGTTATCCAAAGTGTTGGACATGAAACAAGTTCAACTATCGCATGTGTTGGTGACACAATCGTTCCAGAAGCACCTAACGCAATAAATAGTTGCGGTGAAAATGTAATACCAACATTAAACAAGATTGAAAATTGGGTAGCAGGAAAAGAGAATGTACAAGGAACTGTCACATACGAATATCACTATTCTGATTGTGGTTTAAATAGTACATGGAGCTACACCTACACAATCAATGACACAGAGAAACCTAGTATTCAAAGTGCAAGCGACACAACAATGTCTATCGTTGCATGTGATACGGTTAACTTCTTATCTACGCCAACAGCAATCGACGAATGTGGCGTTGAGAAATTGTACTACAGCATAGATGGAGAAGAATTTATCGAATACCAAGGATCCGCTTCACATAACTTCCCTATCGGAACGACAGAAGTTAAGTGGTATGCAACCGATCCAACAGGTAACATATCTGACACATGTGTACAGAAGGTAACCGTAGTTGATGTCAAGGCACCAACACCTATATGTGATTTGGATACAATCAGAGTTAAGATTACAGAGAATTCAACCTACTTCGATTCTATCACATATCAAGAGGCTGTAGAAGCAGGATTGAAGGCACCAACCTACGAAGACGAATGTGATGGTACAATTGTAGCAGAAGGTTCACGAGAAGACAATCAACCAATGGAGAGCATCTATCCATTAGGTGAGACAATCATCAACTGGACATACACAGACAAGGCAGGCAACAGCAGTCAATGTCCACAAGTCTTGATTGTTGAAGGCTGGACTATAGAGCCACTCACTTGTCCTGGCACATTAGACGGAAAGGTATTCTCATGTATCGATGATATACCAGAAGCTTACAAGACATTTGATGAGTTCAAAGCCAATGGAGGTTACATACCAAACGAAAGAAAGATCATATTAGACTCATTCCGTTCTGAAGACATTCACAACAATGACAGTTGCAATATGACTGTAACTCGTATCTATCACGTAACCGATCTTCGTGGCAATGACATCACATGCGAAGAGACTGTATCAGTAAGAGATACAATAGCACCTATCTTCGACAGAGCATTGCAAGATACTGTGTTAAGTTGTACAGATACTATATTTGACATTATCAGCATCAATGCAACCGACAATTGTGATCCATCTCCAATCATCGAGATTAAGGAGACTAACAATAGAAATTTGGATGCTGAGGACTATGCATATTACAATTACGAAATTGTAAGAACATACATTGCAAAAGACCGTTGTGGAAACACTAGAGAGCAACGTCAGATGATTCTCGTCAGAGATACCATCAGTCCTAAGTTGGATGTTCCAAGCGATTGGGATGAGTACGATTTAGCTGATCTTGAAGGACATTGTACATTCAAGATTCCAAGTTACGCAGAAAAGGTTAAAGCATTTGCTTCAGATAACTGTTCTGAGAGCTTGACAATCGTACAAGTACCAGCAGCAGGAACTATTGTAAGCGAGCCAACAGATGTTATGATTTATGTATATGACGTAACGGGCAACGTTGACAGTTTGAGCAAGAAGGTATTCGTTCAATATGCAAAAGAGATTGCCAAATTGTATGCTACGAATGTTGACTCATGTATCACCGATGATCAAGGTATTTCATTGGCAAGTCAGAAGATCAGATCAGCATCTGGAAGTCTCGTAATTATCGACGATTGGACTCATGAGAAAGTAATCATCAATAGTACATTTGCATACGAGTACTATCGTGGCAAGGAGCCTAAGGTTGAGAACTTGATGTTCAGTGATAACGAGAAGACCTACTGGCACCTATTTGAGGATGTTGCATCCATCTTCGGTAGTTCGGACAAAGCTGCAGCTGAATTGACGAAGTTGACACAACGCAGTGAGTCAGGCTACTATACGATGGTTGTTACCGATACAACGTCAGGATGTTCCGATACAGCTACTATCTTCGTCAACATAAAAGAGCGTCCAAAGATCTCTCTCGAATCTGCGGTCGTATCCATCTGCGAGAAGAATCAGGTTGACTTAGACCCATACATCAATTGCATTGACAATATGGGAGCAGACAGTTTGAGAACTTATTGGAAGAAAGATGATCTATTATTTGACTTCAAAGACTCAGTAAGAGGATTAATTTCATACAATGACAATAATCTGTCAGCTGTTCTATATGCAGAAAACGAATGTGGTACATCCTCATCACTCAACACACATTTAGCATTCTGCAATAATACAGGATTCCAAATGACGACGGAGGATTCACTTGCGTTCCTTGACAATGATTCTATTGCATTAGAATTATTACGAGCTAACCTCTTGTTCTCAAGAGACTCTATCCTATTCGATGTACACAAGCGTTACAAACCAGAGGAGATCTTCATTAAAACAGATCCTAACGATCCAGCAAGAATTTGGTTGGGTGAGAGTATCTCATTGTCTGCCGAGACGAGATATGATTACAAGCAATTGACATGGTACAAAGTGGTTGGAGACTATGACATGAAGGAGTTCAACAGTGCAACAGAACACGAAGAGTTTGTCTTCAACAATTGGGATGACAGACCAGATCAGATGCTTTCTATTGTAGATCGTGGAGAAAGTACAGAGATTAGCGATTCGCCAATAGACACATCCTACTACTATGTAACCATTACGGATGGTGTATGTCCTTCTGTACCAAGCGGATTAACACGAGTTGCGGTATTGGATGGTATACCTACCGCCTTTACTCCACATACGAAAGATGGCTTGAATGATGTGTTCATGAAACATCATCACGTAGTAATCTTCGACCGATATGGACAAAAGGTATTTGAGGGAGACAATGGATGGGATGGAAGCTTCCGAGGAGGCATAGCTGATCCAGGAGTCTACTACCACCAAGTAAGAATGGGTAACGGAACCTACGTTACAGGAACCATCGAAATCATTAAGATTAAATGATAATTCATACGAGGGGGTGTCAAGATTTTTCCGAGCTTGACACCCCCTCAAACTTTATCTGCACCAGAGCAAAACTATAAACATCAACGATACATTTAACCTATCGACAGAATTTTAAAACAAATCATTTTCCCCACCCACAAGAAAACTTTATTTGACAATACGAATTTGTCACAAAATCACTATCTTTGCACGATTTAAGAAATGTATTAATAATTTTCGTCTTATGAAAATAGCATTCATCGGTGCCGGCAATATGGGAGGCGCCATCGTAAAAGGCTTATACCTTAGCAAGGCATGCAAAGCAGACGAACTTTTCGTTGCTGATGCCAGTGAGGAGACACTAAAGAACATCTCCAAAATTAACAAGAACATTTTCATTACCACCAACAACTGCGAAGCTGCCAAGAAAGCAGATTACATTATTATTGCAGTTAAACCATGGTTGGTAGACACTGTTCTTGATGGTATTAAATCCGCTATTAACCCTCATCAGACGATTATTTCTATTGCTGCTGGAGTTGAATTAAGTCACATTGCAGAAAAAATTGGAAAGAACTATTCTTTGTTCAGAGTGTTGCCAAACACAGCTGTAGCACTTCTTGCTGGAATGAATTTCGTTAGTTCACTCAACGCAAGTCCAGAACAAGAAGCCTTTGTATTAGGTCTTTTCAACAAGTTAGGTCGGGCTATTACTATTCCTGAGAAACAAATGAGTGCATTCACAAATGTATCATCATGTGGAATTGCTTACGCACTACGTTACTTACGTGCCGCTACAGAAGGAGCTGTCGAGTTGGGTATTCGACCAGACATCGCACAAGAAGTGATTGCACAAACCATGATTGGTGCTGCTGAGTTAATTCTTAAGAACAAGACAAATGCAGAATTTGAAATAGACAAAGTCACCACACCTGGTGGATGGACAATCAAGGGGCTTAATGCGATGGAAGAATACGGCTTCACTAACGCCGTCATCAAAGGCATTAAAGCAAATAATTAACTCACGTATAACCTTCACTAACTTATATAATTTTTTATGGTAAACGAACAAATCAAACAAATAGCTTTGCGCATGAAAGGTTTGCGTGAAGATCTTGAGATGACAGTAGAGCAAATGGCAGAGATTTGTGCCATTGATCCTTCTGAGTACGCTGCCTACGAAAGTGGAGAGAAAGACATCCCAGTCAGCATTCTTCACCGAATTTCGCAGAAGTGTAACATTGAGATGACTGCTCTTCTTTTTGGAGAAGACCCACACATGAATACCTATTACCTCACACGTAAAGGAAAAGGTACTGCCATGGAACGCACAAAAGCCTACAAATACCAATCTTTGGCTGCTGGATTTATCGATCGCAAGGCTGATCCGTTCATCGTAACAGTAGAACCTAACGATGCACCTATTCACCTAAATTCACACCCAGGCCAAGAGTTCAACATGGTATTGGAAGGCAGTATGCTCATCAGTATCAACGGGAAAGAGCTCACCCTCAACGAAGGAGACAGCATCTACTTCGACTCAAATAAGCTTCACGGAATGAAGGCGTTAAACAACCAAACCGTCAAATTCCTCGCAATCATTTTATAACCGAATTTTTTCAAAGCTACATATATGGTAGAACGATTTGTCAATAGAGTGAAGTTCGATTCTTACGAGGACTTCAAAGAGAACTTTAAACTAGTAGTACCTGATCACTTCAACTTCGGATATGACGTTGTGGATGAATGGGCAAAAGAAGAACCCAACAAAGTGGCGCTTTGTTGGACAAACGACAAGGGAGAGCACATTGATTTCACGTTTGCTGATATGAAACGCGAAACAGACAAAACGGCTTCCTATTTTCAATCCCTAGGTATTGGTAAGGGTGATATGGTGATGTTAATTCTTAAACGTCGCTATGAATTCTGGTTTTCCATCATTGCTCTTCATAAAATTGGTGCAGTTGTCATTCCTGCCACTCACCTTTTAACGAAAAAAGATATTGTTTATCGTTGTAATGCGGCAGATATCAAAGCAATCGTTGCTTACGGAGATGAGATCATCACAACGCACGTCAACGATTCTGTGGCAGAATCTCCATCATTAAAATTCAGAATCTCCATTGGTCCTATCGTTCCAGAGGGATGGGAAGATTTCCACAAAGGAATAAATTCTGCACCTGCTTTCGTGCCACCTGCACGTAACGACAACGATGATATGATGTTGCTATACTTCACATCAGGAACAACTGGCAACCCTAAGATGGTGGTTCACTCATTCACCTACCCTCTTGGTCACATCGTAACGGGTAAATATTGGCACAACTTGAATGAGAACTGCCTACACCTCACAGTTGCCGATACAGGATGGGGTAAATGTGCATGGGGTAAACTTTATGGACAATGGATTTCTGGTGCAACCGTTTTCGTGTACGACCACGTAAAATTCAACCCTGCCGATATGCTCGCTATCATAGAGAAATACCATATCAATTCATTCTGTGCACCTCCAACCGTCTTCCGTTTCATGATGAAAGAGGGTCTGAAGAACTACGACCTATCCTCCTTGAAGCAATGCTTCATTGCAGGAGAACCATTGAACCCAGTTATCTATCAAGATTTCTACAACGAGACTGGCATCAAATTGATGGAAGGATTTGGTCAAACAGAAACCGTCGTTTCCATTGCTACATTCCCATGGATGGAACCAAAACCAGGTTCAATGGGAAGACCTAATCCAATCTTCAACATCGATTTGATTGCTCCAGATGGGCACTCTGTAGAGGATGGTGAACATGGAGAGGTTGTCTTCCGTATTGAAAAAGAAAAGCCAGTCGGACTTTTCATAGGATATTATCGCGATCAGGAGAAGACAGACGAATGTCTCGCTGGCGGTGTATATCACACAGGAGATATCGCATGGCGTGATGAGGATGGATATTTCTGGTTTGTCGGACGTACAGATGATGTCATCAAGAGTTCCGGTTACCGTATCGGTCCATTCGAGGTGGAAAGTGCATTGCTTACCCACCCAGCCGTTTTGGAATGTGCCATCACAGGTGTTCCTGACGAGATTCGTGGACAAGTGGTAAAAGCAACCATCGTATTAACAAAAGAGTATAAAGGTAAAGGTGATGCCGACTTAATCAAAGACATTCAAGACTACGTTAAGAAAACGACAGCGCCTTACAAATATCCTCGTATCATAGAGTTCGTGGACGAAATGCCTAAGACCATCAGTGGTAAAATCAAACGTTCCGAATTGAGAGATAACAAGAAATAAGAATAGAGAATGAAGAAACGCATTGCAGTAAAGATTGGGAGTAACGTATTAGCAGCAAAAGAGGGCGGATTAGATTTGTCCCGAATCAAGCAGATTGTTTCCCAAGTATCAACTTTACACAGACAAGGATTTGAGATCATCATGGTTTCATCAGGTGCTGTGGCAGCTGGTCGTTCGTTGATCACTGACGACAAGTTGGATGCTGTTTCTGCTCGTCAACTATTCTCTGCCATTGGGCAAGCAAAGTTAATCAACCATTACCATACCTTCTTCGAAGAGGAAGGTTTGGTTTGTGGTCAAGTATTAACCACCAAAGAGAGTCTCAGCACACGCTCCCACTACCTAAATCAGCGTAACTGCATGGAGGTGATGTTACAACATAGAGTTGTACCTATCGTCAATGAGAATGACACCATCTCAGTCACCGAACTAATGTTCACCGACAATGATGAACTATCAGGCATGGTGGCAACAATGATGGGAGCAGAAAAGTTAATCATACTGAGTAACATCGATGGAATTTACAATGGCAATCCGTCAGATGCAAGTTCTTCCGTCATCAGAGAAGTATATCCAGGCAAACGAGATCTTTCCAACTATATCCAAACCTCCAAGTCATCCTATGGAAGAGGTGGTATGCAAACCAAAACTCACATAGCAAGCAAAGTGGCTGACGAGGGGTTAGAAGTGATCATTGCCAACGGGAAAAAAGACGATATCCTATTAAAACTCTTAACCTCTAATGAGGATGTGGTCTGCACCCGTTTCCTACCTTCCAAAGAACCTGCCACCAGTATCAAGAAGTGGATTGCCCACAGCGATGGATTTGCTCGAGGCAAAGTCATCATCAACGAAGGTGCCAAGCAAGCCCTAATAGAAGGGGATTCAGCATCATCCGTCTTGTTCGTGGGAGTAGTAAGAATCGATGGAGATTTTGAAAAAGATGATATAGTGAAAGTAATGGATGAAGAGGACAATCAACTCGGTGTGGGTAAAGCACAATACAAAAGTGACGATGCTCGGAAATTGATTGGCAAAAAAGGAAAGAAACCAATTATCCATTGCGATTACTTATATTTGTTTTAGGTAAGTTCTAAATTACGTCAGAAATATGGATCTAACAGCTATATTCAAGGATGTACAAACAGCATCCAAAAGCCTCAACAAAGTGACAGATAGTCAAATCAATGACATTCTGAACACATTGGCTGACGAGGCAGAGAATCAAGTCGATTACATTTTATCCGAAAATCAAAAAGACTTGGATAAGATGGAGAAAAGTAATCCTATGTATGATCGATTAATGCTAACCGAAGAGCGTATCAAGGGGATAGCATCCGATATCAGAAACGTAGCCACACTCCCCTCTCCTCTTGGAAGAACACTGAAAGAGATAGAACGTCCGAACGGATTAAAGATAAAAAAGATCAGTGTTCCTATGGGTGTAATCGGCATCATATACGAAGCAAGACCCAATGTTAGTTTCGACGTATTTTCTATCTGCTTCAAATCTGGCAATGCCTGTATTTTGAAGGGTGGAACCGATGCCTACAATTCAAACGTAGCCATCGTAAACATCATTCATTCTGTTCTTAAAAAGAAAGGATTGGACGAAAACATTGTAGCTTTATTACCTGCAGGACGTGAAGCGACCGGAGAGTTGCTAAACGCTGTTGGCTATGTTGATCTAATCATACCAAGAGGTAGCGCCGGACTTATCAAATTTGTAAGAGAGAACGCTATGGTTCCAGTTATCGAAACAGGAGCTGGAGTGTGCCACACATACATTGACGAAGAGTGTGACCTTACAATTGGAGCAAATGCCATCTTCAACGGAAAGACACGTCGTCCAAGTGTCTGCAACACACTCGACTGCGTGCTAATCAACGAGAAGAGATTAAATGATCTTCCATTCTTGTGCGAGAAACTGGCTACCAAAAATGTGATTATCTATGCCGACGAAGCAGCATACAAAGCATTGGATGGTAAATATCCTTATTTGGAACATGCCACACCAGAGCACTTCGGACTGGAATTCATGTCATTGAAGATGGCCATTCGAACCGTAAAAGACATTCATGCCGCATTGGAGCATATTGCACAATATAGTTCAAAGCATAGCGAAGCCATCATCAGTACGAATGAAAAAAACATCGCATTGTTCGATCAGATGGTGGATGCTGCATGCGTCTATACAAACACATCTACTGCATGGACGGATGGAGCACAATTCGGACTAGGCGCAGAGATCGGTATCTCCACTCAAAAAATGCATGCTCGTGGTCCTATGGCATTGGAGGAACTCACCACCTGCAAATGGATTATCAAGGGAAATGGTCAGGTAAGAAGTTAATCTCACAATTCTCAAATATACAAGCATCGGTTTCTCAAAATCGATGCTTTTTTTATCAAAAAGCAAATCATAAAAATACCCAATAGAAACTTGCAAAAAGAAATTATTTTCTTTACTTTAGTCGCGTAATAATCAATCGGATTTTTCAAAAAAAATCTGAAAAGTCAAACAATTTAATTTAATTAAACATGGAAGGAATATTATTATCACTATTGCTTGGTGCCATAGCAGGATTCTTAGGCAGCAAAATTTTCTCTGGTTCAGGTAAGGGACTTATACTAGACATTATCATTGGTATCGTCGGAGGAGTTTTAGGCGGTTGGATTTTTAGTATATTGGGAATCAGCTTCGGAGGTATCATCGGTCAATTAATTGTAGCCGTATTAGGTGCCATTCTTTTATTATGGATCATATCCAAGGTTATAAAATAAATTTTATTCAAGACAAAACGGGAAAAGACGTACAATATGTGCGTCTTTTTTTTACTAAAACAAACTAAACCAACAAATACGCAAAAAATCACATTGATAAAATTTCTATTATTTTATTTATACAAAGCAAATATCCAATAATAATAAAATAAATTTTTAAACAAAATCATTGTAACAACTCTTTAAATCATTTATATTTGTCTATAAACAAATATAATATAAATACTTTATGGAACAAGAAATCACTATTATCAAGCATCTACGGGATCTTGATACCAATAAAAAACATGTACAGGCAGATCATTATATGTCTAGCTTCACATTTAACAGTGGAGGAGATTTTTATAAAAAGAAAGCTAATAGCTCATATTATGTATATTTCTTTAAAGTTTCTCCCGAAGTAAAAAAAGTGGAAATTAGGAAAAATGACGTTACGGAAGGGTTAAACGAAACCATGAGGAAGTGGCCTATAGCAAGTTTTTTCCATACAAGTAAGGATAACCCGCAATTTCAAGACACAAAGATTGTTTTTCCGAATGAAGACGAAAATGATCCAGGCATCACTGGAATACATTGTTCCAGAATCGGACTCAACATAATTAAAACTCCATTTGTGGCTATTAACGAATTTAAAGAATCTATTGAGATGGATGTCCCTCTGAATTTCTTTCATTTGGATCCATCCAAGGATGATTTGTACTTTGCAGTAGTTTCAAAATTAGATCCAAAGAACGCTGCAACTGGACTTGACGTTGTTCTTCATGAATATGATAAGAACACCTATTATATTACAGAATATCCAGTTGTAGAAGCGCTATACGAAGGTGATCCACTAGCACGTGCTAGAGTAAAATTTGGCAAGCTAATGCATAATGACGAACCCGTCAGTGGCGGAATGTTCATCTGGAGTGATTGTTCTCGACTTTCAAACAAACGAAGTCTAAGAAAGGTAAAAAAAGGAAAACGTGATTACCAAGAATATGAAGCCTATTTCTACCTTCCAAAAGAGAAACAGACAAAAGAACTCAACCCTGCTTTCATGAAATTATTTGGATCGGAAGATCTGGATTATTTCTTTAATCAGAAAGGCAACATTTCACAATACTATTCTGCCTTAGGCTATGTCAAAAAACACTTCAACCTCATTGGAAAATGTAAAATCAATGTCCCTGTATTCAAAAAAACTAAGGACAAGGATGTACTTTTGTGGAATCAGAACTGTCTTATAAAACCAGAAGAGTACTACGGATCTGATTTTGACAGCGAATTGGGAACGTCAGACCCAAAGAATCAGGAACTTTGTACCCGACACAGTAAACACCCTAACCTATATGACAATTTTTCACTGCAAGAAATATACCCAACCACCGATAGCTTTGAAACAACAAGTCCCGAAGAAGCCGCTGAGAAGATTGCAAGAGCACTTATGGTAATGCCAAGAGGACATCGAAGTGTTTCTGTCGAAGGTAGTGCATTTGAACTGTTGATGGGTGGACCCATCCAACTTGCGGACCAATTAAAATGCGAAAAGGAAAATGTCAAACAGAAAGATGGTGAAAGTGATGAAGAATATCAAAAAAGAAAAGACGAAGCAGAAGCAAAGTATCATGAAGAACAGATCCTAATCAAGAAAAAGAAGAATTACCTCTGTTCAATGGTTTATTTTGATGATAACCAACAAAAAGGATTATGTGGAGATGGATATATCTTTTATGATGCACCTACTCACTATGACAACCCAAAAATCAAGAATGACGATGAACAAATAATCGGGAATTATTGTGACCAGTTATGTAAACTATATTCGAACAAGAATGTAAGAAGTGAAGAAAAGCCAGATGGTCCTATCTCGGGTTGTGAAGCCTTACAGAATCTGTTGGACAAGGTGTTTGATGCACTCAAGAAGAGATACCATATCAATGTCGATTATATTTACTGTGACTTTGAAGGAATGCGAAACACAGCCAATGAACTCGGGAAACATCGTATCATCTATATAAGCGGAGATAAATCATCGGATAATTTGATTGAATCCACACGAGACCAAGTCTGGGAAAGTATTTGGGAAGCAGTAAAAGACCGAAAAGGGAAAGAAACGGAAAGGTATCGGATGATTTACGACAAACTTGAGGAAAGAGGTTATGCGTTTGAAGACACTAAAGGCAATGCTCTTATGCTAAACAATGTCAAATGGTGTAAGCATAGTACAAATCAAAAATGGGAAAGCAGTTCCGGCTACAATCTATCTAGCACTTATGCACAAAGACGCAACATCAACATATGGGATTGTGTGATGATGGAATATTATGCTGGACTACTCGACAAATATCTTGCAGGTCCGATTCGTAAACATTTTCCTAAGGCCATCCGTTCCCTACATGCAATCAACAATCAAGCTGGATACATCAATCATCACCAAAACGGCAGCGAGTTTGAAACCTACTTAGGAGGCAGTGTCACCTTACCTACTGGTATGCGTTCCAATCCATGTTTATACACGTTAAAATTAGATGCCTTCGAAAAAGATTCGATGGATAACTGGAAGACCTATATTCCTGAAATAACACCATTCGCTCGATTGATATTCGATATCAACAACGTTCGCGCCGCCATACTATCGAACCCTAACGAAGGTATACATCCTTTTATGGCAACGCAATACAAATGGAACAATTATGTGATAAACAGACCAGATGACAAAGGTAAAACGAAAGAAGAGAGATTTGTTCCTACAAGTGAACAATTGAATGAAGTGAGCTACAATGCTTGTTTCCAAAGAGAGATGTTGATTCACTCTTGGATGTGTAAACCTGAAATTACGTATGCCTACATAAGCTATAACGATGACACAAAACATTGCGGATATTTGCTAAAAACCACATCCAATACTAATCCTGCAACCTACGAACCTGTCAGCAAACAAGACTATCTCAAAGAGGTTTTCGATGATATTCAAAAAACAATTAACGAGTTAAACTGCATTCTGAATCCTTGCAAGAAGACGAAGTCGCTTATTCAGGATATTATTCCAGAGAACAGTCCATTCATTCTATCTGGATGGGAAATCGGCAAGTATCAAGTATATCGTATAACCTTAGAGAAATATGATGATCCAAAAGCTTTTATGAATGTACAATATTTGCGCAAATCGGGCAAAGGAATATTCAGTGCCAGATTTTCAAGGCTACGCAAAAAGATGCCATTGAAGAGCAACCTACTTGCCAGTGTTGAAGGCAAAACGGTAGTATTCCCTAATGCCTTTATTTTAAAGCCAGAGAAAGGACCAGGTCGTTGGGTAGTGATGAAAGGAAGTGTACGTCCGTATGTTCTGACGGAGCGAGATTATTATGAAAAGAATCCGTCGTTAGATATGCAAGGCTGTCAGCAACCTGTCTTTCAAGGCAGTCAGGAAGTAAGTGTACTTGACAACACAAGTGTATTTGGAGAGATTGCTCGTAATCAGAAATGGGAAGCGACTATTAAATTAGGCAAAACATTTAACAGTAATACGAAGATTTTTGAAGACGCACTTGGCGATTCGTACAAACAATACAAAGCAGAACAGGAATATGTGTTTACCAAGGAGCTTGACCTCAATGGAACAGATGTTGAAAGGCCCAAAAAGACATTAACAATTGCCGATAGTTCGAATGAAGTCACACGAGTTAAAGCGATTATTCAAGGGGCGAATGTACAGATTGACCTCTATCGAGAAAGTGATGGCGTGAATATCGGTCGCGTGAAAAACTGTAGAAAAACAGAAGCCAACGACAAGATAATACTCAAGGTCTCATGGTTGAATGCGACAAATCAGGATATCCAATATATGTTGCACTACAACTATGGCGGTTCGTTCAGAATGCTCTATAAGAAGAAGATCTTAGCACGCTCGGGCGACGAAGGTTATGTGTTGATTCCGTTGAAACCGACAGCGAGAGCGAAATCAATTAACGCATCCATCTTGCAAGATGGAGTTGTTAAAGATTCCCGCTCTGCACAGATTGGGTAATTGATAAAGGGGACAGGCTGAACCTTGGTTGTGGTTCAGCCTGTTATTTTTTTCGGGGGGCACAAAGTGATATATCAGAGATGGGGAAATGTATTAAACAGTCTATTATTGAAGTCCCACCTTTTACTTTTATCTTGAGGAAATCCTCAGCTATGATCATCATCACATACATGCATTTCGTCGAACATGTATTGCCCCATAGTTTTCAAAAGCTCAGAACTCTCATTACTTACATGCAAGCACTCCAAAGCGTTCATAAGAAGCGGATCTACCGATTTGGGAACTTCATACGGACCCCAAAAGAAACGAGCCTAAGACAGAAGTCTTCACGAGAGTTCACGCCTTTACGAAGCTTTAAAAACTTGATTAAATCAAGTACAATATAATTATTTTTCGATATGGATTATAGCCAGAATGCACTAGAGCATTTTTAGTTTATTCAAGAATAACATTAATCTGTTTTTTATAAAAACCCAAGAGGGGATAATTATTGCATTATCGCCCTCAATTTTTATTTACGACCAATTTTCTCATCTATATGCGCCGCATTTCCCCAATCATCAAATCGTATTTGAACAGAACCTGATTCTTTTTTTATATAACATTTACCACTTGAAGAATAGACATAAGAAAAACTTGTCGCTGGAGCTGTCCTTGAATTCTCGCCTTCATTTAAATTATCCAATTTTTTAAAATCTTCAATATGAACCATTGAATTAACTCCAGGAAAATTCGGATTTTTAGAACGAGCTTTCAAAACAGCCGCAGGAGTACGATGGCCTAAATCTGCTCCATAAGTTTTTTTCCCATTCCATAAATGATTATCCCTAAATTTCCTTTGAGTCTTTTTTATAGATATTCTTTGTACGCAATCTTTACTGATTAACAAACCATTTTTTTGATTACTCACTTCTTCAGTTTTTCTCTGCATTACCGCCTTCTCCCCCATTACATCCGCCTCATGCTCCAACTCCGCATTATCATTCACCGGCATGCCATTAATATTCGTTGTAGGCGACACACGTCCAGCCATTTGTTGCGCAACATGCCATGCTTCATGTGGGAGATGTTTTTCTTGACCAGGGGCTACGTGGATGTCAGTTCCCTGCGTATAAGCGAGCGCCTGTACTGTGGCAGGTTTACTGCTGTTGTAGTGCACACGCACATCGTCCATGGAGAAACCAGAGAGGCTTTCAATGCCTTCCTTTAGGTCATCTGGCATACCTGTCAAATTTTCTTTTTTTCTAACTGAGCTGTGTTTTGCCCCACTTCTACTGCACTTAAAGATCTGTTATCCTTAAACTGTACAGCAGGTACATGCTTTTCTGAATTATTCTGAATAGCACGGGATTCTTCTGATTTGTTTTCTATACTATACATATCGTCTTTTTTATGTGTGTTAAAACGAACTATATTTCACTTGCAAAGGGATGTCAGACAAATAACATTGACGGTTGTCCACAATGCTGAAGCTACCTGTGCCTATACTTTTCTGTTGAAGAGTACAAGAAGAACTTTTGAATGTTTTCCTTTCTGGATCCATAAATACTTACCCTATACATCTTTCGTACTTTTATTCCAGTTATAATTAAACACATACTTCACTTTTCCCATGCTTCCACCAAATTGACTTCCCTTTCTCTTCTTCAAACTCTCATCATGCAAGGCATTTAAATAACGGTAAGGATGATTTGTATGCGGAATATTTGATTCGAAGAAAGAACGGTTTTGGCTATCTAATTCAACCAGTTCTCTACCATCCTTAGATGTCATAGCTGCTCCCAAATTACCTTTTACAGTAAAAGAAGAAGGTTTCTTCTGTAGTTTGTATTTTCCCGGATACGTATCATAATCATATTCGACCCATTCTAACAAAGATTGTCCAAATCTTTCTGCATAAGATGATCCATCAAAAAGCTTTCCTTGAGGTTGAGGTTCTCCAGTATAACAACCATCTAAAAAAATTTCTCCTTGGTAGAGAAATGGTTTAGTCTGTCCTTTCGTTATTTTATAAAATATCACATATGCCAATTTATCTGGATTATACCCCGCAAATTCATTACATACATTTTTGCCATTTAACCTTGAACCATGAGAAACTATTATAATACTCTCATCGTTTTTAATTTCGCCGTTGCCTTCTTTATCGCTCATTAGATCAGCCTCTCTAACAGAGCGGTTTTTAGATCTCCTTTTTTTAAGTCTATCTGCATCCTTTTTTATATGTTTATTCTTTGATTCTGTCTCATGATAAAAAATAAAACAATCAGGTTTAACCTTCTCCATATTCGGCAATGGTACAACATCAACCACCTCAACTTCATCCGCATCAATTTCACTAGTATCCGTCTGACTATCATCTGTATCGCGTTGAACGGATTCTCCCGATACTGCCGTATGTATTAAAGAAGAATTCGTACGATTCATCTTACACTGCACCGCCTTCTCCCCCATCAAATCCGCTTCCCGTTCCAGCTCCACATTATCATTCACCGGCATTCCATTGATATTCGTTGTAGGCGACACACGTCCAGCCATTTGTTGCGCGACATGCCATGCTTCATGCGGAAGATGTTTTTCTTGACCAGGGGCTACGTGAATGTCAGTGCCTTGCGTATAAGCTAGCGCTTGGACGGTGGCAGGTTTACTACTGTTGTAATGCACACGCACTTCGTCCATGGAGAAACCAGAGAGGCTTTCAATGCCTTCCTTTAGATTATCTGGCATACCCGTCAAATTTTCTTTTTTTTCTAACTGAGCTGTCGAACTTATTTCTGTCACATTTGGGGTTTGGGATCTTTTATCTTTAAACTGTGCCGTAGGCACATGCTTTCCTGCACTATTCTGAATAGCATGGGATTCTTCTGATTTATTTTCTACACTATACATAACTTTCGGTTTTTTATGGTAAAATAGAATTCGCTTTCACTCTCTGATATACAAGATATATAACAATCGGAATAATAGGCAAAAACATTAATTTGAATACTTCAGTATAACTATTCTCTATTTTGATGAAAATGATTTGGGGCGACAAGGCTTCCAAGAAACAGAAAAAGAAGACAACTAATTCTGAAACCAATGTTATCGGCACTAAAACAAACAACGTCGGATAAACAGACTTCCACAAATTCATTTCGGTTGATGTGAAATTAAGAACAATATAAACAATGATAAGAAGGAATAAAACAATTTCAATGATTAAAAACAGTCCACATATACCTGAGTTATAATCACATTTTATCAATTTTCCCAAATCTGTTCTGGATGTTTCATCCACCTCATTTGTCTTGAAATGAAACAAGTAAAAGGGATTGATTATTCGAGATAGTATCGATGCTGTATCAACGGAGCCATTGTCCTTAATCATTCGAACTGGCAATCCGAATTCATCAAAATCAGCAAAATAGATAGCATCCACAAAGCATTGCAAACCTGAGATGTAATTATAATGCTTCGTCTTCTCCTCATAATTGAACATCAGATTCAATTCCAAATTTTTGTGTGTGGGTTCCTTGGCTCCGAACATATAATATCCGTCTGTTTTATCTACAAAGCTATCCACCACCAAACTTATCGTCTTAACAAACTTCGCCATCTCTCTGGGTCTATCAAATCGATAATCTGGAAAATAAAAATTAACGCCACTGACGTGTTCATGTCGAAGAACACTCATAGAGTCTCCAAACAAGTTCAGTATCAATCTCTTTTGTGATGAGTCTGATAACAAAAACTGCTCTGTATAAACATCTCCCGAGAACATAACAAGCAACTCTGTCTGCCTCTTTTCCTCCCAATTCTGAGTTGTATCCTTGATGTATGTACTAAAATTAGTTTCAACAAGCGAACCTCCTGTCATTGGATCTACGATATAACCCAAATATGATTCATGATTATCTAAATAAGCATTCGAATGTCGATCTAAATGTTTATACACATCACTCATCCAATACGGAATTATAAAAAATGTTAGCCTCTTATAATCATAACTGCCTATCACCTTTGCAAGGGAATCCACTTCATACCGAAGAAAGGCGGGTAAAGAATCGGCCTTTTCATCAGTTGCATCAACTACAGGTTTTGCGGGTTCCGAAACAGGTTCAGGTTCCTCTTCTTCCGATTCCTCTTCTGTCTCTTCTGTTGGCTCATATTGACCCACTTCTATAGTCAGGTATTCAGTTTCTTCAGACATTATACTGACAAATTCCACAGAGTCCTTTTTCTTCTCTATCTCTTCTGGGACAACGATTTCAGGTGCAGGAAGTTGAAACGTAGCATAATGCTCACGTATATAATTCCATCCCTCCACCGTTTGTGAAGAAAACGGATAGTATCTGCTAAAGGCACTACCAAGATCACCCGCCCAAGTAAGCGATGGCAACAGCAGACATACGTATAAAACAACTATTTTCAAACTACAATCTCTCATTGATTATCCTATGAAATATTTCTTTTGTTAATTTTTTATTATTGGTTGAATACAGATGGATAGCACATTTACGTATCAGATTTGCTATATTTCCACCTGAAAGTTCATTCTGAATAGCTTCCGAGAGTATTTCCTTTTTGTCATCACCCAACCAGTTTTGTGGCAACATATTCTCCCAAAGGCATTCTCTCTGTTGTTCGTCTGGAATTGGAAAATAAACCATAGACTGAAATCTTCGAGCAAACGCTTCATCAATATTAGCTTTCAAGTTTGTCGCCAAAATGATGATTCCATCATAATCCTCCATTCGTTGCAAGAGGAAGGCCACCTCTTGGTTCGCATGACGATCATTAGAAGTATTACCTGAGGTTCTTTTCCCAAACAGTGCATCAGCCTCATCAAAGAACAAAATCCAATTCCGACTTTCCGCCAAATCAAACACCTTAGCCAAATTCTTTTCCGTCTCACCTATATATTTAGAAACAATCATGGACAGGTCTACCCGATAAACATCCATATTATTACGTTTACCCAACAACGTGGCAGTCAATGTTTTGCCCGTTCCAGGAGGTCCGTAGAACAATGCGCGATATCCTTTTTTCAAGTACTTTTTCAACCCCCACTCCTCCATGATGGTACGATGGCCTATAATCCAAGTGTTCATCTCTTCAAGCGATGCTTCAACCTTATAATCAACCACCAAATCTTCCCAATTCAATTCTGTCTCAATCAGTTTAGCAGGAAAATCCGAGCTATAAGTAGGTTTAAAATCCCTATGAAATAACACCTTAGATAAAAATTCATCTGTCACCTTCAGCTGTCCGCTAAGGAAAGGTTCTCCATGACTAGCCCCATCCAATCTGAGAATATTGTTTTTATAAAACCAATGTTCTTTGGCAAATAACGACATCACCACAGTTCTTTTCTCTATATCATCACCAGCCAAAATAAAGGCGGCAGTTTCTCCTGTAGGCAAGAATCCCCCATGAGACATTCCCTTCCAACCACCAAATTCAGTATAAGGGCGGCCCGTATTCTTATTTACAGAAAAAAATATATCCAGAGATTGAGGAGAGATATGTGGCATAAGAGCCAACAGAATCACAACACGTTCTTCTAATGTAACGTGGTCAAGTCCCAATTCGACTTCCAATTGATTGTCCGTCGGGAACTCGACATCCTCCAATCTTGAAAATTCGCTATCGTTATTAAAATAAAGAGCAATAGCCGTTTCAAGAATTTTATGAAACCATTTTATATATTGAACTGTAACAATCTGATTCATATAGACACCACATTTATTATTTATAATTCCACTCCACAACAATCAACCGCTCTATCCAATGATATTTTATCATTCTAAAACTCCATGGAATCGTCTCCAATAAAACATCATACGCACGTTTATCCACATTCATCTGCCATGTCCTTTCATTCTCACATTTCAGATTAGCCGTTCTCTGCAAGAAAGAGACACGGAATCCTTCGTTTGAAGTGTGACTCATCTTCGTCCATTGATATTTTATGTCTCCCAACACACTCTCCGACAATTTGATTTCATTCTCTGTCAACTTACACGATAGAGGTATAGGGCAAGTGAACTTAAGTCCCACTAAAAGCCTATTTAAGAACAATGTAGCCTCTTTATGTTCTCTCTCTTCCCCATAAACAATGTACTGCAATAAAAATATGGCTCGTATCCTACTCTCATCATTCAGGAAATCCTTACCTTCCGAATTGAGGTATCCAGCATACTGGAAGAGACGTGGCAGATAGGGTGCCAGCAATACAAGTCCCGCATTCTCGACCACCCACAATTCTTTCTGTTTAACGACCTCATCTTCTAAAATTCCCTTCAAATCATTTGTAGGACGAAATTGTTCCAGTTTTTCCCTCACTATTTCTCTTATTTCTACTTGGTTTTTATCCTTATTCAAATCATTTGAACCCATCCGATTTTCAAGATCCTTCTTTAATGCACTTAAATCAACCACATTTTGCAAACACTCTTTCATTTCACATACAGACCATGAAAAATAGGATTTAGACGTCAATTGTATCAACCGGGAGAGTATTGTTTTTGTTGATTCTTGCAAGATAAGTGTTGATGCTCCACACTTTACGAGTTGATGATAAAATTCTTTCAACTCCTCCAACACTATAGTTATTCTACTATCAGAAATAGATTTTAAAAACAAGTACATTGTTTTCGTATTTTCTCTTAAAAGCGTAAGAATCTCACTATTCGATAAGCAATCCGACTTCCATAATGAAGACAACAATTGAGGATAAGAAGTAATAGCATATACCAATAATCTCCGCTGGTATTCTGACGGCACATTATTCCTTCCGAACGATAATAAAAGCATTTGTCGAGTCTCTTCTTCTGACATAGAGATCGAAGGAGATTCTTGAATAAGCTCTATATATAATGTTTTAACCACATCAAGTAGGTCTTGACTTTCCATATCAGATTGTTTCCCCGCTTCATTCAACTCCAACCAATATGACTTTAATACTTCTGAAAGAGAAAGATTATAATGTGCAGCAAGTTCTTTCAAAACCTTTAGGAAATATATTTTTCTTGAATAGATTGAACCATGAGGAAACATTAAACATGAGAACAAAATTCTCCATTTTATACAAGAGAATCCTTCATTCGCTTTTCCTTCCAACAGTCCATCTCTATGTTTTTCCAGATTACGTGCATAATGAACCACAAACGCATTATCCGCAAGATGTAAAGTTGAAATCAACCGTTCTAATTCTGCAATAGAATGATGTGAAAAGAATTTTTCGAAAAGAGTGACATCTTGAACAATCCTCTCCAAATCTTTCTCAACCAAATTATCGGTTCCAAGATTTTCTTGTATTACATATTCATCTTTTACGTATAACGCATGAAGGTTAGACAATACAGAGGATAAGCTTACTTCCAAAGAAGTTGTTTGATTCTCTAAGCTATCACGAAATAGGTCTAACAACTCTACAAAATCTACATGATAATAATCAGCCAAATTCTTTATAACAGTTTGAACAAACGAAACTCTGTCAAACCTTGTTTCTGGCATATTGATGGCAATTTGTAAAATGAACTGCCATTTAATGTGACTATATTCATTATTACACTTACCAGACAATACTCCTTTATTTTTTATCCTTTCAATACAATCATCCAGACAAAAAATAAAGTTTGCTTCCTGAGAGGAAAGAGCAACAATTATCTTTCTAATTCCATCTTCAGGTAAAGCAGAAACGATACTATGTAGATTACTTTCTTGAGATAAAACATACATCAAATTGTTTCTTGACAGCAAATATTCTTTTAAAAGCACATTAGGAACACTTGTCTGAAGGACTGAAATAATCGTATTTGCTTCTGTATTATCTAAACTAACATAAGGATTATCTTCCGCTATCTTTGTCAATAGTTCTGTAAACTCCAACCTATAGGCTTGAAAAGATTCCATTTCATTCACAGCAAAAGTAACCCACCGAACCAACAAAGACAAATCCAAACAATAATGAGCTGCCAAAGCTTTTAAGGTGTAGGCAATGAATTGCTTTCTGGAGAACCAAGACTTACCCTCCGTATATAAGTAACTAAGTACCACCTGCCACAAAACATCACGATAAGCGACATCAGAAACGTTGGGTGTTTTAATTTCATAAAATTTCTTTTTATATCCTTCAATATGCAATTTAACATAAAGGCATACGAACCGTGATTCATCAGGATGTAGTTTATCGACAAGTTTTTCCAAATCCTCATCACTAAATTGTTGTGAAAGCCGACGTAGAATAAAATCATAATGTCCATAGCGTTCCAAAAAAGCGCGTAACGATGAAGAAGAAGACTCAAGAGCTATTTGCAGGAGATAACTTACATCTGAAAATTTATCATCAATACCAGGCAACACGCAACCATGCAGAAGGAAATAAATCAGATGTTCACATGCCAATGAAGATTTTGATTTCCGACGAATATTCACTTTCGAATTTCCACATTTTATATAAGAATGAGTGTTTAATAACTGTAATTTCAACGATTGTAATTTCTCTCTCAATTTCTCCGAGAACTCCTGATCAAAGTGTTCCTCAGACACCGTTCCAAGATTTAACTCAAGACTTTCTATTTCAATGATATCATCATCATTATCAAAAACAGACCATTCCTCTTCGAATACTCTCTCAAAAGAATTTCTGAAAAACTCATTCCACCTTTGATAGAGTCCTTTAGCAAAATCCTCTGACGAAGAATTCAATAAAAACTGACAAGTATCGACATTCATAAAATTCATTTTTTCAACCATTCTAATAATTTTGTTGACAACACGTCCGCACCCAATTTCCGCTGCGTGGAAAGCATATATTTCCAAAAATCGAAATCAGCTTTAAAAGCATTTCTTGTGGAAAATGGGAACCATTTTATATATCGAACGGCAATATGTGCTGGTATTCTCTTCCTTAACAAAAAAAGACAACAATTACAAAAATGTCTATCCTGCAACAACTCATCCGAAGCAAAAAATAGGACAGAGATTGTAAACTTATCCTCTTCTGGTATCTCCATAGATTGAGAATAGGCTAAAAGAGGGTGTTCAACAATAAAGAAATCAAACTTATGTTCATCAATTCCCAGTAACAACTTTAAATAAGTTTCCACGCCTGAACATTTTTCGAAAGATGACTCCAACAAATTCATAGCTTTCCCTCTCTCCTTCCCATAAGAGGCTAAATATTTTGCGAAAGACAAACGAGCATCAGGTTTACGAGCACCATGGAAATTAACACCTCTCAACCTACTATTCTCCCCGTACATGCTTTCTAATAAATCTATCCAACCTGATGATATCCCATATTCTCCATTTAATAAAGAATGGATGTTGTTTAATTTATCCAATACATCTTCAAAAACATCATCGAACCAAGAAAGATAAACCTTTAATTGTTCAGCCTTATCTACGTTCGAAGCTGTTGATTTATTGATTGAGATAGCCCTTCCATTCACACCATAACAATCAGGAAGCCCATCGACTAACGGAGTATGATATAATTTACCATGATCCACTCCCTTCAAAGGAGAGCATTTCTCTTTGTCTTGAGCGACGGAATTAGGTGTTTCCACTCTCATATATCGATAATTCTGAAGAAGTTTATATACCTCATCAACATCTACAGGAACCCTTTGCCCATTTCGCCAAAGACAAATAGAGTTCAGATCTTCTCCAAATGATTTTATGATATAAGAATGGTAAAAATCCGGTACATGTAGTTTATCAACATAACGGCGTCTACCATCTGAAAAAAACAGATTAGACACCCTCCTCACTCCTTCAATTTTATTAACGATTGAATACAAATCAGAGATAACAAAGCAACCATCTTGATTCGTTAATGATAATGGGTCAATTAATTTACGTTGACTAGGTCCGTCATAAAGTTCATCAATCATTTTCCCCCGATTCATTTCCTCATCAACAGACATATAAGAGAGTCCAGAACTAAGAAATACTTGAGTCTGATAATAGATGTCTGCCAATAATCGCTCGGCATACGCATCCATATTTATTTCGACATTCGCATGGAGTTGAAGTTCTATGGATTGAGAAAAGACGACCTTGTTAAGAATCTCACATAAATTTCGGTTCGCATGGAAAAGTTGTTCAACACGAGCAATAATATCCTGTTTACGGACATCAAGCGTATTTGAATAAGTATCCAACACAAAATCATACGAACAAGATTCCTTGTTTACAATCACTTTTACATCTGACACATCTTCAACCGATGATAAAATCAACAAACGATAATCAGTTGGTGTAACAGGTATCGTCGTAAAGACCTCCTCAGGAGAATACAACATTGAATTTCGTGGATCAAACACCTCTCCAGATGTAAAATAATCCTGTAAATCAAAATTTAGTCTATAATCCAGTTCCCATAGAGCATAATTCACCTGTTCAAGAATAGTCACTCCAGGATCATGCAGATTATAATCTGTCCACAAATTGCCAGACAATTCCTGCAACTGAGAGATAGACGTCTCTTGAAGTATCTCAAAAGAATTTTTCTCCTGCTGATTACGCTCTATCGATATATGCTTCATTCTATTAATTAAATTTCACACCTTTATTTTTCCTGAATGTAAAATGTTATCTTAGATCCTTCTCCAAAATCAGAGCGTGTACGCATCTGTAGCCCATAAACTTTCTGTCCATTGTCATCCGTTCTTTTGTGCCATCGGATTTGTATTTTATTAAACCATGAGCCAAACCACGAATTACACAAATACACTACCCGTTTATGTCTTCCGAAACAATTCATTGCCGAAACTTCACACATAGCATACAAGCCTGTACCTTTCTTACCACATGCTTTAGCTACAATATAGTAAGCCGAACACGCATAATCATAATTACTGATATCATGCCATTGACCATTCGCTCTCACCTCCAACATCTGTCCTCGATATGACTTTGCTGAAACATTACCATCAACCCTAAGTTCCGAAGAGAATGAAACCAATCCATTTTGATGCAATTCGATAACTGATTCATCTGTTTCACCTCTTTTTATACAAATTGTCCCCTTATCATTAACGTAGAAACGCCATGCTGCCTCACCATCCAAAATATCTTGACGTACTTCCATAAAATTACCAGCTCGACTACCATTGGTTGGAGAAAGGACAAGTCCACCCTCCGAAGTCTTTACCAAACCATCGTCAACAATATTAAGCATCGAATCAATTAGATCAGCGAACTGAGAACTATCAGGTTTCTTACCTGGTGAGAAATATTCTTTTAACGTACGTCTATTTGTTTTTGCCATATTTATAAATATTTAGCAGTCCAACGTTTCATTAATATCAGATTCAGGAGCCTCAACAACGAAAGTGTCACCAATTTCAAAGTCACCAATTCCAGAGACACCATTCCATTCTTCCTCATCAATAAGTGGTCTCACATATACATCCTCAATACATAAAACAGCCCATTTTTTTGAAGGGGTGATTCGAAATTCATCGTTATCGTCCAATGCCCACTCATAAATGTCGCGTTCATAATTATCCTCTGATTTACTATATACATGTATGACTTTAAATCCATACACTAAAGAGACTCCACGAATTGTACGGATAGCATTTTGTAAATCCATGACAGAAAAAGAGCGTCCTAATGCCGGAGACACTTCTCCACTGAGCCATGGTGACACACACAACTCCAGTGCCCTACGAACTTGGTTTACAATATTTCCAGACGACATACCTCCCTGTGTTTTCACGCCGCAGAACAAAGTAACATACTCATATTCAGGATTAATCACATCAACGAAAACAAAAGGAGAAATATAATTCTTAAGAAAGACCTCCATCTCTCTCAATTCAGAATCTGTACACAATGGTACTTTTTCAATCGACTGCTTTTTTTTAAGTACTACCAAAGTGACAAGAGGACTCCTTCCTATTTTTTTTACATCAACATGAGAGAGACATACCACTCTATCAATCTGCATGAAGTTTTGTAGTATCAACTTTTCATAATCGCCTGCAAGGAGTGCTCTATTTCTATGTGAAATTCTCTCTTTTATTCTTATCTGCATCTCATCTGAAGATTCTTTTTTTCTTTCTCCCTTAATCGGGGATACTTGTGTGCATGATTCAATTCCCACTATAGAATTATACTCTTCATCGGTCTCTTCTATTTCCACTTGTACTACATTTGTATATACCATCTTTGCTTTAGCACATCTTTTATAATCTTTTTCAACCAAAGCAGAAATCCACAAACATCCTTTTGCATCAAGCATATCAGAAGAGACCACTTCAGGCATCAGCAAGGAAACATAGCCACTCTCCAATAACCCATTTGTAGTATCCGATAATACATTTGAATCTGGAAAGTTTATCCATCCGTCTTCTGTTCTATAAGACCAGTTTATTTTAGGAATATCCCACATTTCTACCATCATGTCATTTAATTCAAGATAGAAATTCAAAATAGACCCCCCTAAAGCACCAGTAAAAGAGATGACTAATCTACCACCTTCTTCCATTCCATTAATAAGCGGAATCGGATACATGAAACTATCTTTTCTGACAGAAAAACCAAAAGCAGGTTGTAAGTAAGAAACCTCTATTTCCGAAGCACCTCCAGCAATGAACTCGGTTTCCGCTTCAGCCTTATATCCTAAACTAACGCTATCGACCATAGGCATCACCGGTTGCTTCGGTATCGGCAACTGATGTTTTATTTTACTATTAATCAGCATCGTCTCCGCAAAAATTTTACGATAAAGGGATTCTCCAAATCCCATAGAAGGGGAGGTGAATACAAACCTATAAAAACCGCATGGCACATTACCATATTCATACTCTAAATTGTCAAGATGTCGGTCGGTTATTGTAGGTACAGATAACGAGAAAAAAGACTTCTCCACTAGAGCATCATCAGGAGAAGGAATCTCATCCAATGATGTTCTAAACATATATTGTTCATTGTTATTCAAAGAAGGTTTCCATGAATAGCCACTTAAATACTCCCCTTTAACTCTAAAGGATGTATTATCTATAATTTCAGAATCATTAGATACATACGAAGAATAATATCCCTTCATTCCAGTTCTATCACTTGGCAAACCTCTCCATGACAAAGAAAGATCGACTTGAGAGACTCTCTTGTTCAACATCTCTTCACTACCAACAACAAACCAAGAACCCAATACTGCACTACTTCCAAATGGACTGAACGGTTGTGTCACATCAACTTGTCCTAAATCATTATGCACCTGAAAATTTCTTAATCCATCAACAGCGACAGACACCTTTACCTTTTTCATTTTTATCTTCCGACACCAACTGTATGGATATAACCAAGCTCTATTTGAAACCAGCATCCGTATTTCTGGATTTGAACATCCTTCCAACACATCAATAGCAGGGAAATTTGAATCCAATTCAATAGAGATGGAAATGCCACCTTCTGTATTCGTTTCATAATAATCCATCATAAAATTCCCCGTTTCTAATAATCCCACAGAAGTACTCAAATAAACACGAAAAGTACTTTCATTTAAAACCTTATTTTGAGCTTCTTTTTCACTAATTTGTTGACACTGGCTAACTTGTCTAATCATATCCTTGAAAAAGAACACAGAATCCTCAGTTAGCACATAATGAATTTTAATATGTCTATGCCCACCAGCCAACTTGAATATTGAACTTCTGAGTCCAATGCCTAATTTCTTATCACAATCGTCATCCTTTGGATAAAAAGAAGATAAAGTTAGATTCGTCACATAATTCAAATCCGATTCAGGATGTCGTTCTTTTACTTTCCCAATTTCCAACCATGACAAACTGTTTAATTCGACAGGAGTTAAGACTAAATCCGAGAGGGTTCTACCACATATCGGTTTGTCTTCACGTTTAATCCAGATTCGAGTATTAGAAGGGAGTGTAAAAGGCGAAAAACCATGTGCAATTTTTGCGGAGATCCAAAATTTCCCATTCCGTTCCTCTCTACATTTAACTCCTAAGACTTTATCATAATAAAAATCATTAATTCCCTGCAATCTTTGGTTAAAAGAGTCCGCCATTTTCGCATATTTAGAAAGGAAATAAACCATCATGGACAATGATGGATCCATGTTTCCATTATGCATAATCTCTTGCATATAGATAGGGATTCTCGATTGCAATGTTTCTATCAAGGCAACAAGCTGATGTCCCGTTCTGAACAAGAAATCTTGTGCAGATGATAACGATATATCATTTATCATGGCACTACACCATACACCCTTCAGGTTATCCAACTTTAAATTTGGGAAAAGACGACACATCTCCTGATAAATAGCAGACCATCTCACCTCTATATATTCATGCAGATCTGTCAAAAGCATATAAGAATAAGACTCTTGAATAGAGGCCCATTCAATCCGCTTTCTCCAATCTTCAATGCGGAACAGCATACTTTTGATTTTCTCCTTTATTAAATCCTCTCCTGAAGGATTTGAATTGATAGAATGAACTGCCTTCTGAATATCAGTCAAGTCACAAGACATGATCTCCGCACAAACAATGATTGGCTGGTATTCGTATATATCTGCCAAAGAAACATGGTTCCCATTCGAAAGCACAAATTCCTTTTGTCCAGCTGATTTCAAAGCTTTACATAACAACATGTTAAAATCAGACGCTAAGAAAGTTATGTTTGGACAAGCATAGCGCGCTCTATTAGACCGCACGGTTCCTCCTATATTATAAATGCTCCTCATAGTAATACGGGAATACCAAGTTACTTCTGACATTTGTCAATCGGATGGTATAATGCAATTCTATTCGTAAAACACCATTATACTCATCTGTCATATCTAAGGATATATCGTTAAGAGTTATTCTAGGTTCAAAGTATAACACTGCCTCTTCGATAGCAGCTTTCAACTGAGTTCTTGTTGTCAAATCCATATTATGACAGATCATGTCATAAATACCGACGCCATATTCTGGTTGTAAAAACCTCTCACCTTTACGCGTACTCATCAACACAATAAGACTCTGTCGGATATCCTCCTCTTCTGATACCATTCTCGTTGGAGTATGCGCTTTATCAAATGACGGTGGGAAAGACCACCCTTGACCTAAAAACGATGACATCTTTTGACTATTTATATCTTAACAATAAATCTAACTTTACACACTGAAAAAATCTCATGCTTTTATCCAATCTGCACCGTTGGGCATCCGGAAACAATTAATCCTCCATGTACAGTTGGGTCTCCCATTCTTGCTGCTGGTTTACCTCCAATCAGAACAGAAGTAGATCCCATTATAATCGTATCAGGAGGGCCAACACACACGCATGTATCGCCCATCACAGAAGCTGGCAATCCACCAATCAGAACCGATGGCACTCCTGGTCCTACAATAGGACCTCCCACATGAGGCACGGGAGGCACACCTGGTGTTACCATAGGACAAGAATGCATATCTGTTACTCTAGCTGCTAATCCCATAATCTATCTCTTTAATTAATTTTCACTAACGCACCTTTAATTGTAGTATTCACAGAAGCAGAAACCTCTGTTGCTAATGATGAATTAACCTTGGCATTTATTTTGGCCTTCAACTCTATATTTTTAGCTTCCATCTTCAAGTCTCCAGTACTAGTTGACATCTGAATGTTTTTCTTTGCCGACATCTTTATATCTGTCGCATCAATCGTAAGTGTTTTTTTTGTACTGATAGCAATACCATCACCTGTCATCTCCAATTTATTGGCATTTTGATCTACGACTGTGACTTTCTTTTCCTTTTCACAAATCAGTATTTCATTACCACCTGGAGTACCTATCTTAATGGATTGATTTTCATCATCCATCAAAAAAGTCAATTTTTCTGGCGTGACAAAAGCTCTCTTGAAATTCTTATCATCGTATTGATATAAAGCACTTTTTTTAGAACTGTACAAAGAGCCCAAAATGACTGCCATCGTTGGATCATTATTGACAAATCCTAAAATAACCTCATCTCCAACCAAAGGGATGAAATGACAGCCAGAACCATTGGAAGCCAACGTTTGGGAAAGTCTAGCCCATACACATACTTCCCTATCACTAAACAATGGTAATTTCACTTGCACTCTAAATTCCGACATAGGGTCACCACTCAACTTTTTCACCACACCTATATGCAACCCCTCTATTCCCGGCAAAAATCCAGATGCAGAAGGAGCCATTACATCCGTTTTTTGTGTTATATTGAAAGGGGATATACCCATTCCAACCTCTGTTATCCATGAACCAGGTTGATAAACATGTGTAACACTTCCAACGAAAACATTCCCATTGAAGCGATCACCCATACCCTCCAACTTGATCATGCAACAAGGTTCCACATCAGCACAGCCACAAAAAGAAAGCTTACCTCTATAACGTGCCAATTCAGACCTCATCAACTGTGATGCTCCCCACTCTTTAAGAACAGTATTATCATCACAAGCATCACTTTGCAAACATAGGTTCTGAGACCCCATGTAACCAGACAGTTGTGAAGGAGTAACATTCCCTTGATTATTTACCTTCGAAGATTTCACATCAGAAACAAGCAATTTTTGCTCTTTCGGACTCCAACCAACACACTGAGCAGAAAGGACCTGATTCTCTGCTACCAATTCTGCATCAAAAGAGAAGATGTCATGCCCATATTTAACCGTCAAAACCTCTTTCTTTGAAAAATCAGGAGCAACAGCTTCAACCTTATTACCATTGGTTTTCAACAACAAACCACAAGCATCAGCTCTGGAAAGAGCAAAATCCCAATCAGTACAATAGTATTGAACCATCTGCTCATGTTTAACCTGTGTGTTATCAGTCTTCACGGATAAATCATTCGTTCTCAAGACTTCAGAAATTATTTCCGAATCAGACATTTTTAAAAACACCCTGTTTCTTCTTTGAATCGTTGCTTTAATCGCATGACTTTTACATGTAACGACTAGCAACATGGGGCCTGACATATCATTTAACATACGGATACGTTGCGACGTAACCACACCGCTAAAAACAAATTTGTTGCAAGACTGAAAACCCAAAAGGATATCTATTTTAGAACCTATCATGAAGTAAGGAGCCGCACTTTCTGGCACATCAGATTTAGGCATATTTCCACAATAAACTTGGATTTCTGCATAACCTATACGATTCACTTCATGAACAACTTTTATTTGTCGATAACGAAGTTCTTGACTCAATACAGTCCCATTGCTACGAATTTCATACGTAACCGATTTACCAAGATTATCAATCGTTGAATTCATAATTACATTCTATTTTTTATCAGACAAAGGGGGGAAAAGTAATTTTGTACCAGGAATAAGATGCCTAAATCCAGACAAACCATTTATGCGAGCAACATCTGTCACATATCCGATAGAACCATACACTTCTTTACATAACTGAGGTAACGTATCTCCCGACTTGACAGTAAAAAGGTGAGAAAGATCCGGAGAACTCGAGTTCTTTTCTTTCTCATCCGTTTCTACATCAATATACAGAGATATGAGCAGATTCACTTCTGCTCTCAAGGGTTCTCCATCAGCACTAAACATCGTGTATTTAACGTCCTTTTTCTTCAGGCGTCCCTTAAAATTCAATGTTCCCCAAACGACTTTTAAAAACGGAGTTTCATGTGTTTTACCAACATATTTTTCAGAAACAGTTTCAAGTTTTTTAATACTATCGTCAATAGAATTTGACCCTCTAATAGCACCCGTATTATCTAAATAGAATTTCATAGAGAAATCTTTACCTCCAAATCCTTTGAATGTAGGCGATTTCTCGCCTACACTATGAGGATTGTTATACTTAATCTCACTATTTTCCGAGTACTCTACAGGATTGACTAACATCGAAAACCTTCCTTGTTCCGTGCTAAACTTACAATCTGTATAAGATATTATCTCCAGTTTTTTTAAAGCGCTCAATGCATCAAATTTTAAATGTTAAATCCTCGGTATCCTTTATAAGCATAATCAAAGAATCGACTGATTTATCTATCGATTATTTTCTTCCTATCTGAAGAACTCATATCAATACCGTAATTCAGTTCGAGGTCACAAAGCACCTGTTGCTTAACCTCTTTTACAATCTCATCTAATTGTTCAGACACCTTTGAATTAGGATCTACCGTGGTCTTTACAATTATTTCCTTAATAACAATAGACATTATAAAACCCTTGTAATTTCATGAAATGCTAACTCGGTTGTCTCCATCACCAATTCTCCGCTCTTCGCAGAAAAATTCCCCACATCCCATTTTACAGGATATGCTTCGGAAATATACCATATACATTGTTTGTTTCCATCAGAATCCAATAAAGAGATAGTCAAATCCATCGGGGAAACTTTCTTCACACTTGCAAAGGTCATACTAACCCATTCATCAAAGACATCCCTAACAATAGGATTAATAGCTCTTTTAAGAATAAGGTTACCATGTTTTACTTCCTTAGGAACATCATATCCAACTCCTCCACCCTCAGAAAGATGTACAAGTTCAATCTGTTGATTCAATCCGGAAACTTCATAAAAGCGAAGACTAATTCCGAGCATTTGCACATCAAAATAGAAAGCGACAGGAAAAGACCACAAGTCTAGCATAAATCAAAAGTTATGCATTTTCAACAACAAGTCCTTCGTGAACAAGAGTGATTCCCTCTACAGCAGCTTCATTGCCATCTGATTTAAGCGTAAGTCCTGTAACCTTTGAAGGCCATGCATTCTTCAACTTCCAAACCATAGTAGCATTCCCCTGCTCATCCAAAAGGCTGATTGTCACACTTCGTCTCTTAATGGTATTCATCTTGATTTCATTAAACCAATCAAAAAACTTGTTATCATGAACAAACACTCCTTTTTTGAGTTCAACATCACTGTTTTTCTTGATTCCAGGCATCTTAATTGTAGAAAACTCTGGGCTGTTTCCATGTCTATACTCTATTACCTGAACTTCTGTATTCAACCCACTAACCTCTTTTACTGCAATTTCTCCCAAATCTTCAATTTCAACTTTGAAATAAAACACGGGCAATGGCCACACGTTATCTTGAACTTCTCCTGCCATATATTAATTCCTTTATATTTTAGTAAATAATTATTCTATTTTTATGATTCCTGCATTTTCTGTTGGAATGTAATTTCAATGAACTCAGCAGGACGAGTGATCGCCACCTGAACGGATACTCTCATTATACCTTCTAACACATCCTCAGATGTCATCGTATCACCTAATCCAACATGCACATTGAAAGCTTCATCAGGTGTTGCACCTGCTAAACCTCCTCTTTTCCATATACCATTTAGAAAATTTTGAATCATGGTACGAACATTCAACCATGTGTTATACTCATTAGGTTCAAAAACATATGTTTTTGCAGCATTCTTTATGGACTCCTCCAACATAATCATCGTACGACGTACATTTACATATCTCCAATCAAGAGAATTTCCATCCAATGTGCGTGCACCCCAGACTTTCACACCATCACCAACAAAAAATCGAATAGCATTCAATGCTTTTCCATTCAATGGGACATTTAGATCTTCTTGTTCCTCATTAGTCAAATTAACTGCAGGTGAGATCACCGAGTTAAGAGATAAATTTGCTGGAGCTTTCCATACCCCTCTTGAATTATCAACTCGGGTATACACACCGGCCATCGCAGCAGACGGAGCAAGAAGATTCAGCTGGCGACACATCTCTGCAATAATTGCCTGATAAATCGGACTAACCTGATTTAATGTCTTATGCATTGTTGCCTTATCATTCTCAGACAACTGAGAAAAATCTTGTTCATACAATGCAAGTAATGCTGCTTGCGTTGATTCAGGCTTACTTTGCAACTCTTCTGTAAGCAAATCCTTTAGACTCGCTTCATCAACATTTTCAAAAGACAAGTCTCTCTCTTGTACAATTGAAGTATTTACCCAAGGATAATAAGCTGCAGCAAAATCTAAATAGTCACTTCCAATCTTTTCTCTAAAATCATCAATCACATTACCTGACGGATCATTTCTTTCCTTATATCCATTAAACACATCAAGAATGGCTATTCTATTTCGCATTTTTTGTCCACAATGAGCCAAAATTTCCGTTTGAACGGAAGCACAATCTGCTGCATTTTTCAGGCTAACCGCTTCTGGACATATTACCATAGTTGGTTCCTGTTCCTTTAGAAGAGTCATAACACCTTCTTTTAATTGCTTGCTATTAATAGCATCATTATAGCTACCAACAGAAACAATATAACAGGCGCCACCTCCATTCGCAAAAAACATCTGCATTTGATAGTAGAGCTGATACTTCTCACTATCACGATTCACAACCACCTTTTTGCTTCCACATACCAACGGATTTACATCTGTACCTGATGCCTCGTTGATTGTAAACTTCACACTCGGTGCCCCACCAAAATAAGTTCTAAACTCAGCCATTGATGTGATTTTAAATGGCTTTTTCAATAATGAAACGTTACCGTTTAATGCCCTTTCCGTATAACCAATAAAAGCAGGAATTGCAGTAGCAACTTCAACTGTCGAGTTGCCAAATGCATTCTTTTCTACGACGTATACTCCAGGGGTTTTCATTGTACCCATAAATTAGATTTTTTAAATTATTTTGTAATTAAAACTGAAATGTCATACATATAATAAACTAACTACCATATCTTTAGATATATCCTTGGTCAAAACCTCTCCAATAACTGGTGGATCTATATTCTTTTGTATAATCCTTTTGTGATTTGGTCGCTGATTGTCTGTTTCAAACAATATCATTTTCTGATTATTTCGAGCTTTCAAAGGAATTTTTCTCGATGATGCAATCAACAAACCTTTTTCACCAAACTGCCATGGAATATCTATAGGCATCGGATGCTGAAAACTAATTGAATCGTCATTACTAACTATATGATAAGTTAAGTCATCTGTCTTATTTTCATCAGATATGATAAGATACCCCCATCTCACTAACTTCGTCTTGAAACGTAACACCACCTCCTTGGTATAGTTGACATTCAACGGGATTTCAACGAGGAATAAACCTCCTATTCTTTTCTGGCCCTTATCTGTGAGTGATTTCACAACATCATTAATTCCCGACTTACATCGCAATGTATATTGTCTGAACATGTTCAATCCACCCATCTCTGTGTATAACAAGAAATGATTGTCTTTCACTCGGAATTCAAACTGAAGTATATCATCATCGAAAAAACCAAAATTATTTTCTTCTGCAAGCAATGAAATTGAATTGTCGTTTCTCTCCTTCATCACAACACCTCTTCTATGCATAATCTGTTTGGATTCTCCTGTCAACACTAATTCATAATATTTTGAATAACAATCATCAAAATATTCATGTTCCACTCTAACTACTATCAACTCTTTCAACACTGGCATCTTCTAATTCTCTAATTGATAACCTTTATTGACTGGCCTAACCTTAGTAATATTTCCACTTCCAATCAGTAGCCTTCTGATTTTACACATAACGGACGGGAAACACTGCGACCCCATACAGGACCAAACATTATTTGTTTCTTGTAGTCCCAAAGAAACCAATTCCACCGTATATTGCACCCCATCTACTGAGAAAAATGGACATGATTGTATAAAACGCAAGGCTTCACTAAAAAAAGATAAGGATTCAGTATATCTCTTCTCTTCAAATACAGAAGCAACCAACACATTCATATTCATAATCAAATCAGGATATCCAAAACTCTTAGAGTCTCCAACTGAACGAACAGCACTTCCTCGACTAGAAACAGACTCCCGTTCAATCGAATATAAGAATATCCGAATTTTATTTGGACGTGCTTCTATACCATTCCCTATGAATCCAACTTCTGCACAACCCTCCTGTTGAGGAAGACTTCTTTCTATATACTGATTCATCTTCTCAGCATAAGAACTCAAAATTTTCTTTATCATGTGAATATCGATCTATGAACTTTTAAATCAAATTCTCTAGACACGGATACATAATTAGTGTTTTGTTTTCAACCTTAGTGTCTTCGTATTAGATTATCTACAGCTCAATATAGTTGATAAATAACATAAAGTGTTTTTATTAATTTTACAAGAATACAACATCTTATAAAATAATAACATATATATCATATCGCAAAATAAAATATTATTTTATTGACAAACAAATTTTTTTAACAATTTTACAATAAAAAATATTCAACTAATTATAAATAAAATAATTATTATATAAATACACAATAAATAAAAATTAAATAATTAATGTTACACAACATATATCTTACCACATATCAAATTTTATAAAATTTTTATTATTTAGAATTAATATTTACATCAAGAAATAACGTAAATGCCTTGAACTCTCAAAGAACAAAGGATGGAACCAAAATCAAATTTTAACACCCCCTCTTTTATTTTTTCTTATAACTCTCCACCATTTTATCCTCAAAAAGAGAATAAAGACGTACCTTTGCATATCTTTATTTGTACGTGTATATGATTAACTTTCTAAAAACCTATGCCTTGTTCATCTCGATGATGATAGGTATTGTATTTCACTCCATATTCACCGATGTCTCTTTCATCACGAAATATTTTATGGATGAACCATTAAAGGACATTACCTTTATCACCAAATATATGCTGTTTGTTATGCTGTTCATCGTCTATTGTAAAGTAGACATTCGGCAGTTCAGATGGAAGCCATGGCACATATACCTACTGCTCATACAATTCTCTGTTTGCATGCTCGTCTATCTGCTCTTCTTCAAGTTCGACATTAACGTAGCGGAAGGAGCCTTGATATGCCTTATCGCGCCTACTGCCACATCAGCTCCTGTCATTACGGGATTATTGGGTGGTAATGTGGAGGGACTAATCACCTATAGTATCTCCAGCAACTTATTGGTGGCTATTTTCGCTCCTTTCTATTTCTCATTGATTGGAGCTCATGGTGCTGGTGTAGAAGGTCTCACTTTCCTACAATCCTTCTACATTATATGCAGCAAAGCTTTCCCTTTGATATTCGGTCCTTTCTTATTAGCGGCCTTTCTCAAATTAATCATCCCGTCCATCCACGACTACTTCAAACGGAAACAGGGTATCTCATTTTGGTTATGGACAATCGCTTTGGTATTGTTAATGGCTCGAACGACAACAGATTTGATGAATTTGGAGAGAACACAAATCTACTCAGCCTTCAACATTGCCATCGTCTCATTAATAACCTGTATGGCTCAATTCACATTCGGACGTCTAATTGGAAAGAAATATCACAACAAAGTAGCTAGTGGTCAAGCCTACGGTCAAAAGAACACGATTCTGGCTATCTGGATGGCTCAAACCTTCTTCTCTCCTATCGTTGCCATCGCTCCCGCCACATACGTTTTGTGGCAAAACCTCGTTAATTCCTATCAGCTATACAAACATAGAAGTGGTAGGAGGAAAGATCAAGATTAATCCTCCTCATACAAAAAAAATCTTTCGAATAGACAGCTATTCGAAAGATTTACCATATAAAAATTATTTGAATTTCTACTTTATCTGAGATTGTGCCGCCTTAGCAATAAAGTGAAGACGATTGAGCACATTCACCTCACTCACACCACCATCAAAATCCAAGAATAGGATGTTCATATCTGGATATATATCCTTCACCTTCTTCTCTATTCCCTTTGATATGATATGATTAGCGATACATCCGAATGGTTGTAAACTGATAGCTGCATTGATACCTCGTTCTGCAAACGAAGCCAACTCTGCAGGTATAAGCCATCCTTCACCAAACTGTGCAGCCAAACTGACTATCTTCTCCGCCCGTTTTGCCTCCTCATGGATGTTTGCAATCTTCTCATAATAACGGAATTTTGAAGCTGCCTTATCCACCTTTTTTTCAATTCTTCGAATGATGCTTTCGCCTAACAGTGTCAACACTCTCTGCTTAAAGGAACGTTTCACATCCAAGTAACTAGTCTCGTTAAACTTAGCATTTGGGAAGTATTGTGTAAAGAACTCATTCAAGGAAGGAATGACTGGTTCAATACCCTCTTGTACCAACCAATCCACTACGTGCTGATGACCAAATGAATTGTATTTGATAAAGATTTCTCCCACGATACCGATTCTTGGAACCGCCTTGGTCTCTGTTATTGCATCAAACTTTTGAGCAGCCTCCTCCAAGGTCTTTATCAGCAATCCAGTCTTCTTCTTTTGGACAAAGGTGACACCTTTCTGAATATATTCATCCTTGATTTTCGCAGCCGCACCCTTCTCCTTCTCTCGAACAGCAGCGGCATAATACATTTTTGCGATAGCATCCGAATAGAAAAGCATATACAAAGTGATCTTCGCAGCTTTCTTAATGTCGGGAGTGAAACCAGACTGTTCATTGATGGTGTTCATAATAGAGACTGACACCACTGGTATATTCTCATATCCAGCAGTTATCAAGGCTTTCTTAATCAAAGCGATGTAATTCGTAGCTCTACACTGGCCACCCGTCTGAGTAATCGCAAATGTTATATTATTAGGGTCATATTTACCCGACTCCAATGCACGGATACAATCACCAACGACTAACGTAGCAGGGTAACAGATCTCATTATTGGCATATTTCAATCCCAAGCGAGCTGATTCTGCATCACTCGATGGCATATTCTCCATTTCATAACCCATCAGTTTAAATACTGCAGGGATAAAAGGTGAATGGAACTCAGAGAAGAACGGAACCAGAATCTTCCTCTTTCCTCTGTCTGAGACTGTATATTCAGGAGTTGTCTTAAATGGTGATTTGGCAGCCTCTAACCCTTCATGTTTGAATTTCAACGATTCAATTAAAGAACGGATACGCAAACGAAGAGAGCCTGCATTATTTACATCATCCACCTTCAACAAGGTTAGGTTCTTGCCTCCTTGCTTCAATATATCACTCACCTCATCCAATATGAAGGCATCCGGACCACAACCGAAGGAGGTTAACTGAACGAAATGAACATCCTCATTCGTATTGGCTACCCACTGAGCGGCCTTCATGATTCGGTTCATATAAGACCATTGTGGGATGATATGAGAATTGGCAATCGATTCATCCACACCACGAACCACATCTTCCGTGATGACATCCACACCAAATGAGGTGATGATCTCAGAGACCTTATGTTGAATAAGCGGGTCATTATGATATGGACGACCAGCCAAAAGAATCACAAAACGATTCTCCTTCTCGGCCTTATCCAATAGTTGTACAGCTTTATCGTGAATAGATTTCACATAGCTGTTTTTAGCCTCCTTTGCCATCTGGAAGGCTTTTTGGAAAATCTGCTCATCGTATTGATCTTTCAACAACTGAGAAAGATACAAACGACACGACTTCATCAGCAACACATCATCCTTGAAATTGATAACAGGAGCATCCAACGGAATGTTGTATTTCGCCTTCGTATTGATGGCGCTTTTCAACACATCCGAATAACCGGCAACCACCGGACAGTTGTAACTATTATTTGATTTAGGCTCCATCTCCTCGTACACTACATACGGGAAGAAGATACGATCCACCTTTTTAGATACCAAATCAAAGATATGTCCATGAACCAGCTTAGCAGGGAAACAGATGTTATCTGCCATCACTGTGTTCAATCCGGACTCATAAATCTTAAATGTGGAACGAGCGGACTTTTTCACCTCAATACCACATTGAGAGAAGAGGATGTACCAGAACTGATAGTTCTCATACATATTCAAGACACGAGGAATACCGATGGTGAGAAGCGGATTCTTCACCATACCCTTCGTACTGCTCTTGAAGGCTTGTTCACTTTTATATAGACTAAGGTTGAAGGCCACACGACCCTTTTCTCCCTTATTGGTATAAACCTTTTCGCACTTATTACCTGAATAATAGGTCTTGCCATTGGCAAACACATTCTTCAGAATCTGGCAATTGTTTTCACAACCCACGCAGCGCATAGGTTCCACCGTATATTCTTTTAGGTCAACCACCTCATCCAAGAGTCTGTTCATTGGTTGAGTCTGATCCGTAGAGATTTCTGTTCTCTGTTTAGCAAAAAGAGCTGCTCCGTATGCACCCATCAATTCTGGATAGTTAGAGACAACAACCGTTTTACCTGTAGAGCATTCGAAAGCACGTACCACAGCTTTATTACGCATCGTACCACCCTGAAGGACAATATGATCTCCAAGTTCATCCATACTCTTCAGTTTCAACACCTTATATAAGCAGTTCTTCACTACAGAGTAAGCTAAACCTGCCGAGATATCATCCAAAGGAGCCCCTTCACGCAAGCATTGCTTTACCTTCGAATTCATAAAGACAGTGCAACGAGTACCCAAGTCGGATGGATTCTGACTTTTGCAAGCTCTATCGACAAACTCAGCTATTGGACACTCCAATGATTTCGCAAAGCTATCGATGAACGAACCACAACCAGAAGAGCAAGCCTCATTGATTTCCAATCGGTTGATAGCCCCTTTGTCAACAAAGATGGCCTTCATATCCTGACCACCAATGTCCAAGATGAAAGAAACCTTTGGATTTAATTTATATGCAGCTGTATAATGAGCGATTGTCTCCACCATACCATAGTCAAGTTCGAAAGCTGTTTTTATCAACTCTTCTCCATAACCAGTGGAACAACCTGAAATAACTTTCAATTTTTTCCCCTTTGATCGAGCTTCTTCCAACAATACAGTCAAGCCCTCCTTCACAGTCTCCAATGGTTTACCACCATTTTTCTTGTAGAAGGTAAAGAAGATTCGCTCTTGTGGATCCATTGCCACCACCTTGGTGGTAGTAGAACCAGAATCGATACCGATGTAGCAGTTCTCATCTGTCAAATCAGCGATATCAACCTTTTCAATTTTATTTTTTTCTTTTGATAGAACCCACTCGTTGAATTCCTGTTCGTTTTTAAACAATGGATTTAATCCCGATTTAGCAATGCCTACGGATCCTTTGTTTTTGGAAAACAATTCTATATAATCATCAATCGTCATCTGTTTGGCATTAGCCTCAACAGACAAAGACGCACCCCAAGCTGGGATGACGGAGGCATGTTCGCATAGAATCACGTTATCTTCTGTCATGGATAACTTCTCCATCAGAAGTTTCTTCAAGGCAGGGATAAAAGCGAACGGACCACCACACAAGAATAGTTGTGGTTTTATATCACATCCACGAGACAATGTGGAAACAACCTGTGTAACAACAGCATTGAAGATAGAGGCTGCTATATTCTCTCGACTGACATTCAAACTAATCAGATTTTGTATATCTGTCTTAGAAAAGACACCACATCGAGAAGCTATCGGATAGATGGTATCCGCATGCATAGCCATCTCACTCAATTCAGAAACATTCACAGCAAGTATTGCCGCCATTTGATCAATAAAAGCACCCGTACCTCCCGCACAGTTTCCGTTCATACGGATATCTGGTTGAAGTTGCTTATTGAAAAAGATCATTTTGCTATCCTCACCACCTATATCGATAAGCGTCTTTGTCAGTGGATACTTGCTTTCAATCACCTTCGTTGCGGCCACAACCTCCTGAACAAATGGAAGTTGGAAACGTTCTGACAGTCCCATACCTGCAGAACCCGTCGCACAGAAAGAAACAAAAACATTCCCCATGGAAGCCTTCATTTTTGTCAAAGAAGTTAGAAGAGTTCCCGGAATATCTGCATGATGTCTGTTATAATCTTTGTAGACAACATCACCCTTTGTGTCTATAGCCACCAGTTTCAAAGTGGTAGAACCGGCATCCAATCCTATTCGGCACAAGCCCTTATCATTCATCAAATTTACAATATTTTGCATAAGAATATAATTGACTGCAAAGATACAACTTTTTTTCGCTCAAAAAAAAATCTTTCATGGCAAAAAGAAAGACCATCAGATTTACTCTGACAGTCTTTCTTACAATGGTTTTGAACCTATATTTTCTACTCTACGGATTTTGTGTAATCATCCCAACAAAGCCCTCATAAACTCATCTCCTTCCAAAACACCGTATGCACCTTTCTTAGCAGATTCTTCATCATATTGTTGTACTGAATCTGGTTCGATGCCCGGATAATAAATTAAGAACGGAATAGGAGCGGATATATGTGTCTTCAAGCGACATGGGGTCGGATGGTCAGGGAGAATAGCAATGGTCACTGGCTCATCCCACTTAGAAACCTCATCATAGATTGGTTTCACAACACGGTTTTCCAAATATTCCACCGTCTTAAGTTTGAGATCCACATTCCCTTCATGACCTGCTTCGTCACTTGCCTCAATATGCAAATAGACAAAATCATTTTCTCTCAACGCATCAATGGTTGCCTGTGTTTTACCTTCATAATTGGTGTCATACAATCCAGTAGCGCCTTCCACCTCAATGCATTTCAAACCTGCATAGACGCCGATTCCTTTTATCAAATCAACGGCTGAGATAACGGCACCACTCTTCAAACCATACAATTGCATCAAGGTTTTCATCTCTGGCTTATAGCCTGCAGACCATGGCCAGATACTATTGGCAGGGTCTTTCCCCTCTGCCACACGTTTCTTATTCACTGGATGTTCTGGAAGAATCTCCATAGAACGAAGAATCAAATCGTTTAATAGACGAGCCGTCTCTTCTGCCTCCGGACAATCTGCCTTTACCATTACATCCTTGTAAGGTGTACCGGGAACGTCGTGAGGTGGTGTACATGAAACATGTTTGTTTCCCCCTTTGATTTTCAATAGATGACGATATGACACACCTGGGAAGAAGCGCACCTTATCATCTCCCAACTTCTCGTTCAGATAGTTGATTAGCTGATAAGCCTCCTCGTTAGAGATATGACCTGCAGAATGATTTTTAATCTTTCCATCTTGTACGCAAATGATGTTACAACGCATAGCCATCTCGCCCAGTTCTATATCCACGCCCATGCTGGCAGCCTCAAGAGAACCTCTTCCCTCGAATACCTTTGCCACGTCATATCCCATGACCGTCAGGTTAGCTATCTCACTACCTGGGTGGAACCCTGCAGGAACAGTTGCCAACAGACCGTTGCGACCTTTCTTAGCCAATAAATCCATTGTTGGAGTATTAGCTGCTTGCAGGATTGTCTTATTTCCTAATGAAGGGATTGGCTCATCAGCCATTCCATCCCCCAATATAATTAAATATTTCATATTAAGAATATTAAAAAAGTCCCGCATTTGCAGGACTCCTTATTATTATCGAATATTAGCAATACTTATGATATCAGCGAAAACACCAGCCGCCGTAACAGCCGCACCTGCTCCGTATCCACGTATCATCATCGGATCTTGATAACGAGCCGTATTGATGATAATTAAGTTATTGCTACCTTTCAAATCAAAGAATGGATGAGAAGGTCCAACGGCTTGCAGACCAACGCTCGTCTTTCCATTTTCAAGTTTAGCCACGAAACAGAAGTGTTTACCTTCAGCCTCAACAGCCTTACGTTTCTCCTCGAAGATGGCATCATAACCTTCCACTTTCTTCCAGAAGTCATCCAAAGATCCTTCGAAGAAGTCATTTGGAATAAACAAGTTCTTCTCCACGTCGTCTTGTTCTACACGAATACCCGATTCACGTGCCAAGATAACCAATTTACGAATCACATCCTTACCGCTCAAATCGATACGAGGATCTGGTTCTGCGAAACGAGCCTCCATAGCCATTCTGATCGCTTTGCTCAATGGGATATCCTTGCTAATCGTATTGAAGATGAAGTTTAACGTACCAGAGAGGACAGCCTCCAACTTCACGATTCTATCACCACTGAAAATCAAATCATTGATAGTATTGATAATTGGCAAACCAGCACCCACGTTTGTTTCATACAAATACTTGATGCCACGTTTACGAGCGATATTCTTCAACTCCATGTAATTATCATAATCACCAGAAGCAGCAATCTTATTGGCAGCCACTACTGAAATATTGTGAAGAAGCAAATCCTTGTAGATGCTTGCAATAGCACCACTTGCCGTACAATCGACGAATACGCAGTTGTAGATATTCAAATCGATCAAGGCTTGTTTGATGATTTCTGGAGTAGAAGTCTTACCAGCTTTCAGCAATTCATTATATTGAGTCAAATCGACACCATCACGATCCAAGATATAATTGCTAACATCAGCGATACCGATCACCTTCACCATCAAGTTGTTTTGTTTCATCAACAACTCTCTCTGAGTATGCAATTGCTCCAACAAGCTACCACCGACGGTACCCGTACCAACAACGAACAAGTTCAATTGTTGATATTCAGAAAGGAAGAATGACTCATGAATACAATTCAAAGCTTTTCTAAGGTCAACACGTTTCACAACACATGAGATGTTTGTCTCGGCAGAACCCTGAGCCAAAGCGATGATGTTGATATTATTACGACCAAGTGCATTGAAGAGTTTACCAGCAGTTCCCGTCGTTTGTTTCATATTATCACCAACGATAGCAATTGTAGCCAAATCCTTCTCAGCAGTAATGGTGTTGATGGCACCCATAGACATCTCCTCGGTGAACTCCTCACCCAAAAGGTCCATAACCTTTTCTGCATCATCAGCCTGAACACCAATAGAAATAGAGCTACCAGAAGAAGCCTGAGAAACAAAGAATGTATGGATATCATTGTAATCCAATTTCATGAAGATACGACCATTCACGTTATGAACGTTCATCATACCCATTCCTTGGATAGTCACCAAAGCAGTATTCTCAATAGAAGATATTCCCTTGATGGTCTTTTCGTCCTTCACATCCGTTGAGATAAGTGTACCCAACTCATCAGGACGATTGATATTCATGATTTGAATAGGAATATTAGCTACGCAAGCTGGATAGATGGTTGGAGGGAATATGACTGTTGCGCCAAAGTTACAAAGCTCCATTGCCTCAGAATAGCTAAGGTGATCAATCTTATAAGCTTTGCGAGTAACATCTGGGTCAGCCGTCATGAATCCATCCGTTGTCTTCCAGATCTCTATCTTTGAAGCGCCCAATGCGGCAGCAATTAGTGCGGCAGTATAGTCAGAACCACCACGACCTAATGTAGTAACATCTGCGGAGTCAACATCAGAAGCGATGAAACCAGGCACTACGACACGATTGTTTGACAAAGAGGAGAACTCCTCTTTAATCAGTTTATAAGTTAACTCATAATCAACATTGACATTTCCAAGAGAGTCGCTTGTCTTAATGAAATTACGAGAATCCAAGCATTGAGCATCAATAAAATAGCTAACGAACAAAGAAGCAATGCGTTCTCCATACGAAAGGATAGCATCTTCTGTTTTTGTGGTTAGATCCTTGATTAAATAGACACCCTTTAGGATATTCTGCAACTCCTCATGCAAAGAATCAATCTCTTTTTGCGCGCGCTCTCGGGAAGAGGCAGGCAAACAACCTTCTAACAATTGATTGTGAGTGGTAATTATTGCATTCAATTTTTCTGTATATGAAGCATTTCCTTGCGCAGCCAATGTGGTAGTCTCCACCAACATATCTGTGACATTTTCTACTGCTGAAACAACAATCACAACTGGCTCTTTAACGCCTTCAACAATTTTCTTGACCTGCTGCAAGTTTTTTATGGAGCCTACGGACGCTCCACCAAATTTTAAGACTTTCATACTTTTTTTTATTACGTTAAGGGACTACAATTTCCCAATTAAAATTTATAATTTGCAAAGATAGCAACTTTTTCAACCAAATACAATAACTATAAAGTTAATAACAACAAATAAGGGGAAAAGATTTTTTATTCAGAGAATGTAGGGTTAAAAATATTTAGATTATCTTTGAAAAGTTGTCCCTCACGAACAATATTTCAATTCGCTTCTTTTTTATAGGCTCTTGCGAATGCCAAAAAGGGAATAGTAATGAAACATAAACAGTTACAATATGGAGAATTATGATTTAGAGGAAACAAGTGAAAAAAAAGAAAACTCAGCCAACACAGTTGAACAAATACTTTTCAAAAATGATTTGCGCGACACACTTAATGATGTTGCGAATTCCATCAAAGGGGAGTCTTCTGATGCAGCAACCGATGCAATGACGGATCAAGCTGCCGAGCAGGTTATCGGCCAGGTTGCCGAAGAGGCCGTAGGTCAGGCTGTAGGAGAAGTTGCAGGAGAGACTATAGGAGAAACTGTAGGAGAAGCATCGGCTTCTACTATAGGGGAGATTATCTCAGGCGTAATCGGAAGTATATTTGATGGTGTATAGAAAAACGGAGGGGGGACTCCTTCTATATTCAAGGAAGAGTAGACAGCAACTTTTTTCAACCCAATACGATACAGAGGAAGATGGGAAAATCCACAATATTATTGTACTTTCATTTATCTTCAATCGACTCTATATTACAACTACAAAACTGCCATATTTTCTTTTCGATAAAATTGGGATTCATTTCATAAAACGTCTCAACAATTTCACCAGCATGAAGATAAGAAATAGTATCACATATATCAGTAAGAGAAGAAATTATATGTGAAGAAACGACAACAGTTTTATTTTGTTCAGGCAACTCTTGCAACCATTTTTTTAATGTGAGAGAGCCTAAAAGGTCAAGTCCGTTAAATGGTTCATCAAGAATGTAAACGTCACTTTTTTGCAGCATCAGTGTTAGAATGATCAACCTTTTCTTCATGCCAAGAGAATAATTTAAAGCATAATCATTTAGGGGAAGCTGAAGTAACCCATTAGCCTTTTCTATTTCCTCTTCTGAAACATTCTGACCTCTTGCTTTTATACAAAAATCTATGTATTCCTTCCCTTTTATTAGTGGATAAAAATAGGGGGTGTCTGGCAAATAGCCTATTGTCTCTTCATTCGGTATGATAATTTCACCTTTGAAGTTTTCTTGTAATGTCAAGCATCGGAAAAGTGTGGATTTACCCGCTCCATTCTCTCCCATTATACCATATATTTTTCCTCGTTCAAAATTTAGATTGACATTGTTCAGTACAATCTTATCCCCATAACTTTTATTTAGATTTTTTACGTATATCATATTCTTGTTATTTTTTTCACCTTGTAATTTGCTGCGAACGACAGAGTAATTGCGGCAACAACACAAAACGGCAAAATCGCAAAATATATCAAAGATAACATTGCAATCGCGTAAAACATTGTGACCAACAGAGCCTCTATAACATCTGTCTTCTCAAATAAAATCCTAAAAGAAAGCGTATTAATCATGGTCATAACACTAATCACATACATCAACACACAAATATAGAAACTGTGTATTGTGTGTTCAAATCCAAGAATCAACACTAAAAATGGAAGCAAACAAACTGCGTTATTAACAACAATGTTTTTTATTTTCAAAATAAAAATTGATTTCGCATGTGAATAGTTTAAGACATACTCACTTCGGTAGTCTATCATATAGAATAGGTTTAATATATAAACAACCACAGCAGACATAACTTTTGATATTTTTACATTCCCATTAAAAGCTCCCATGACAGAAATAACAAATAATACAACATACAAAACACTCGAAAGTCGGAAGCCACTCAAATACTCATAAGCATCTTTAGTTAATAATGGATGAGAAAATCTCAATCTAACATTTTTCTTTAACGATGGAGAAAAGGCAATTAACACCGCAGACAATGGATACAAAACCATTTCACACCAATTAGTTTCTAAAGCAGAAATGAGGAGAAATGGCAATGCTATAATCATGTATAGAATAAAATAACATATCTTATATTTTTTACCAACAATGATTTTCAAGAACTCTCTGTCTTTCTTCTTTGCATTATAAACATAGATCATCAAGCTATACACCATCAAAGGAACAAACTTCGGAAGGAAAAAGAGATTCATAAAAAGAAATGCCATTAATACAAGCAGGAATACGATGCGAAACGGACCTATGTCCATGCAAAAACGAGATACAAAAAGAATCTGTATTCGCAAATATTGCAATATGATAGCATAAGTTTTATTTCCAGTATCCATTTTCATTATACCTTTCAAGCCTCCAATCCTATATATGTCAATGACATAACCACAGAAATCATCATATAATTCACAATCATTTTGTCTGAAAATTTAGAATAAATTTTTTCTCAAAATAACATGTGATTGAAGAAAAAACGAACAGGAATTTAACTTATTACCCAGCAAAATAAAAAAAATTGAGATATTAATATTTATTTCATATATTTTACAGACTTGCAGACCTCAAAAGCCTGAGACTAAGCTTCCTCATTCTCCTTTACATTATGAATCAAAACTTAAAGAGATTGTACTGTTCTCTCCATCTCAAAAGATGTATTTAGTGAAAACAAACAGAGAGATGCCACAACCTAACACCCCTCTGTTTTTGATTTACGAAAATTCTTTATTCAAAGAAATCCCCACCATATACTGCTGTAGCCGTCTTCTTCCTTTCCAATGAATAAGAAAGCATCACCTCATGTGATGTGGCTGCTATGTTATGAATCCTTCCAATACCGATATCAAAAGTATATCCTAAACGGAAACGTTTGTATTCTGCGCCCAACGTGATAGCCAACGGATTGGATTTAAATCCTGATGACATATCTGGATGCCACGTCAAACCTGCCCAAATGAAACGATCATAGAAACCTGTCACATTCACCTCAAGCAAATTTACCTTCTTGTGATGCATATATGTCAGCATAGGAGCCACATCCCATTTATCATCCACCTTAAACAGATAACGACCATATAGATAGATGTGTTGACCTGGCACGAATGTCGACGTCTTTCCACTAATCAAATGAGTAACTGAGGCTCCCACCAACAGATTCTCCTTTAGTACAAATTCAACACCTAAATCCATATCCGGACGAGTCTCATTGAGATCATCTGGCATAAAATCCTCACTCAGTTCTGCTTCACTCTCCACCTTGTATTTATTCAAATCAAAATGAGAAATCAACACCCCAAAGCCCAAACCAAATGAGAGCAACATATCATCACTCAACCGCAAACCATACGAATAATCGGCTTTCACGTTGGTGAAACTTCTTGCTATTCCCAAATTATCGTATGAAACGGACATTCCAATACCGGAGTTCCATTTATCCACAAATGTATGCGCATTGGCAATAAACGTTTTGGGAGCGTCCTCCATTCCTGCATATTGAAAATGTCCTAACAGGAAGAGATCCACATCTTCTACGTTACCAATACCAGCTGGGTTCTTGTTAATACGAGAATAAAACTGTTGTGAAAGAAGCAACTCTTGTTGTGCATTCACTACGAATCCTAATGAAAGGAGACTGATCAATACTATTAATTTTTTCATCTTACGTTCCTCCCCTATTTTATTCGTTATCTTCTTCTAATATTTTCACTTCCACACGACGGTTCTGTTCATGTTCTGGTTCCGTCTGTGCATCTTTCACAATCGGTTCTGACTCACCCTTTCCCACTGGAACAAGGGTAGAAGCATCCACACCTCGTTTTATCAGCAAGTCGCGTACGTATTTCGCACGTTTTTCCGACAAGCGTAGGTTATAATCATCATCCGCACGAGTATCCGTGTGTCCACTGATCTCAAACTTCGCTCCTGGATACTCTGCCATGGCAGCAAGCAACTCATCCAACTGTGCCTCGTACTCTGGCTTCATATCATACTTGTCCAAATCGAAGAAGAAGAGCACCCAGTGGAATCCTTTTGGCTCGTCGAGGGTTGCCAATGGTTCCAATTCCATATCCTGTGTAAAGCCAATTAAGACCGACGAGTAGATATCATCTGCTCCATGTCCATCCTCTCTGTTGGAGATAAAGAATGCAGATCCATTATCACTACCGAATGCCACGTTATAATCATCCGCAGAGGAATTCACCACCTCAGAAAGGCAAACGGCAGGACTCCATTCCGTTGCTTTTTTACTCTTCTTTGCGCAATAGATATCCATTCCGCCATAACCGCCTTCTCGATTTGATGCGAAATACAATAGCGTGTCACCCACCACCAACGGATAATCCTCATTGGCAGCTGTTGTATTAGATTCTGATACTAAAGTGGGACGACTCCACACCTTGTCAGAAATCTGTTCCACATACCATATATCACGTCCTCCCTTACCTGCCTTAAACTCACCTGAGAAATAAAGGCGCTTACCATCCTCACTCAAGGAAGGATTATAAAAACCAGAGGCTCCACGTCCCGTCTGTACCCAACGTGCCACAGCCAGAGAAGAGTTTTTATACGACAAAGGTTGCTTCATGACACCCTGTATCTGAAGCATCTCCACATTCGTCCATTTATCATTTTCCCAAGAGGCTACAAACAAATCATTTTTACCCGTCTCCCCTGGTTTTGAAAAATAGAGTTTATTGTGATGTGCATCATAAGCAAACGTACCCTCTATTCCTAAATTCATCAACTCCTTACATGGTGTGATTTTATCAATCATATAATTCTGATTGGGAACGAATGAATAAGCAGTATCATTTCTAAAAAAGACCAACGTGCCATTTTTATAGGGGGAGATTGGCAACTCCTTTGCTGATGTATTAATATCAGAGGATTCAAAATAGGATATACCTCCCATTAGCCTCTTCTCTACAGCATACGATCCAAAGACGAATCCCATCAATAATGCCGATATCAAAATCTTCTTCATATCTCTTTAGACTTTATGATTCTACTTAAATTTACCAACCTCAAGTGTACCCTTACGGATCTCTCCATTCGGCATGAATACTCTATAATAGTATGTGCCAGGCTCTGCCACATCTCCTTTATAGGTAGCATCCCATCCATTATCGCCCTCAAATATCAATTGATGATAACGATTGAAAATCTCCACTCGAAGACCTCTACCCAACAAGAAGGTGTTATTCAACTCCTCTTTCCCATCATTGTGTGGCGTAATCAAATTAGGGATTACTAAATCCACATTGACCACCACCTTATCCGATGGATCCACACATCCATATCCCTCTTTGGAAGAGATATAATAAGACAATTCTCCATTCTGTGTTGGAACGAATTGCCATGAGGTGGCTTTCTCCGACATGAATTCAACTTGTTTCTTCGTACTCTCCTCGTGCCAAACCAATGAATCTCCATCATATCCATCCAAATCGATGTCAAACTTCACGGCTTCTCCCAGTGATAAGTTATCACTCGAAACGAGCTGCAAATCCAATTTGCCATGAGGTCGTACACGCACAGATGAAATATTCGTGTTTTCCCAACTCTTCTTGTCTGACAATGACTTGATGCAACCACCATCTATTGCACGTACCTCAAATGAGTAAGTTTCCGCCTCTTCAAAGAGGCCATCCGCCATTCCTCGAACATAGTAGAATGTGTCCGTGCGTGTCGTGTCGACAAGTTTTCCATCATAATACCAATAGTACAAAGATGGATGGATGAAAGAGAGATCTGGTGTGGCAACAGCCATGGCACTATCCTCACCCAAACAGATGACAGGGGTCGTATTCAGCACCATCTCATAAGGTTTTGAAACATACACAACCATCTGGTCGTCTATCGTATACACTGTCGTACAACTCAAATCCACCTCTTTTCCTTCTCCTAATGCAGTCACCACCGACTTGTCTGAGGCAACAATAACTCGGAATGATGTGTTACCCTTAAGTTCTTCAGTGGCGGTCACCTCGATGACACTATCTTTCGTAATAGAACCATAGTTCTTCCATTTATTATCTGTCGCATCATTTCGATATTGGAACAGATATTTAGGTTCTCCGATATAAGTCTCCAATCCCTCTTCATTGTATGCCACCAACTCAAACTTATCATTCAAACAAGCAGCATGATAAGAAGAGTGGGCTCTATCACGAGTAACAAGTTTCACTCTCGGATAACACAATGTGACGGAGATATCATCCAACAATATATCATTTCCCCAATTAGCACCTCCAGGTGCATTGTTATACAATCGGAAGGTATAATCCTGAGCTTCCGCTAAGAAGCGGAATGACAAGTTCGCCCATGAATCGCGCGCCAAGGAGCCTTTGCGTTGATGGATATCTCCCGAAGCAATGGAATAGACCACTTTACCATCTGGGTCGATAATCTCCATTCGTACATTAACAGGAGTTTCAGAGCCCTCTTTATATACCGCATTATTGATAAAGGCATTGAAGATAACCCATACACCCTTCGACTTACTCAACTCACAATTCAAAGACATCTTTCGTTCATAAATCATAGCGCCTGCCAACCCTGCTTTGCAGTTAACAAAGAGCATAGCACCATCTTTATCATCGGCAGTATGATCCTCTGCCTCCCAATAGTCTCTATCGGCATAGTTCTTTTTTCCATCTCCTTTATATGGATTGTTTGTAATGATGTAATAACCATCTTCCAAACGGTATTTTGAACACCAATCACGTGTGTTATTAATAAAATTCGGATCGAAAGCGCCATACTGATGTTCCTTCACATAATTGAACGGATCGGGTGCCCAATAGCCCTCTATCGTTGCAGTCTTGCCCGATGCTGAGTCAACAATACTATTTTTATATTCATGACCCAATGCATCCACATAGGTTCTTGCCGATGAAAACGAGCCAAAATCATCATTCCACAAATACTCTGAAGAGAACTTATCCGTATCCACCAAATAGATCTTTCGAATGGCTATTATCTCAGTAGAATAGGCTGTATCCTTTTTGCCAGAGTATTTTGATGTTCCTGTCACCCTCACTCTATACTCTGCACTAACAGTTGGAGAGAATTCACTCAGTGTACCATTCGTCATCTTTTTCAAATCACTCCACTCAATTTTTTCAGACGCTCTTTCCAATGACTTGTATTGCAATGTGAATTTAGGTGTTCCTTCGAACGACTCCGTTATAGCGGTCAATGAGACGGTTCCACCCTCCCTCACTTCAAACTCAAGATCATTGAATCGATGAGATTCCTCGCCCTCTTTTGCTGAGAAATGGACCTCCGGCTTCTTAAAGGAGATTAAAATCGGTGCTGATACCACTTCACGACTCACACTGACCACCGAATCATTATCTGGATTCACCTCATCATAGGTAATAACACTCTTTAATGCAAACAACGTACTATCTTTCGATAATGTTGAAGTATACTCTTGTGACGTGGCATTTCTTATATCACTCCACGTATCACCCCTATCCGTGCTCTTCATCCATTGATACGAGTACGATGCCGAATCAACAGAAGAACACCCCACTCCCGTCAGTGTAAACTCTTCCGTAGGAGATGTGATAATAGAAGACCCAGACGAGATGGATGCCTTAGCCGTATAGAAAGAGTCGGTTGGAACAGCGCCGACAATTTCGTATGGAAAGACTCTCATGTTAATATAAAAAGTATAATTCCACGACTGAGAGGAACCCGCACTGCAACGCCATGCCGGTTCATCTCCATTTCCTTCGTAATAGATAGCCGAGATTTTTGAAACAAGTTCGGATCGTCCCATAGGAACGCCGTCCTTTAAAATTTGGAATTGTGCAGGCGACCAATTATTGAAATAGGCATTCACCATCGCAACCGTACCACATTCGTCTGCATCCGTCACCTTATAACTTGACAATGCATACCAATTAGACAATGACAATGTCTGTCCCGTTGCAAACAATGAGCTACACAGGAATAATAAAGTCATCCATTTTTTTAGCAAAGAATTTCGATTCATTAATACATAAGTTTTCTAGTTTCACAATAACATTACTCTATGTGCAATGTTTTTCAAAGATAATCAATATTTTTTTAAGATGGGTTCTATAACTTCACTGTTTTGAAAAAAAATCTTCGAACAGTCCACGAAAATTTCATTTAACTTTCCTTGCATAGTTGAAAACACTTGCCTTTGGGGCCGAAAGGCCTATTCGCTTAATGTACGGGTGAATAGCATTCGCCCCGCTTCATCAACAACCTACCATTAATACGTGAAAATAAAATGGTTGAGACATCTATCAATACGAAAAGATTCATTGAATTGAAGCATTGAAACAAAAATCTTACCTTTTGCTCAATTATTACACTTCCCTTACTTATAAATGTCTTAAAATTGCGTACTATTTAATTGTATTATTTTTGATGTGTGTGTGTTAATACCATTTTATGTTAATTATTAGGCCATTTGCCTCAACGAGTACCATTATTACTCAAGCTGGCAACTGACTTAATCTAATTATATCATAAAACCATAAAAAGAAAAGAACCAAATATATTATATATCATGAAAAGACTTTACAAAACTGCACTACTAACAGCAATCGGAGCAATGCTATCCGCAACTGCTATTGCTCAAAATCTTCCTGGTGTAAGAAGTACCATCAAAGTGAATGGCAAGGACCGTACAATTGATGTGTATGCACCAAGTGGAATGGGCGAAAATCGTCCAATGGTTATCTCTGCTCACGGTATGGGGCAAGATATAGACTATCAGAAAAAACAGTCTCGTTGGGACCAAGTGGCCGATACGGCAAAATTCCTTGTTGTCTATCCACAATCGAATGGATCTACATGGGATTTGGGTGCCAATGGCGCTGACATCGCCTTCATCAAGGCAATCATCAATGCGATGAGTTCGCAGTATAAAATCGACTTGAAGCGTGTCTATATGTCTGGTTTCTCCATGGGTGGTATGCTCACCTATTCTGTTGCAAACAACATGGCAGACCAGATTGCTGCTTGTGCGCCTGTCTCTGGTTACCCAATCGGTGACATGACAGCCAAACCTTCTCGTCCAATTCCTATTATCCATACCAATGGTGATGCCGACGATGTAGTACACTACGAACCATGGAAGGGTACCTTCAACGGTATGTACCAAGAACAACAAGGTGCTTATGCACAGGCATCAGCTTGGGCAAAGGCAAACGGTTGTGACGACACTCCTGTCGAATCAGTCATTGACGGTGCTGCCACTCGTTATGTATGGAAGAACGGTAAGTGTGGCGTTGAGGTTTGCTTGAACAAGATCTATGGCAAAGGTCACTGGCCTTCTAACGACAAGTACCATTCCGTTCGTGAAATCTGGAAATTCCTTCGTCGCTTCTCATTGGATTGTGGTTCCTCATCTTTAGAACCAGTTGAGCCAGAAGAGGTTGGTCCATACAATGACAAGCCAGCATCCATCCCTGGTAAGATCGAGGCTGAGGAGTATGACCTAGGCGGACAAGGCGTTTCTTACAATGATATGGATTCAGAAAACCGTGGCGAGGCCTTCCGTAACGACGGTGTGGATATTTACGCAGCTGCAACTGGTTATTCTATCGGTTACAACCAAGAAGGTGAATGGCTGAACTATACAGTTGATGTGAAAGAGACCTCCAAATATACGGTTTCCATCTCTGCTGCTACAGATAACGCTTCTGCATCTTTCCAACTTTTGATTGATGGCAAGGCAGTCACTGGCGAGATTTCCGCTCCTAATACAGGTAACTTTAAAGATTACAGAACTGTTATCGCCCGCACAAGCGAGATCTCTGCTGGTCAACACACACTCCAGCTAAAGATCACAAGCAGTTGGCTTGATATCGACTACATGACGTTTGAGAAATACGAATCAAATGGTAATGACCCTTATGATGACAATGGTTGTGTGATTGGTAAGCGTGATGCAGTTGAGTTAGCATCTGTCTTCTCTTCCATCGCTCTAAGCAATGTGAACCCTAAAGTGAAACCAACCACCTACCACAACCCAATCATGACGCAACGCTATGGCGCAGACCCTTGTGCGATGGTTTACGGTGACTCAGTTTATATCTATATGACCCATGATATCTACGAGTACGATAGCAATGGTAAAATCAAGAAAAACGAATATGGTAAGATTACCGAGATTGTCTGTCTTTCCTCTGCCGATCTTGTAAACTGGACAGACCATGGACCAATGAAAGTAGCAGGACAAGGAGGTATCTCCAAGGCAGGAAACTCATGGGCACCAACAGCTTGTCATGTGAAGATGAACGGCAAAGAGCGTTTCTTCTTGTACTTTGCTAATGGCGGTAACGGTATCTATGTTGTAGCTAGTGATACACCTTACGGACCATGGGAGGATGTGAAGAATGGACAAGGATTGATTACCCGTTCGATGCAGAACTGTAATGTAGATTGGTTGTTCGACCCAGCCGTTCTTGTAGATGATGATGGTACAGGTTACATCTATTTCGGTGGCGGTGTACCACAAGGACGTAATGCGGATCCAGGTACCGCCCGTGTTGCTAAGCTTGGCAAGGACTTCATCAGCATCGATGGTACCGCACAAACGTTGAATCCGCCTTACTTATTCGAGGATGCAGGTATCAACAAGATTGGCAACAACTATGTTTACTCATATTGTACGAACTGGAACACAGGAGGCAACAACATCGGTATCAACAATGCAGTCATTGCCACAATGATTTCCACAAATCCGTTGAGAGGTTTCAATTTCGACCGCAAGGTGTTTGATAATCCATCCAGATGGTTGGGTGATAATGGTAACAACCACCACTCGTTCTTCAAGTTCAAGGACAAATGGTATATTACCTATCATAGTCAGTGGATACAGAACCAGATTGGTGTCGAGGGTGGATACCGTAGTTCACATGTTGATTATGCCAATGTGGATGAGTCAGCAGGAAAGATTCTTGGTGTAAATGCAGGAACTACGACGGGAGTTGATCAGGTTGTTCCTGTAGATGGAACGAAGAACATCCAAGCTGAGTGTTTCGCATGGCAGAGCGGAATTGAAGTAAACTATGTTGGCAAATCGACCAATATGGCTGTTAAAGGTAAGAATGGATCATGGATCGGTCTATGTGGAGTATTAGCTAAGGATGTAAATAAGTTTAAGGCACGTGTTTCTGCACCATGTGGAGGAGCCATCCGAATTTCGACGGGTTCTGCCGACGGTCCAGTTATCGGATACCTGAACATAGAGTCCAACACCTCATTTGAGGAGTTCACTTGTGATTTGACATCCGATATTCCAACAGCGAAAAACCTGTTCTTTACTTTCAGTGGAGAGTTGACGTTTGATTCATGGAATATGTTCTATGAAGAATCATCCAGCAACAGAGAAGTAGAAGACGCTACCGCTACGCTGACGGTGGTACCAAATCCAGCCAAGGATGTTGTTACAGTAAGCGGATTGAATGTAGGTGAGATTGTCACCATCACATCAACAACAGGAGTTGTAGAGAAAGTTTTCGTAGCAGAATCAGAGAATGCAGAAGTTGTTGTTTCAGATCTTTCCGCAGGCGTTTATTTCATCTCGAATAGTGTCAATTCTGTCAAGTTGATTAAGTACTAAAATTTGAAATATCAAGTAAGAATAGCGATGGCAATTATGTCATCGCTATTTTTTTGATGATAGGATACAACGACAGTATGGTAGAGAAGGAAAGTTGATGGGATGACACTGTAAAGGCACTCTAATGACACGCATCAATTATTCCTTTGAAAAGTTCGCGGAAAAACACTCCCGTATATATAAACGCATTAATCATCCCCTAATTCGATAGGCAAGTACCTCTCAGCCTGAAGGGCTGGTACATATATAGCCCAGGGTAACACCCTGGGTGATGATGACACACGTCACCTACCAGCCTGAAGGGCTGGAACAGAAAAATTTCATAATGTAGTTATAATTTTCTACATTTGCGTAAACGATAGGTTTTTAAGTTTAATTCTAATAAAAGAGTTATAAGAAACAGAAAAATTTTAAACTAACATATTATTAATCATAGCGTTTGCTATTTATTCAGCACTGCCTCAAAACCTGAGAAATTTTGAAAATGCAATTGCCGATGAATAAGTCAGCAGACGTCTGCGCTATGCGTGGACGTTGACTTATCGGCGATTGCGGGCAATCTCAGGGCCTTGAGGCGTGGATAGTCAAATGTCCACGCTTCTTTTTTTACCAATATGATTGCCCGCAAGCTGGAAAGACAATCAAACGTGACATATAAACATAGCGCAGATGGATATAACACAAAGCATAACCATCGGTAAGAGGCGATATATAGGTTGCAAAGCCAAACTCGCGGATTGGATTATGCAGACAATTGAAACAGAAACTAATAATGTACATAGTTTCTGCGACATCTTTGCAGGTACTGCTGTCATATCAGACTTGGCAATAAAGAAATATGGGAAGGTCATTATTAATGATTTTTTATATTCTAACAACCTAATCTACAAGGCATTTTATGAAGCTGGAGAAGTGGACAACCAGAAGCTATCGGTTTATGTCAATTCTCTTAATCAAATAGCACCAGATCAAGTTGAAGATAACTATTTCTCTATTAACTATGGAAACAAATTTTTTGATTTTCAAACTGCTAAAAAAATTGGTTTCATACGAGAATTGATTGAACAAGACAAGAATTCATTCACCACAAAAGAATACTGTGTTCTAATCGCTTCTCTCATTTATAGCATTGATAAGATTGCCAATACTTTAGGCCATTATGAAGCATACATAAAAAAGGAAATCGCCCCCAAACATTTGGAACTCAAGTTAATAAATTACAATTCACTTGAACAGGTAGAGATACATCGAGAAGATTCCAATCAACTGGTTCGAAAGATTAAAGCAGATGTTTTTTATGTTGACCCTCCATATAATTCGAGGCAGTATAGTCGCTTTTATCACTTGTACGAAAACTTGGTTAAATGGGATAAGCCGACACTTAGTGGTGCAGCAATGAAACCAGCCGAGGAGAATATGAGTGATTATTGTTCATCAAAAGCTCCTAAGGCTTTTGACGATTTAATCAGTCATCTAAACACAAAATATATAGCTGTTTCATATAATAACACATATCATTCCAAAAGCAGTTCTTCAAGAAATAAAATCACACTTGAGGAAATAAAAGATATTTTGTCAAAGCGAGGACCCACAAAAGTCTTCGAGCATTCCCATCCATTTTTTAATGCTGGAAAAACAAACTTCAACAATCATAAAGAACTTCTTTTTATAACTCATGTCAATGAAGAATAATGTAGTGCGTTCGCCATTATTCTACGTTGGCGACAAATATAAGATAATCAGTGATATAAAGAGTCACTTTCCCAAAGACATTCATCGTTTTATTGAACCGTTTGTGGGAGGAGGTTCTGTCTTTATGAATGTGGATGCTCAAGAATTCATGCTTAACGATATTGATGAGAATATTATAGCAATTCACAAAATGCTTTGTGGTTACGCATTGGACAGAAAAGCGTTTTTCAAGAAAGTTGATGCAATTGTTAAACAATATGGTTTGTCTTGTTCATACAAAAAAGACATAGTGCCTCAAAATTTGAAGAAAGAGTTTGTAAAAACCTTTTACGCTAGATTCAACAAACTAGGGTATGAAAAGATGCGCTCCGATTATAATCAATCAGAGGAGAGAAGTGCATTTGTCCTCTACATGCTCCTGATTTACGGGTTTAACCGGATGATTCGATTCAATCAATCGGGGGATTTTAATCTTCCTGTTGGAAACGTTGACTTGAACCATAACACAATAAAAGCGTTAGATGATTATTTCGATTTGACAGCAATCAAAAAACCTCAATGGTTTAGTCTTGATTTTGAGGATTTTATCAACCAAATCGATCTAACATCTAACGATTTGATTTATCTAGATCCTCCATATTTGATAACGTTTAGTGAATACAATAAATATTGGAATGACAACACGGAAAACAGAGTACTAAACCTTCTTAACCGACTAAATGGCAACAACATTCGCTTTGCCATTTCCAATGTCACTCATTACAAGGGTAAGGTAAACCAATTATTTCTTGATTGGTCGCACCAATACAACTCATATCCTATCAAGAGCAACTACATCAGTTACCACGACAATACAAATAAAATATTTACAGAAGTTTTAGTAACAAATTTTTAACAGTTATGGCAAAACCAAAATTCAAACCGTTGTTATACACAACGACAATGCGCAATCCAGAACGATTGAAATTTATATTGTATATTCTTGCAAAATTTAGAGGACAGATTCTGAATGATGAGTTAGCAACAAAGATTGTTGGCGAAACCATACGTTATGGTTTGTATCGTCCAATGAAACAATGTGATACAATAAAAAGCAAATGGGCATCTACCCCTAACGGAACATTCAGTGACTACATTTTAACCGATGAGGAGGTAAAATATATGTTAACGATGAACCCTCAGCAACATAAAGAAGCAGGATTTGCAAAAGGTTTCCCATCAAGATTTGCAACAATTTACGACTTTACGAAGGAAATGGGCTTAGCTTATTTTGCGCCACAACGTTCAATTATTATATCCGAATTGGGAGAGCATTTATTGAAGTCATTTAACTTAAATGTCAAAGACAATGAGATTTTGTATGAGCTCATCAATCCGGAGTATGAACAACAAGTGTTTTTACAGGCAATGGCAAGATCACAACGAAAAAACCCGTTTGTCCGTGTATTAAATGACAATATTCCGTTGATTTTGTTATTACAAACAATAAAATTGCTTAATGCAGACCCAAAGCAGAACGGCGCAGGAATCTCACGCCGAGAATTACCACTTTTGATATTTTGGAAAGACAATAATGCAAAATCATTGTATGATAGAATTGTTCAATTACGGGGTGATTGTGGTTACAATCCAAGTGATGAGGTTATTATTGATATTTGTATTAATGAGATAATGGAAGGCAACTATAAGAAGTTCGATCCTGAATCAATTATGGTTGATTATCCGGATGAATTTATCAGAAAGATGCGAATAACAGGTTTGTTTTCGTTACGTGGAGCTGGACGTTTTGTGGATATCAACAAAAATGAAATTGATAAGGTTGAATATGTTATCGATAAGTATGCCAACTATTCTTTATTTACAGATGAAATTGCTTATTTTAATCATATTGCTACACTCGACAAAAATTTAATTGAGATAACGGCAAAAACCGTAACTCCAAATAATGCCGAAAGGCTATTGACAAACTGGTTAAATCAATATGCGTGGGACGTTATAAAAAAAGAATTGGCAATTTTGTCATCGGGAGGCACAAGCAAAGACTCTGTTTTGAAACTGATTGCAGCTCCAACACGCTTGGAGTTTTTAACAGCATTAGCTATAAAATCAAAAATACCAAATGTGCGTGTGTTGCCAAATTACAGTTGCGATGACGAAGGATTGCCGACATCAACCGCAGGTGGTAATAAAGGCGATATTGAATGTTTTGAGCAACAAAAAGGTATATTGGTCGAGGTTACGATGGCTACTGGTAGGCAGCAAACAGTAATGGAGATATGGCCCATAGAGCGTCACTTAACGGACTTTCAAAAAGACAAAAAAGCACAATGTGTTTTCATTGCTCCTTCAATTTTTGATGATAGTAAAAGGCAGATAAAATTTGTTAGGATGGATTCAAAGGGAGAAAAGGAAATCAGACCATATGCAATAAGTGAATTTGTGAACTTTCTAGAAAACTCAAAGTGTCTTTATGTTAATCATTCTTATGGGATTGACTATTCTACAAGTTCTCTCGCAGCAGAACCACCTGCTCCATATGGGAATTAACCCTGTTTTTATAGAAAAATACAAGAGATTTGTCGGGCGGGAACTTCAACAAACCATAAGTTCCTGCCCTTAATTATTTATATTTTGTGTTTCCGAATAACATTCACTCAGTTTTCTCATCCTTCCATCAACCTTTTCATTAACCATAAACAAGTGCTGTTGATTTCATAAAATAAAGTTTTGCCTCCGAATAATTTTCTGTAAATTTGACACTCGAAAAATGATGTCTGTAATGGAAAATAAAGAATTAGCAATACACAACGTAAGTGATTTTAAAGGGAAAATCTACACGATCCGTGGAGTCCAAGTGATGCTTGATAGTGATTTGGCTGAGATTTATGGATATGAAGTGAAAACTCTCAATCAACAAGTCAAAAGGAATATAAATCGTTTTCCTCCCGATTTTATGTTTCAACTGACACGTGAAGAATTG
>JAFZLC010000034.1 GCA_017551675.1 Paludibacteraceae bacterium | reverse complement strand
TTATTATTGTTGTTATTATTATTTTCTTCTCCAGCTTTCTTGAAGTTGAGATAGTCGATGTCTACATAGTCACCTGTAATTTCGATTTTCAAAACATGAACACCTTTGGTTAATTTGTTCAATTTTGTTGTTACAGTGGTGAAATCATCCCAACTACCCGTGTTAGGCACTGACACAAATCCACCTGGAGTTCCGTCATCACCAGGGATGATGAATGAATTATCCATGTAGAGGGTAAATGAAGAACCGCTGTTACCAGAAGCTACGCGGGATTCTACTACATATTCACCATCTTCCTCCACCTCAACTGTATATTCGATCCATTCACCTGTCTGTGTGTAACCTACAGCAGTGCTACTAGCATCTACACCTTCATTACGGCTACCTTTCTTTTGGTTCTCTTCTTCATTGTCGTGGTAAGCGTTACCTTCGCCTCCATAGTCAAATTCCTCAGCCTCGATTTTGCCAGGGATTTTTGCAGGAGATCCATTGTATGGTTTTTGCTCAGGAAGGATTGTAATGGATTTCTTAGAAGTAGAGTACTCTTTGTTGTTACTATCGTAACCTACCGCCCAAATAGAGTGGGATCCTTCTGCTATATTTTCCCATGTATAAGAGGCTTCGTTGCTGGATATTAGCTTGTTGTCAGCATAGATTTCCACCTTTTTAATCACCTCGCTATCATATTTCACGCTTATTTCCACTGAACCTGGAGCAGATTGTTGGTTGATAATTGTAGAAAGAGAGATATTAGATTGTTGAACAGGATTATCGCCCAACAATTCCAACATCTTAGTAGCATATCTCTTTCCTAATTCTTTATAACCTGCAACAGAGAAGTGGTATTGGTCAGGAGCTGCCTCACATCCATCAGAAGAGATGACGTGAGCAGTAGAGATTACGTTTGGTACATTTTTGATGATGTCGTTGTGACCGCTACAAGGACCGCTATGACGAACTTCACCTACCAACAAAGGAACATCCTCAGCATTTAAACCTAAGTCGTTCAACATGTTTTCGTAAACGCCCTTCAAACGTTTAGGCCAATCTGTTTGTCCGGAGTTGTTCTCTCCCTGATGAACTAAGATACCTTTGATAACACCCACTTTTTGAGCCTCTTTTGCCATATCGATGAGTCTCTTGTATGGATTGTTACCATACTCTCTGGCATAAGATTGCAACCAATCAGCAGCGTTTCTAATGTAGTTTTCGCACTTGTCTTTTTCGAATAGTTCGATGTCGCAACCACCGCAAGCTACAACGACAACACCGACACGGATGCTTTCGTCAAGTTCTTTAACTAGGGTACGACCGAAATAATCGACGGGACCAAAACCGATGTTGTTGTTATGGAAGCAACGAGCTAAAGGCGGAATGGCTGTATACCATTGACCTTTCTTACGGTCGCCTCTGGAACAATCGTCGGCTGTATATAACATCTGAAATCTTTCATCCACACCCTCTTTTTCAGAATTTGGCACGGATGCATTACCTTCCATGTTGGATTGTCCCCAACAGAGGTATATGTGAAAATTGGGATCAGGTTCAGCCTTCATAATGAAAGTGGCTCCTAAATAACACAGCAAGCACAGTGCTATGCGTATAAATTGTTTGTTTTTCATGGTTTTATATTTTTGGTTCTGCGCAAAAATAATTTAAGATGTTTGTTTTCAGTATGAATTTTAAAGCATAGGATTGGATTTTTTTGTCAAATTAAAAATCTCCCAATTTGATTATACTTATATTTGCGCTATGTGAATTTCAAAATAATACCATGCGTTATAGAAAAATAGCTTCAATAATATGCCTTGCCGGATTCATGAGTTGTAGTAATGGGGTAGAAGTGCCTGTGAGCAATCCCATTACAGAAGATTCCATTGCAAAAAATGATTCTGTTATAGACACGATTAATTCAGCCCCCCTACAAGAAGATATAACAGTTGAAGATGATTCGGATGAGGTGGATTTTTGTATAGGTAAACGTGTATCAAAAAATACTATTTTGAAAGCAGACATAAGGATAAAAGAGATTTCTAACTTTCCAAAAAGTTTGCAACCTGCTGGTTGTAAAGAAGTCTATTTTGGCGTAGATGCGGGATATGAGGAAGGTTATAATATGTTTTATGTGTTTTATGCCTTTGAGAATGACACTTTTTCCATAGCCTACAAAGTAGAAGTAGAAGAAAAAAAATCATTTTTGCCTGTAACCTGTTATCTAGGATCGTATGTCTCTTATGAAAATGGAATTTTGACAAGAGAATGTGAAGAGAATTCTATCATTTACAAACTTCATTTTCGGATACAAAAGAATCGAATGGTCTTTATTGATGAAGAATATGAAGATCCGAATGAATCTCTATATGATGAGATGGAAAAAGAAGAAGATCCTGAAAAATATTGTTCACTTTGTTATGGTGTTCAATATAAGGATGCATGGTGGATAGAAAATTGTTTGTCAACTGGTTTGAATATGGCAGTGCATAAGGCAGAAGAATTAATAAAAGCAGGTAAACAAGAAGAAGCAAACAGGATGATACAAAACCTTGAAAAAGAACACAAAGAGAATATACCTAACGACACTTTATGGATTGTGTTGGAAAAGATGAAGAGGTGATTTATCTTGCTATTTCTCTGTTAAAAACAGAAAAATAGGTTTTGCTATTAAAAGGTTTCGTTTAGATAAAAAAATCGGAGGACTTATCAGCCCTCCGATTTTCGTTATAGAGAATTAATTATTAATACTCCATCTTAGTCATGCGGATATAGCTTTGATAACGTTTCTTAGCCATATCTTGACAAGCTTCGAACAATTGGTCAGCCTCGTTAGGGAACAACTTCTTAACAGAGTTGTAACGAACCTCACCCATTAGGAAGTCTTGGAACTTGCTATAATCAGGTTCTTTAGAATCCAAAGTGAATGGGTTCTTTCCTTCAGCTTCCAATGCTGGATTGTATCTCCACAAGTGCCAGTAACCACAAGCAACAGCCTTAGCCTCTTCAGCTTGAGCTTTACCCATACCAGCTTTCAAACCGTGGTTGATACAAGGTGCATAAGCGATGATCAAAGAAGGACCGTCGTAAGCCTCAGCCTCCTTGATAGCTTTCAAGCATTGAGCTTGGTCAGCACCCATAGCGATTTGAGCTACGTATACGTATCCGTATGTAGTTGCGATCATACCCAAATCTTTCTTACGTACTCTCTTACCAGATGCGGCGAATTTAGCGATAGCACCGAGAGGAGTAGACTTAGAAGATTGACCTCCTGTGTTAGAGTAAACCTCAGTATCCAATACCAAGATGTTAACGTTCTTACCAGAAGCGATCACGTGATCCAATCCTCCGTAACCGATATCGTATGATGCACCATCACCACCGATGATCCATTGAGAGCGTTTTACTAAGTAGCCTTCCAACTCACACAATTGCTTGCAGTGGTTGCATTTGCTCTTACCAGCCTCGATAACTGGAATAATCTTCTCAGCCAATTCTTTAGACTTCTCAGCGTTGTCTTTCTCAGCCAACCACTCAGTGAAGAGAGCCTTAGCATCAGCTGGAGTGCAGTCTGCAGCGATAGCCTCGTTCATGATCTTAACGATACGCTCGCGCATCTTCTCGTTAGCCAATTCCATACCCAAACCGAACTCGCAGAAGTCCTCGAACAAAGAGTTAGCCCAAGCAGGACCTTGACCCTTCTCGTTAGTTGTATAAGGAGTTGATGGAATAGAACCAGAGTAGATAGAAGAACATCCAGTTGCATTAGCTACGATTTGACGGTCACCGAACAATTGAGAGATCAACTTCACGTATGGAGTTTCACCACAACCAGAGCAAGCACCAGAGAACTCGAACAAAGGTTTTGCAAATTGAGAGTTCTTAGGGTTAGCAGTGATATCCACCAAGTTTTGTTTGCTAGATACTTTCTTAACTGCATATTCCCAGTTAGCTGCCTCTGTAGCAGTAGCGGCTGATTCTGGATCGAAAGGAACCATCTTAAGAGCTTGTTTACCTTTCTCAGGGTTGTTACCCATACAAACGTCAACACAGTTACCGCAACCCAAGCAGTCAAGAACGCCTACTTGCATACGGAACTTCATGCCCTTCATAGTAGCAGGAGCCTTCATTTCGATCATCTCGCCATTCATACCCTTAGCCTCTTCATCGTTCATAACGATTGGACGGATACAAGCGTGAGGACAAACGAAAGCACATTTGTTACATTGAACGCAATCAGCAGCATTCCATTGAGGAACGAATGCAGATACACCACGTTTTTCGTAAGCAGCTGTTCCAGCATACCAAGTACCATCTTCGATACCCTTGAATGCAGATACAGGAAGTAAGTCACCATCTTGTGCGTTGATAGGACGAACGATCTTGTTGATGAAGTCAGGATCATTGTTTGGCTTGGCAGCGTCTGGTGCTAATGAAGCCCAAGCTGGATCGATAGCCAACTCTTTGTATTCACCACCACGATCAACAGCAGCGTAGTTCTTGTTAACCACATCTTCACCCTTCTTACCGTAAGACTTAACAATGAATTTCTTCATTTGCTCAACAGCCAATTCTACAGGGATAACACCTGTGATACGGAAGAATGCAGATTGAAGGATTGTATTGGTACGGTTACCCAAACCAATTTCTTGAGCAATCTTAGTTGCGTTGATGTAGTATACCTTAATATTATTCTTTGCGAAATAAGCTTTTACTTTGTTAGGCAAGTTCTTAGCCAACTCGTCACCTTCCCAGATAGTGTTCAAAAGGAAAGTACCGTTCTTTTGCAAACCACGAGTTACATCATACATGTGAAGGTATGCTTGAACGTGACATGCAACGAAGTTAGGAGTGTTTACCAAGTAAGTTGAGCGAATAGGAGTGTCTCCGAAACGCAAGTGAGAACAAGTGAAACCTCCAGACTTCTTAGAGTCGTAAGAGAAGTAAGCTTGACAGTGCTTGTTAGTATTGTCTCCGATGATCTTAACTGAGTTCTTGTTAGCACCAACAGTACCATCAGCACCCAAACCATAGAACTTAGCCTCGAACATACCAGCACCACCTACTGCGATTTCCTCTTTTTGTGGAAGAGAAGTGAATGTAACATCATCGTTGATACCCAAAGTAAAGTGGTTCTTTGGAGTGTTCATTGACATGTTTTCATAAACAGAAAGGATTTGAGCTGGGGTAGTGTCCTTAGAACCTAATCCGTAGCGACCACCAACGATCACTGGAGCGTTCTTTTGCTCGTAGAATGCTTCACGAACATCCAAGTATAAAGGCTCTCCGTTTGCACCTGGCTCCTTAGTTCTGTCTAATACAGTGATTACCTTAGCAGATGCAGGAACTGCACTTAACAAGTGCTTTGTAGAGAATGGACGATACAAGTGAACTGCAACCAAACCAACTTTCTCGCCTTTTGCAGCCAAGAAGTCGATCACTTCGCGGATACACTCTGTAACAGAACCCATAGCGATGATGACACGGTCAGCATCTTTTGCTCCATAATAATCGAACAATCCATAGTTACGTCCTGTGATCTTTGAAATCTCCTTCATGTAATTCTCAACAATGCTAGGAACTGCATCGTACATTGGATTACAAGACTCGCGGTGTGTGAAGAATGTATCTGGATTCTCTGCCATACCACGCATTACAGGTTTATTAGGATTCAAAGCTCTTGAACGGAACTCTGCTAATTTCTCTTGATCAATTAATCCTGCCAAATCTTCGTTATCCAACTTCTCGATCTTTTGAATCTCGTGAGAAGTACGGAATCCATCAAAGAAGTTCAAGAAAGGAACTTGTGATTTGATAGTTGACAAGTGTGCTACACCAGCCAAATCCATAACCTCTTGTACAGATCCTTCTGCTAACATAGCAAAACCAGTCTGACGACATGCGTATACGTCTTGATGATCACCGAAAATACAAAGAGAGTGAGATGCAATTGTACGCGCTGAAACGTGGAATACTGCAGGCATCTTCTCTGCTGCAATTTTGTACATGTTTGGTATCATCAACAATAGTCCTTGTGATGCCGTGTAGGTAGATGTCAACGCACCTGCCTGAATTGCTCCGTGAACTGCACCAGCTGCTCCTGCTTCTGACTGCATTTCTGTTACTGACACTGTTTCGCCGAAGATGTTCTTACGACCTTGAGCCGCCCACTCATCTACGTGCTCTGCCATCGTTGAAGATGGAGTGATAGGGTAGATACAGGCGCATTCGCTGAACATATATGAAATATGTGCAGCTGCCTCATTACCATCACAAGTGATGAATTTTTTTTCTTTAGCCATAATTATATATATAATTGAACAATAAAAATTTCCATGTTCTTATTGCGTTGGAATCTTCTCCAACATAGTTTGCAAAGGTATAAAAAAAATATTTATTCAGATATTTTTCAATCACTTTTACTTTCTTATGAAATAATTTTTTTTCTACTGACATTTCTTCCTTCAAATTCGTTCATACATGTTTTTTAACTTAATTAAATGTCGTTTTATGTGAAAAATTTTGCGAATGATATTGTTTTCTTTTGCATTGTGTGTACTTCGGTTTTGTGTAATCGTTTATAATATAGTTGTTTATGCCTATTTTGGGGCTGTTTGATGTTTTTTGTGCATTTTTTAGCTTAGAATGGTGTTTGAAAACATTACTTTTACTAAATTTGTATGATTTTTTACACGCAACATCTTGTTATGGTGAGTTCTTGTATTCGCCACTTAAACATAGGTTGTTTGTATTATGGGGGGATCTAAAACCACCATTCCTTAAACGGGTCAAAGTTGTCAATAGTTCGTTTTAGCGTTAATGAAAGTTATATATGAAAAAGGCTTTTAAAATTATTGGTATTGTCATTCTTGTGCTTTTGGGAAGTCTGTTCGCCATTCCCTATTTTTGTAAGGATGAAATAAAAAATGCAGTAGTAGAAGAGGTCAGTAATACATTGAACGCCAAATTATATTTGGATGACTTCTCTATGGGATTTTTCTCCAATTTCCCTAATGCGACAATCACACTTGAAAATGTGGGTATCGTTGGTGTAGATACCTTTGCAGGGGATACTTTGTTGGATATCGATCGTCTGGATGCGGTGATCAATTTGGCAAGTTTATTCAAAGAGTCTTATGAGATTAATAAGATCGCGATTCTCAATCCTTCCGTCCGCGCTTTTGTCAATGCGGATTCTATGGCGAATTGGGATATCGTGAAACCTGACACCACTGTAGTTGAAGAAGAGGAAGAGGCTAGTGCTCCTATTAAGTTGAATTTGAATAAGTTCACTGTTGAAAATTTGAAAGTTTCCTACCGTAGTGTTCCTGATAGTATGTTTGCTGCTGTGAAGGGCTTGAACCTGAACTTAAAAGGTGATCTTGCTCTTGATTTAGAGGCGTTGGCAAATATTGATGAGTTGAAACTTATTGTTGATAAGATTATCTACATGGATAAACCATCTTCCACAAGAGCTTTGTTGGAAAACATAGATATCGACTTTACTGGTAAATTGGATAAGGTGACGAAGATGAAACTCTTATTAGGGGTCGATTCCGTCTCTTATGGTCAGTCTGGTATCCCTTATCTGAAAAAGGCACAGTTGAAGGCTGATATTGGTATGGATGTGGATTTGGATAGTAGTAAGTTCACATTTGCAGAGAATTATATTCAGTTGAATGAGATACAAGCCAAATTTGAAGGATTTGTTCATTTAATCGATTCTGTTACAACGGATATGGATGTGAAATTGAGTACTCCAGCCATCGATTTTAAACAAATCTTGTCGTTGATTCCTGCCATCTATTCAAAAGAGTTTGAATCGATACAAACCTCTGGAAATGTCTCTTTGAACGCTCTTGCTAAAGGTCGTCTTCAAGGTGATACGTTGCCAATGATCGATGCTACTTTGAAGATTGCAGATGCCATGTTCAAATACCCTGATTTGCCAAGTTCTATGAACAATATTAACATTGAGGCGAATGTGAAGAATCCTGGTGGCATCACAGATTCCACATCGATTTTAGTGCCTAAGTTTGGATTCACCATGGCAGGAAATCCATTTGCTGTGACATTGGGATTGAAGACTCCTGTTTCCGATCCTGATTTTGCGGTTACTGCTGATGGTGTCATCAATCTAGGTTCCATAAAGGATGTTATCTATTTGGATAGCATGGATTTGAAAGGTATGCTGACTGCTGCATTGAAGGCAAATGGACGTATGTCTTATATTGATCAGCAGAGATACGAAAAGTTTGATGTGAATGGTGATTTGAAACTAAACAACTTTGTTTTGCAGACGAATTCGCTGGATTATGATGTGAAGGTTAATGAAGCCAAACTAGGATTTACCTCTCAGAGCGTTGGTCTTAAGGCTGATTTGCTTATAGGAAAGAGTGATTTCACATTGGATGGTAATTTGAAAAACTTCATACAATATGTTATGCGGGGTGAGACAATCTCCGGTGATATGACTGTGAGGTCAAATTTGATTGATACCAATGAATTGTTGGGTACGACGGAAGATGCTGATGTTCAAGAGGAGGATGTGAAAACAGATACGGCATCGGCTGTGAATATTCCGAAAAACATCAACTTCATGTTGAGTCTGGCTGTTGATCAGTTGAAGTATGGAGCCATCAACCTAAATAAACTGACAGGTCGGGTGGGTGTGAACAATGCTATTGCCAAAATATCTTCTTTGACGGCCAATACGATGGGTGGAAATGTTGCGATGGCTGGTAGTTATAACACGCAAGATACGTTGAATCCTATCGTGGATGTTAATATGGATGTGAAGAATATGAGTATTAGTGAAGTCTTCACTAAGGTTAAGACCGCTAACAAGTTGGTTCCGCTATTGTCGGATGCAGAGGGTAACTTCTCCATGACGATGGACTTTGTCTCCAAGATGGATGCAACGCTTTCTCCTATTATGAATACGATTAATGCCAAGGGTAAATTTAACACGAAAGCAGTTACACTGAAAAACACAGAGGTTTTCAATAAGATTGCTGATAAGGTGAATATGAAGGAGTTGAAGAATCCTAAGTTGAAGAATCTCAACATAAGTTTTACCATCAAGGATGGTCGTTTGATGACCAATCCGTTTGAAACGGCTATCTCATCGGCTATATTGAATGTGTCTGGTTCGTCAGGATTGGATCAAACATTGGATTTTGTCTCTACTATCAAAGTGCCTAAGGGTATCTCCAATACGGTTGATATGGCATTTGATGTGTTGATTGGTGGAACATTCAAGCAGCCAAAGGTCTCTTTCAGTGTTGCATCTATGGTAGAGCAAGTGAAGGAGAAGGTGATTGAGAAGGTAGATGAGGCTAAGCAGAAGGCCATTGCAGAGGCAAAAGCGCAAAAGGAGAAATTGGTTGCCGTAGCGAAAACAGAGAAAGAGAAACTAGTCTCTACTGCAAGAGCGTCAGCTGATAAAGTTTTAGAGAAAGCACAAGCTCAGTCGGATAGTATTATGGCGAAGGCAAACAATCCGTTGGCGAAGGCAGCTGCTAAGAAGACGTCGGATGCACTGATGGCAAAGGCGAAGACACAAGCGAACAAGATTGTTTCCGATGCGGAGAGTAAAGGAGACAAGTTGGTGAGTGAAGCTGAAAAGAAAGGCGACAAGCTGATAAGTGATGCAGAGCAGAAAAGCGATGCGGCAATTCAGAAAGCTTCAGACGCGAAGGTGCCAGGAAGTAATAATTAAGGTGAATTTATAGGACTCACCTAAAAAATAAATACTATCTTTGTGGAGATGATGCATTGTGTGTCATCTCCATATTTTTTATGAATATGAACATAGGAAAGATAAATAAGTTAAAAGTAGTCTTGGTGGCTGATAAGGGTATAACCGTTGAGGAGTCCGAGACAGGTAGTACATTGTTCATTCCCAAGCGGAATGTGAAAGGAACGCCGACAGAAGGAGAAGAGGTATCTGTATTTCTCTACAAAAATGCGAAACGAGAATTAGTAGGAACAATGTTTATACCTTATGCAGTTTCGGGTGAGTTTGATTTTATGACCGTCAAGAAAGTGTTTGCTGCAGGAGCGTTGTTGGATTGGGGAATCGATGAAGATTTGTTCATGCCAAGTCGCGAGCAGACCGCCAAATTGCGAGAGGGAAGAGCCTATCTGGTTCATGTGCACTATGATGAGAATACTGAGCAGGTGATTGCTTCTATGCATTTAGACGATTATATGTCGAAAGAGTTCCCTCCATATAAGATGAATGACGAAGTGGAGATATTGGTTACCAAAGAGACAGATTTGGGTTATTCCGTGATTGTGGATGATAAATATTGGGGCTTGATATATCATAGTGAGATTTTTGAGCACGTTGATTATGCGATGCGAACTATTGGATATATAAAGAATGTGCGAGAAGATGGAAAGATCGATGTAGCATTGCAGAAGCAGGGCTATCAGGTGGTGGATGAATTGTGCGGTCAGGTTTTGGAAGCATTGGATCAGCATGGAGGTTTTTTGCCATACAATGATAAAACAGAATCAGACGTCATCTATAATCAGTTTGGATGCAGTAAAAAGAGTTTTAAAAAGACAATAGGAACCCTCTATCGTCAGCGTGCGATAGTTATCGAGGAGAAGGGAATACGGTTGGTAGAGAAGGGAGGAAAGAGGTGAAGGTTCCCGCTGAAATGAATTTATGAAACCAACCTTAACATTAGTTTGTCATTATTAGTTGTTGTTTTGTAAATTTTGTTTTATCTTTGCGCCGTTAAAAAAAACATAAAGTAGTCAAGATGAATATCGAAAGAAAAAACATTGACGCTGTCAATGCAATTATTAAGTTACAAGTCGCAAAAAGTGATTATCAAGCAGCCGTAGACAATACACTACGTAATTACAAGAAGAAGGCTAATGTTCCAGGATTCCGTCCAGGACAAGTGCCTGCAAGTATCATCAAGAAAATGTTTGGTAAAGCTGCAATGGCAGATGAAATCAACAAGATTATTTCAGAAGCATTGTTAGGTTACATTAAAGACAATAATATCCAAATTTTGGGAGAGCCTCTTCCAAATCGTACAGAACAAAAACCTATCGATTTTGACACACAGGAGGATTTCGAGTTTGCATTTGACATTGCCATTGCTCCAGAGTTCAAAGTTGAGTTGAGTGATAAGATCACTGTTCCATATTATGACATCACTGTAGATGACAAGATGGTTGAGAATGGTGTGAAGTCTTACACTTCTCGTTTTGGAACATACGACAAGGCTGATTCAGTTGATGAGAATGATGTTGTGAAGGGAGAATTGGTTGAGATGCGTACGAAAACAAAGGCAAAGGAAGATGGAATCGTAGTAGAGGAGACAGTACTTTGTCCTAAATATATAAAGGATGATGAGCAGAAGGCATTGTTTGTAGGTGCAAAGAATGGTTCTTCCGTAACATTCAATCCTAAGAAGGCATACGAGAATGAGGCAGAGATTGCATCATTGTTGAAGATTAAGAAAGAGGAAGTGGCAGATATGACTTCTGATTTCAAATTTACCATCAAGGAGATTACACGTTTCAAAGAGGCTGAGTTGAATCAAGAGTTGTTTGACAAAGCATTTGGCGAGGGTGTAGTGAAGAGTGAAGCAGAGTTCAAGCAGAAGTTGAGCGATGATATCAAGAAGACAATGGAACAAGACTCCGACTATAAGTTGCTTATCGACGCTAAGGAAGCATTGTTGAAAGGATTGGCAGGTCTTGCATTCCCAGATGATTTCTTGAAACGTTGGGTATTGGAAACCAATGAGAAGATCACTGAGAATGATTTGAACGAACAATATCCAATGATGTTGGAGGATTTGAAGTGGCACTTGGTAAAAGAGCAAATCGCAAAGGCAAAAGGTATCAAGATCGAAGCAAATGACTTGTCAGACTTTGCTAAGAAGGTAGCACGTGCACAGTTCGCTCAATATGGTATGGCATCAGTTCCAGATGATGTTTTGGAAAACTATGTTAAGGAGATGATGAAGAACAAGGAGCAGATGAACCACATGTTAGACCAAGTGATGGATGAAAAGATCATGGCTGAAGTGAAAAAGGCAGTTAAATTAGAAAAGAAGAGCGTATCTTTGGATGAATTTAACAAATTATTTCAGGTAAAGTAGTTCAGTAAACATATATATTACAGAGGAAAAATCCCGAAATATAATTTTCGGGATTTTTTTGTCTTATCTTTTGTTTGGTATTGAAAAAGTTTTTATTACCTTAGTCTTCCGTTTCAGAAAAAGTAAATTAAGTAAGTATTATATAAGATGAAGAATGATTTTAGAAATTTTGCAGTGGGGCATTTAGGAATGAATGGCCTATCGTTAGACCAGTATTCAGCATATGTGTCTGCAAACTATATATCTCCAAGCATATTGGAAGAGAGGCAGTTGAATGTTACACAGATGGATGTGTTTTCAAGATTGATGATGGATAGAATTATCTTTTTGGGTACACAGATAGATGATTATACTGCCAATGTGATTCAAGCACAGTTGTTATATTTAGATTCTGCTGATCCGGGTAAGGACATCTCCATCTATTTGAATAGTCCTGGAGGTTCTGTCTATGCAGGATTGGGAATATACGATACAATGCAATATATCGGATGTGATGTGGCTACGATTTGTACGGGTATGGCAGCCTCTATGGCCGCTGTATTGTTGGTGGCAGGTACGAAGGGCAAGCGTTCTGCGTTACCACACGGTAGAGTGATGATTCACCAACCGATGGGAGGTGCACAGGGACAAGCATCAGATATAGAGATTACAGCAAGAGAGATTCAAAAATTAAAGAAAGAACTATACACCATTATAGCAGATCATTCAGGCAACTCATACGAGAAGATAGAGCAAGATTCGGATCGTGATTATTGGATGATAGCACAAGAGGCAAAGGAGTATGGCATGATAGATGAGGTTTTGATAAAGAATAAGAAGTAATAGTTGTAGAAAGATGCCAAAACCAGGTTCTAAGTGTAGTTTTTGTGGTCGTTCGTCTGTAGATGTGAGAATGCTTATTGCAGGATTGGGAGGAGGAACGTTTATTTGTGATGAATGTGCAGAGCAGGCGAGCACGATAGTGAAGGAAAATCTGAAGTTTCAGCAGTCGAAAGATGTGAAATTTGAGAAGATTCCAAAGCCTAAAGAGATAAAGCAGTTTCTCGATTTGTATGTGATTGGTCAGGACAATGCCAAGAAGACGTTATCCGTGGCTGTTTATAATCACTACAAGCGATTAATGCAGGAAGTGGATACAGATGATGTGGAGATAGAGAAATCCAATATCATCATGGTGGGTGCGACGGGAACAGGAAAGACCCTGTTGGCGAAGACGGTAGCTCGATTGTTGGAGGTTCCGTTTGCCATTGTGGATGCGACTGTGTTGACCGAGGCCGGATACGTGGGAGAGGATATTGAGAGTATTCTAACCCGTTTGTTGCAGGCAGCCGACTATGATGTGGAGAAGGCTCAACGAGGCATTGTCTTTATAGATGAGATTGATAAGATAGCCAGAAAGGGTGATAACCCGTCCATCACAAGAGATGTGAGTGGAGAGGGCGTACAGCAAGGATTATTGAAGTTGTTGGAAGGGTCAATCGTAAACGTACCGCCACAAGGAGGACGTAAGCATCCCGATCAGAAGATGATTGCGGTAGACACGAAAAACATCTTGTTTATCTGCGGTGGAGCCTTTGATGGTATTGAGCAACGGATTGCCCATCGATTGAATACCAAGGTGATGGGATATGCAGCATCTAAACTGCAGTCGTCGGTGGATATGAACAATCTAATGCAATATATTACGCCTAAAGATTTGAAATCGTTTGGTTTGATACCAGAGATTATCGGGCGACTACCGTTGCTGTGTTATTTAGAGCAATTGGATCGTAACGCATTGAGAAGTATTTTGACGGAACCGAAAAATTCGATTATACGTCAGTACATCAAGATGTTTAAAATGGACAATGTGAACTTGACGTTTAATGAAGATGTGTTGGACTATATTGTCGATACAGCCATTGAGTTTAAGTTGGGTGCCAGAGGGTTACGTTCTATTGTAGAGTCTATTATGTTGGATATTATGTTTGAGACGCCATCCACAAAGAAAAAGGATGTGGTCATAACGCTTGAATATGCCAAGGAGCGTTTGAAGAACACGAATTGGGATAGAATGCGTGAAGCATAGTGAAGACAAGAAAAAAATAGAAAAATAAAATGAAATATATGTTGTTTTTATAGAGGAGAGATATATATTTGTTTTATGTTTTTCTATAACTTTGTATAGGTGAGTTTCTGATTCACCGAGTAAGGAACTAAATTGTTTAATGTATGAAGAAGGATGATCAACTGACCGAGCAATTGAAGTTGCATTTTGGTTTCGACTCTTTCAAGGGCAACCAAGAGGCAATCATCAGGAGTGTTCTTGACGGTAAGGATACATTTGTATTGATGCCGACAGGAGGAGGGAAGTCTTTGTGCTATCAACTTCCGTCGTTATTGATGGAAGGCACGGCCATCGTCATCTCACCCTTGATCGCATTGATGAAAAACCAAGTGGATGCGATGAGGAATTTCAGTGAGGAGGATGGAGTTGCTCATTTTATCAATTCTTCGTTGAACAAGGCGGCTATAGATGCAGTGAAGTCGGATGTGATGGAGGGAAAAACGAAGTTGCTCTACGTCGCACCGGAGTCGTTGAACAAGGATGACAATGTGGAATTCCTTCGTCAAGTGAAGATCTCTTTCTATGCGGTGGATGAAGCGCATTGTATATCGGAGTGGGGACATGATTTCCGTCCTGAGTATCGTCAGATACGTCCGACTATCAACAGAATCGGACAGAAGGCGGCTGTAATCGCATTGACAGCTAGTGCTACGCCAAAAGTTCAGCAAGACATACAGAAAAACTTAGAGATGACGAATGCTGCTTATTTCCGTTCCTCTTTTGATCGATCCAATTTGTATTATGAGGTGCGACCAAAGACGGACAATGTGGATAAGGAGATCGTTAAGTATATAAAATCGCAAGAAGGAAAGTCGGGTATCATCTATTGCTTGAGTCGCAAGAAGGTGGAGGAATTGGCAGAAATGCTCAGTGTGAATGGTATAAAAGCATTGGCATATCATGCAGGAATGGATAGCACCATGCGTTCGGAGAATCAGGATGCCTTTCTGATGGAGAAGGTGCAGGTGATTGTTGCCACCATTGCGTTTGGTATGGGAATAGATAAGCCAGATGTCCGTTTTGTTATCCATTATGATATACCTAAGAGTCTTGAAGGCTATTACCAAGAGACAGGTAGAGCAGGACGAGACGGAGGCGAAGGACAGTGTATCGCTTTCTACTCTAATAGCGATTTGCAGAAATTAGAAAAATTCATGCAGGGTAAACCTGTAGCGGAGCAGGAGATAGGCAAACTGTTGTTGCAAGACATTGCAAGTTATGCTGAGTCTACTGTATGTCGTCGTAAAGTGCTTTTGCATTATTTCGGCGAGGAATATACAAAAGATAATTGTGGTAATTGTGATAATTGTTTAAATCCGAAGAAACAAGTGGATGCGAAGAATTTGTTATGTACCGTGTTGGAGACGATCATAGCGTTGAAAGAAAAGTTTAAAACGGAGTATGTGATAGATGTAGTCATGGGTAATGAAACTCCGGATGTGAAGTCGTTTGGTCATGATGAGGAGATAGATACCTTCGGCGAAGGTAAGGATGAGAGTGAGAAGACATGGCAGAATGTGATAGAGAAAGCCTTGATGTGCAAGTATCTGTCCAAGAGTGTTGAGAGTTATGGAACTTTGAAAGTTACAGCTGAGGGTCGAGCATTCCTGAAGAATCCGAAGAAATTCGAGATTGTGAAGGAAGATGAGGAAGATGAAGAGGAAGATAGCGACAACGTACAGATAAAGAGCGGAAGCGCATGTGCAGTTGATCCTGTGCTTTTCTCTATGTTGAAGGATTTGAGAAAGAAATATTCCAAACAAGCTGGACTTCCTGCCTTTGTTATTTTCCAAGATCCATCCTTGGAGGCTATGGCTACCACCTATCCAGTGTCGGTAGAGGAATTGGCCAACATACCAGGCGTTGGTATGGGCAAAGCGAAGAAATATGGTGAGGAGTTCGTTAGTTTGATCCGTAAACATGTGGAGGAAAACGAAATAGAACGTCCTGAAGACCTTAGAGTTTTGTCTGTTGCTAAACGTTCTGAGAAGAAAATCTCGATTATTCAAGCCATCGACCGTAGAATCGCTTTGGATGATATTGCTGAGTCTAAAGGATTGGATTTCGACGAATTACTCGATGAATTGGAGTCAATCGTTTATTCTGGTACGAAAATCAACATCGATTATTTCTTGGTTCAAATCATGGATGAGGATAAGATCAATGACATCTTTGAATATTTCCGTGATGAGGCAGAGTCAGATGATATAAGAACGGCTTTGAAAGAACTCGGAGAGGATGATTATTCAGAACAAGAGATTCGTTTGGTTCGTATCAAATTCATTTCAGAAGTAGGTAATTAATTGTAAAATAATTTAATAGGGCTGCCCTTTTTGGACAGCCTTTTTTTTGTCATGACAGAAGTTCAATCTCGCTTAGAAGCATTAGATACAGCATTGAAAGAGCGAATAGTAAAACAATTCGGCTCTGTTACGTATCTCTATGAAACCGTCTATTTGGTGGTTCAGAACGCACACGCTCTGCAACAACAGGCTCCTCAAGGTTTTGAAAAGAAATTGGAAGTCATCGAGTATTACAAATCGTTGATAGAGAAAAAATTGGATGAGTTTGGCTTGGAAGGAAAAGAGTGGGTGGCTGATATTGCCAGCGACTATTTTGAAGATTATGTGCATTATAGAGAGACGAAGTTATCCATCCCTGATGAGGTTTTTTATGGAAATTTAAAGGGATTGGTATAACATCCGTGTTAATACCTCTCCACCTTCCGTTTTATTTTTTCAATCCATCTGCCGAATCGAACGAAGATGTTTGATTCCGCCTCTATGAGGAAAAGGTGGTTCTGTTCGGCTTGCTCACTTTCGTTGAGTATAATCTGTTGATAGATTTTATTCCAATCGGGCGTTCCACCGGGGAAATTGTGGTCGTCTATATAATATGTCGCTTTTACCTTCTTTGAATAATTAGGGAACGTTTCTGTCTCTTCTGGATGGTTTTTGTTGACAGCATAGAACTCCAATCCGTGTAGTCTGCACCATTCAACAGCTTCCTCTTGCTCTTTGCCTTCGCGAGCAGTCCAGAGAATCAATCGATGATTTCCTTCTTTTTGTATCCTTTTCAGAACATCTATGGCAAAGGGAATCTCTGTTCCTATGTTTGGATATTCGTTGGTGACGATAGTTCCGTCAAAATCTACTGCAATGACCATGTGTGATAGAATTTATATTTTGCGTAATCTCTTTAAGATGGCGAGATATAGGAAACCAACCAAGATCAGAAAGATCAGAAGAGCCAGAATCCACCATACGGTTCCCATATACGGTACCCCCTTGGTGAAGCCCAATGCACCGGCCGGACTTCCCCAATTTAGAAAGAAGTAAGGGTAGTTGAGTCCTCCGTCAAAAGCCCAGTTTTGAATGTATCCGATTCCAGCATAGATTGCATAGATCGTAGGAGGTACAGTCACCCATAGAACAGATTTTTTTGAAATCTCGCTTTGTGTGGCTGTTAAGAAGAAATCGGCAATCGCTGTAAGGGGAACTAATACGTGTGTAAGGAAATTAGCTAGTATCCACACATCACTGCCGTTGGGAGCCAAGACGAAGCAAAACACCGCTCCTGTGAGTGTGATGGCCACTGTACCCACAAACTTGAAGATGAACCAGGCATTGCTGATGCTCTTGTTGCTGTGCAGCAGAAATGCACCGATAGCGCAGATAATGGCAATCAAAATATTCGATTGAATGGTGAAATACATAAATGCACAATCACCACACATCTCTGCAGTTTTCCATATTCCCACCGTGGCGGCCACGATGACAATCAACTTCAGGAAGTAGGAGAGTAGCTTTTTTCTTTTGCTCATCTGATTTCTATTTGTTGATGAAAATGAATTAAACAGCAGTGTCTGTGTCGTTTGTGTTAGTCTCATTCTCTTTGATTGGTTCATTCACCTCTTTTTTCGGCATACAGAAGAAGATGAGCACGATTGCAGCTATGATAGCGCAGAGCAATTGTGACGTGAGGTGAACGATGGAATAGACGAGGCAGTTGAATCCAATTACAAAGATCATGGTCCCCATGCGGATGAGATTCCATTTGTAAAATGTTTTGTCATCACAGTTGGTGGTTTTGTTTTTGTAAATTTTCAGGATGATGGGGATGGTTATGATTGTAAGGAGTACTGCGATTCCTTGTAAAGTCACATAGTGATTGATGTCACCTATCTTATTCATTCCCATATGATACGAGTAGATGATGAGAAGAACGGCGGCGATGCACAGAATGATGTGCATGATTTTCAAGTTTTTTTCCATTTTTGATCTATTTATACATTTGTTATTTACTAGTTTTTACACCGTATAAGGTGTTCTGTTGAGGATGGAACGGCCGAGGGTGATTTCATCCGCATATTCCAGTTCGTCGCCAATGGAGACGCCTCTTGCTATCGTGCTGATTTCCACGTTGAAAGGGGATAATTTCTTATATAGATAGAAATTGGTGGTGTCGCCTTCCATGGTGGGACTCAATGCCAGGATCACCTCTTTGATGGATTCTGTTTGTACGCGGTCGACCAGCATGTCGATGCTCAGGTCGGAGGGACCGATGCCCGACATAGGGGATATAACGCCGCCAAGGACGTGATAGAGGCCTTTGAATTGTTGTGTGTTTTCGATGGAGATGACATCGTTTATATTTTCCACGACGCAGATGGTGGAGCTGTCTCTACGCTGATCTGCGCAGATTTGACAGATTTCCGTGTCGGATATGTTGTGGCATCGCTTGCAATATTGAATGTTGTTACGCAAGGTGATAAATGCGTTTCCGAAGGTCTCCACCTCCTCATTGCTTTGACGAAGCAGATGCAACACGAGGCGAAGGGCGGTTTTCCGTCCGATGCCAGGCAGTTTGGCAAATTCTTTAATGGCATTGTCGAGCAATGAAGAAGAATAAGGGGTGGGGGATGTCATTCTGAATCGTTTTGAAAAGATGAATAGTCTGGTATTTCTTTAAAAAAATGGTATTTATGCTGTTGATAGTCAATCTGGCAACAGAAGTGGTTAATTCCGTTGGAGACGATAAGAATGGGAACATTCAATTTCAGATTATAAGTGGCGATTTGATCGAACACTTTTTGGGAGATAGTCACCTCGGGAGCCTTGTATTCTACGATGACAAAAGGCAAACGGTCTCTGTTGTAGATGACGGTGTCGCATCTCTTTTTCATCTGGTTGATTTCCACCGCTATTTCGTTGGCGATAAGGCTGGCAGGATAGTGTTTTTCACGAATCAGATACTCAACCATGTTTTGTCGCACCCACTCTTCGGGGGTGAGTGTGACATATTTGCGGCGGCATCGATCGAAAATGAGACATTTTTCACCCTCCTTTTTTAAACGAAATTCATATTTGGGGAAATTAAGTTCCAACATTTTGTTATCTTTGCGAATAAATACGATACAAAGGTAATAATTAATTTACAATTATAATAGTTTTTGAAATGGCTAAACAGTCGTCCATAGGATATAGAGAGATATTATCGGAATTGCAGATGAAATCCTATAAACCGGTCTATTTCCTCTCTGGTGAAGAGCCATATTTCATTGATTTAATCGCAGATTACATTCTTAACAATGTTTTGGCAGAGTCGGAGAGGGAGTTTAATCAATACGTCTATTATGGAAAAGATGTGCAATTGAAGACGGTGTTGGAAAATGCTCGTCGATTCCCGATGATGGCTCAGTATCAGGTGATTGTGGTCAAAGAGGCGCAAAACATCGCTTCGTTCGATGATTTGGCCAATTATGTGCAACATCCGCAACCCTCCACCATTTTGGTCTTTTGTTACAAAAAGAAGGCAGATGCAAGGAAGAAATTTGTAACAGAAGTAGCGAAGAATGGGGTCTTTTTTAACTCTGATAAGCTGTATGACAATCAGATACCCTCTTTTATACAAAACTATATGATGGGAAAATCGGTCCAGATAGATGAAAAATCCACCCAACTTTTGGCTGATTATATCGGAACGGATTTGCATCGTTTGGTGAATGAGTTGGATAAGCTCATCATGACGAAACCCTCTACAGCTAAGATGATTACCACCGATTTGGTCGAGAAAAATGTGGGTATCAGCAAAGAGTTTAACGATTTCGAGTTGAAGACAGCTTTGATACAAAAGGATGTATACAAATCTAATATGATTGCCTTCCACCTTTCTCAATCAAAATCGTTCGCTTTAAACGTGACAATATCAGTTCTTTATGCATATTTTTCTAATCTAATGGTTTATTATTACATTCAGGATAAAAATAAGATGAATGTGGCAAAGGAGTTAGGTATATCATCCTATTTTGCCGATGAATACGCCTTAGGTGCGAGAAATTACAATGCATGGAAAACAATGTCTATCATATCGTTGTTGAGAGAGTATGATGCGAAATCGAAGGGCGTGGGGAATAATACGACCAGCAATTCGGGAGCGGAACTCTTGAAGGAGTTGGTGTTTAAGATTTTACATTAAGCATCGGTTTCATCGGTGGATATGTGAGTGAATTTAGTTCTGTAAATTAATAGGTGAGTTTTGTAAATTCACCATCTAAAAAGAAAGATATATGGTTATAAAAACGGCAGAGTTTGTGGAGAGTAATTCCGTGTGGAATAAATGTCCGAAACATGGAAAGGCTGAATATGCTTTTATCGGTCGGTCGAATGTGGGTAAATCCTCTTTGATCAACAAGATGACGGGTCGGAAGGATTTGGCTAAGACATCGTCCAAACCAGGAAAAACATTACTTATCAACCATTTCATCATCAATGGCGATTGGTATTTGGTGGATTTGCCAGGTTATGGTTATGCCAAGATTAGTAAGGATGGAAGGGACAAACTGGAGAAGATGATTAAGGGCTATGTGATGTCTCGTGAGGAGCTGGTCAACCTCTTTGTGTTGGTAGACAGCCGTTTGGAACCACAAAAGATAGATTTGGAATTCATCGAGTTTTTGGGCATCAATGGAGTGCCATTCTCGATTGTCTTTACCAAGGCAGATAAACAGACGAAGAATAAGACGAACGTCAATGTAGAGGCCTTTAAAGAGAAGTTGAAGGAACAGTGGGAGGAGTTGCCTCCTATCTTTGTCACATCGTCCGAGACTGGCGATGGATGCGATGAATTGCTGAATTACATCGATTCGTTGAATATAATGTTGAAAGAGCAAAATAGTTAATATCATGGCAGTGTTTTATTATATTTTATATGCGATAGTATGGTTACTCTTTTGGTTGCCATTACCGTTGTTGTATGGAATTTCCTACATTTTATATTTTCTAGCCTATTATGTGGTGAAATACCGACGTAAGGTGGTGAGAGATAATCTGGTGAGTTGTTTTCCCGATAAAAGCGAGGCTGAGATTATCGACATTGAAAAGCGGTTTTATATGTTTTTTGCAGATACGGCCATTGAGACGTTGAAGTTGGTACATATGTCGAAAAAGGAGATTCAGAAGCGTTATAAGATTAATAATCCAGAGGTGTTGCAAGATCTCTTTGATCGAGGCATTAGTGCGATGATTGTGTTGGGCCATTATGGAAGCTGGGAGTGGTCTCCTTCCTTGTATTTGAACTATCATGATGTGATAGGAGCCGAGATGTATCGTCCGTTAAGCAATAAGTATCTGAACAAATTCTTCTTAAAGTTGCGTGCTTGTTATGGAACAGAGACGCTGCTTAAGAATGAGGCGTTTCGTTACATTGTAAAATATAAGCAAGAAGGAAAGATTTTTGGTGTGGGATTGATTGCCGATCAGACACCATCAAAGGGAAATTTGCATTTTTGGACTAACTTTTTGAATCATCCAGACACGCCGTTTTTGAACGGACCAGAGCGCATTGCCCGCAAGGTGGATTTGGCGTTTGTTTATTTGGATGTAAAGAGGGTGAAACGAGGATATTATTCATGTGACTTGGTGACGATAGCGGAACATTCGAAGGATACGGCAGAAAATGAAATAACACAGCGCTATGCCGAGTTGATGGAGCAGACCATCTTGCGAGATCCAGCCTATTGGTTATGGTCTCATCGTCGATGGAAACATAAAAGAAACGAGAATTGATATGAAGACAGCAGTCATCATTTTGAATTGGAATGGTCGGAAGATGATGGAGACCTATCTTCCCTCTGTGTGTAAGTACACGCAAGGGGATGATGTACAGGTGGTGGTGGCAGATAACGGATCCACCGATGATTCCATTGAATTTCTACAGCGAGAGTATCCACAGGTGGCGTTGATTCAGTTGGATCAGAACTATGGATTTGCCGAAGGGTATAACAAGGCCATCGCACAGGTGGATGCAGAGTATGTTGTGTTGTTGAATTCGGATGTGGAGGTGACGGAGCATTGGCATACAGTTTTGACGGAATATATGGATGCCCATCCAGCGGTGGCAGCATGTCAGCCAAAGATTTTAGCCTTTTATGATAAGACTAAGTTTGAACATGCAGGAGCAGCTGGCGGATTTATCGATAAATATCGTTTCCCATATTGTCGAGGAAGAGTCTTGGGCAAGGTGGAGGAGGATAGAGGTCAGTATGATCAGCCAATACAGATCTTTTGGGCCACAGGAGCTGCTTTGTTTATAAGAAAGAAGGCATACGATGAAGTAGGGGGATTGGATGGTACTTTCTTTGCGCACATGGAGGAGATAGATCTCTGTTGGCGTTTGAACAGTCGAGGATATCAGGTGATGTGTGTGCCGCAGAGCAAGGTGTATCACTTAGGTGGAGGAACGTTGAATGTGGATAATCCACGAAAGACCTATTTGAATTTCAGAAATAATCTGTTGATGATTTATAAGAATGAGACGGAGGAGCGTGTGGGTAGTGTGTTGAGAGCCCGTAAGTTCTTCGATAACTTGGCTGCTCTTATGTATCTTATGAAGGGCGATAAAGAGAATTTTTCGGCAGTACGCAAGGCCCGTAAGGAATTTCATTCGATCCAGCATCAATATGACGATAAAAGGGCTGAAAACATGAAATTGCAGCAAGTCACACAGTTCCCTTTCAATTACGATGGAAGTATAGTGTGGGGATATTATGCATTCAACAAGAAATTGTACACTGATTTGAAGTGAAAAAAGCCCATTCATCATAAAAATCCGAAGATTATGTTAAACAGATTGATTCTCACGATAATAGCCTTGATGATGGTCGGACGTATGTCGATGGCGCAGACGGTTTCGGAAAATAAGGTGTTCCCTGTAGGCGAGGAGTTTGTGTTGGAGGCCTATTACAATTTAGGGTTTATCTGGGCGAAGGTGGGCGTGGCCAATTTCAAGGTAGGAGAAGATGAGCATGGCAATTATGATTTTCGGGTAAAGATGGATAATCTTCCTAAGTGGGATTGGTTGTATGAGGTTCATACAAATCATCATGCAGTGTGTACAAAGTCGATGAAACCGTTGTATATGGAGTGTGATGTGAAGGATAACGGAGCAGTCTATACAGACAAGTATGTCTTTGAAGATAAAGGCGATAAGAATGAGATTCATCGGCATCGGGTGACGGTACGAGATTCGCAGAAGGTGGCGTTCGACACGGTCTTTATTATGCAGAAGGAGGCGAGCGATATCATTAATGCGATATATATAGCGAGAAATTATCTATTGATGATGAAAGAACAGAGTCCCAAGCCGAAGGATATACCGTTTTATCCATTGTTTGGTAATGGTTCGCACAAGATAGTAGGAAATATAGGGGACACGACGCGAATAAAGACGCGAGAGGGAGAGACATACCTATGTCGAGAGTACACAGCCAGTGTGGGTGCAGGCACGATTGTGGCAAAGGATCCAGTCTATGCCTATCTGACAGACGATGAACGGATGATTCCCGTGTTGGTGGAGGCCAAATTATCAATAGGAAATGTGAAGATCTATTTGAAATCGTATAAGGTTAATAAATGATAGATGTGATGCGTTTGATTGTAGAGACGCAATGCATTGCGTCTCCACGGTGCGTGTCCGACCTATTTAACCAGATTCATAACAACAATCCAGCCAACGGTAAGAAAAATAGGCTGACAGCCAGTAATATCCAAAATATGAGGCACATACGAGAACCCATTGTTCCCTCTACAGTCGAGGATGTATATAGCAAGGATAAAAGCAATATGAATGGGGAAGCAATGAGCAACATGCCAGTAATCGTATCAACAACTGTAGAATCTGCTTCCAGCCAAACACAGACAATACCCACCAGTAGAAGCATAATTGCTACAGCCAAAATGGCGGAAAAGAGAACCAATAAGATGGCTCTCAAAAGAGGATGATCATCGTTCGTATGGCGGTAATACCACAGGGAAAAAGGAGACAATGCAATAACTGTAAAAGCTACAGAGGCAATAATTGCATTATTAGATGCAGTATGAGTACAAGCAGCACTGATAAGACCACCGATTTGCAGGAAAACGCAAATAAGGGTCATGCATTTTAAATATTTCCAGAATCCGAGCGATTTCATACGGAGGGTGTTTTTGATTGTAGATCCTATGTTTGTAAAAAATAAGCAAAAAGTAGAAAAAGAGCGTTAAAATTTGTAAGTTTATAACTCAAAAAAAAAACAGCAAACAAATAAAAACGCTCTTATATGCAAAGAAACAATTTTAATTTCAAAAATC
>JAFZLC010000033.1 GCA_017551675.1 Paludibacteraceae bacterium | reverse complement strand
ATCTCTCCTGGACCATTCACAATGCAACCCATCACACCTATCTTTAAACCTTTTAGATGTGATGTACGTTCTTTTATTTTAGCCAAAGTAGTCTGCAAATCAAACAATGTTCTTCCGCAACTTGGACATGAAACATATTCCGTCTTAGAGACTCTAGCCCTGGAACCTTGCAGAATCGTAAACATAAGAGAAACAACACTCTCTTCTTTTACTTGTGGTGCTTCTATCCATATTCCATCCACCAATCCATCTATAAAGAATTGTCCGTAATCTGCTCCCGCCTTGATTTGTAAATCTTCTATATTACTATCCATATAGCGTCGACGCAGAATAACTGGATTCTTCAAACCATCAGAGAGCATTCTGTGTATGAACTCTCGCTGTCCGCCTATACCATCCTGCGACGATGGATAGCCAACAGAATCCAACACAACAACCGTATGTTCATCCAATTCACTCTTGATGGCATCATACGTAGAAATAGTGGCAAATACAGTCTTTATCGACAACTGAAAATCAGTTGCACAATAATCAGGAGACAACCCATCTACAGTTACATTAGTATTGGAAACGACAACCGGCACTTGTCCATCTCCTATCTTATCCACAGAGAAAGATGATCTGCGTTTAAAAGTAAAAGGATCCACCAAACCAGAGTTCTTAGCCACTACTGTATCGCACGAACGAATAGGAGCTGTAGTCGTAATATAATCAACTAATTTTCTGGCAACTGGTATCTCATTTTCAGGAGCCTCACTCAATGAAACACGAATGGTATCCCCTATTCCATCTTGCAACAATGCACCTATGCCCAATGCAGATTTCACTCTACCATCTTCTCCATCACCAGCCTCGGTAACACCTAAATGAAGAGGGAACTTCATGCCCGCCTTATTCATTGTATCCACCAATAAGCGAACTGTTTGTACCATAATGACCGTATTGGATGCTTTGATGGATATAACAATATTATAAAAATCATAAGCCATACACAAACGGAGGAACTCCATACACGACTCAACCATACCTCTAGGTGTATCTCCATAACGAGAGAGAATACGATCAGACAATGAGCCATGATTAACGCCTATTCGAATAGCAGTATGATTCGCTTTACAAATGTCCAACAGAGGGTATAATTTGTCCTTAATCTTCTCTATCTCCTGTTGATATTCTTCATCCGTATAATCAAACCGTTGTAATGTATGAACACGGTCTACGAAATTACCCGGATTGATTCTCACCTTTTCTACAGCTTCCGCTGCCACAAAGGCTGCCTGAGGGTTAAAATGAATATCTGCCACCAAAGGAGCGGCACCACCACTCTTTCGGAAATTCTCACGGATTTGCTTTAGATTTGTTGCCTCCTTGATTCCTTGAGCCGTAAATCGTATGAGTTCGCCACCTGCCTTTTCGATACGTAAGGCTTGCTGTACACTCGAATCTATGTCATTTGTATCCGTGTTAGCCATTGATTGAACACGAATAGGGTTATCACCTCCAATCTCGATATTACCCACCTTTACAGCAATTGTTTCACGACGCTGATAAAGGAACAAACGAGATGAATCATCCGTTAATTTATAATTCTGCATTTTAATAAAGATTTCAAATCATTTACAAGCACAAAGATAAAAAAAGGTTGGATTAAAATCCAACCTTTTTTATTATTAAAACCTGTTATTACAGGGATAGTTTTTAAGCTTGTACTAAAGCACCATCAGCAGCTTCAGCTGCAGGTTCTTCTTTTTTCTTCATCAATGATTTACCGCCATCCTTCTTCAATAAGTCGTATGCCAAAGGAGTAGCAACAAACCATGAAGAATAAGTACCAACGATAACACCAATCAACATAGCGAAGATGAATCCGCGAATTGTATCACCACCTAATAAGAAGATGACAATCAATACAACAAAGGTACTCATGGAAGTACTGAACGTACGACTTAAAGTAGAGTTCAAAGATGTATTGACAACCGAACGGATATCACGATTAGGATACAATCCTAAGTTCTCACGTATACGGTCGAAGATAACCACGTTATCGTTGATTGAGTATCCGATCACTGTCAAGATAGCAGCGATGAAGGATTGGTCAATTTCCATAGAGAATGGCATAATATCCTTCAAGATAGAGAAGAGACCGAAGATAATCAATGTATCGTGTGTCAATGAAGCGATAGCACCCACACTGAACGCAATGTTACGGAAACGGATGAAGATATACAATCCGATGATAATCAAAGAGATCAAAACGGCCCAGATAGCAGAAGTCTTAATATCATCTGCCATAGTAGGGCCTACCTTCTGAGAAGATTGAAGACCAAATGTAGCCTCATCGTTATTATCAGAAGCACGAACAGATCCGTTGTCAAGAGCATAGCGATTTACAAACATATCTCTTGTAACACCTGGGTTCATGATAGGCTTCAATGCATTGTAAATCAAGCTTTCGATTTCCTCATCAACATTATTATCATTATCATTGATACGATAGTTAGTAGAGATACGAACCTGATTGTTATCACCAATCGTGATGACACTCAAAGAAGAGTTGTTGTCAAAAGATGGTTCCAACATTTTTCTAACGTCTACTGTTGATACAGGGTTTTCAAATCGAACAATGTAGTTACGTCCACCAGAGAAGTCGATACCCTTGTTCATACCATTCGTAAACAATGAAACAAGACCTATTAAGATGACACAGCTAGAAACGATATAGAATACCTTTCTCTTGCCCATGAAGTCTACATTCATGTTCTGGAACCAGTTCTTAGTAAGTTCAGTAGTGAATTGTAGCTTGTTGAACTTATCAGACTTACCTAACAACCACTCGAATATCAAACGAGAGATGAAGATAGCTGTAAAGAATGAACAAAGTACACCAATGATCAATGTAGTTGCGAATCCTTTGATAGGACCTGTACCGAACATAAACAAGATGATACCGGTCAAAACAGTAGTAACGTTGGAGTCGATGATGGCGCTGAATGCATTTCTGTAACCATCTGCCAAGGCACGTTTAATTTGTTTGCCGTTTTTCAGCTCTTCACGAATACGTTCATAAATCAACACGTTAGCGTCAACTGCCATACCCAAAGTCAAGACGATACCGGCGATACCAGGCAAGGTAAGCACAGCCTTGAAGGAGGCCAAGACACCAAAGATTAAGAACACATTACATAACAAAGCGAAATCTGCTACAAGACCTGGAACAAGTCCATAGTAGAATATCATGTAAATAAGGATAGCGCAGAATGCGATAATGAAAGAGATCAAACCTGCGTGGATAGCCTCTTGACCCAAAGAAGGACCTACAACGTCTTCTTGAACAATGTGTGCAGGAGCAGGCATCTTACCAGACTTCAACACGTTTGCCAAGTCTTTTGCCTCTTGTGGAGTGAAATTACCTGTGATTTCAGAACGTCCACCAGTGATCTCTTGATTTACTCTTGGACAAGAATATACATATCCATCCAAAACGACAGCTACACATCTTCCGATGTTCTCTTTTGTCAAACGAGCCCAAGTTGCTGCACCTTCTTGGTTCATTTCCATGCTAACCTTAGCCTTTGAAGAGAATTGTTCGAAGTCATCCTTTGCATCAACAATAACAGAACCTGCTAATGGAGCCTTAGCATCTTTTCTCTTACAGTTAATAGCGAACAACTCAAACATATCCTCTCTGTTTTTATCTGGAGTAACAGACCATCTTGGAGTCAACCCCTGAGGAACAATACGTTTTTGTTTTGCCAAACGGAAATATTCTGCAACCTTAGCAGTATCTTTCTTATGAACAAATCCAATAGTTGCACCAGGAATAATTTGGTTTGATTTTCTATCTATAGCCAATTCCAAAACAGCATACAGTGGATTTTCTTTCATAGCTCTCGCTCTATCGGTTGAATCAGCAACCGCTTTTGCTAATAAGCTATCTAATGAATTAACTGGAGCAGCAACAGAATCTGTTTTAGCTGCAACAGTTGTAGTATCATTCGACTCTTTATCAGAAAGATGAGCCATATCGCGAGCCATTTGATTTACTGCATCGATAGAATTTATAATTTCAGACAGTTCAAATGTCTCCCAGAACTCAAGATCAGCAGATCCTTGTAACAATTTACGAACACGTTCTGGCTCTTTGATTCCAGGCATTTCAATCAAAATACGACCTGCCAAATCCAATCTTTGAATGTTTGGTTGTACAACACCAAAACGGTCGATACGAGAACGAAGCACATTGAATGAATTATCAACTGCAGCTTCAACCTCATTCTTTAAGACAGAAATCACCTCTTCATCAGTAGAGAGATTAGAAATCTTTTCTTTCAAATCAAACGTGGCGAAAATCGTGGTTAAAGGAACTCCTGGATTCTCTTCTTTAAAAGATTCTGCGAATAGATCTACGAAGTCACGTTGATTTGTCAACTGCTTTTTCTTTGCCGAATTTATGGCATTTACAAAAGGTTCACTCATGCTCTGTGTTCCTGCCAATGACTTCAAAATGTCTGCAACAGACACTTCCATCACCACATTCATACCGCCTTTAAGGTCCAAACCTAAGCTTAGCTCATTCTCACGACACTCTTTCAAAGTGTGACCTAACCAAACTGTATCTCTTGACATACTGTCGAGATACGCTTGATACTCTTCAGTTCCCTCTCCAAACATCTTTGCTGCCTTATTTGAATAATAAGACGACACAATGCTAAAAGAAAGATAGAAAAGACAGATGAACGCAAAAAGCACAGCAATCACCTTAACAAATCCCTTGTTTTGCATTTTTTTAATTAGTTAATTATTAATGTATTAAATTTAATTTCTAAAAATAACTCGCAAAGATACTCTTTTTTTTCCTTTTTTCCCGACTTCAAGTCAATAAATTTGAATCGTTTTTTCTTTTCTATCGCTCGATTCTAAAAATAAATCCTTTTTGTGTAACTTTGTCTCTCTATAAAACTAACTATAGGTGAGTTCTATAAATTCACCGTTTTAAATTAACATAGTATGAATTGTGGGTTGATGAACTTTTCGGTGGCTTACATCGTCTCATCTAAATAAATTCAGAAATCTCACAAAATGAATTTATAGAACCCACCTTAAAATATCTCTATAACAATGAAAAAAATAGTTATACTCCTCAGCTTTCTTCTCTTATGCTCATCCGCATCTATTCATGCAGAAACAAAGAAGGAGATTAAATCGTATGAAACTGCTGTATTGCTAATGAACGAAGGCAAATACAAGGAGGCACTCCCTATACTCAAAGAGCTTATTAGAAACAACAAAGAATACATCGCACCTTCTTGGACCTTGGCAGATCTCTACGGACGAATGGGAAACAACGAAAAGAAAATCGCCACTCTTGCCTACATCGCAAAACCCAACCTGCCTCACTATGCAGCCACTCTTCTTCGACTAGGGAAAGCATATCATGAGACTTGTGACTACGAAAAAGCGATGGAGACCTACAAAACCATATCCCCCTCTGATGCTACGTTCTACAAAAGAGCTCAAATAGGCATAAAACAATGCGAAGACGCTCTTGAATTCGTGGCCAATCCCGTTCCCTTCCACTATAGAAACATGGGAGCCAACATCAATACCGAATTTGACGATTATTGGCCAAGTGTAACCGCTGATGGTTCTCTCTTCTCAACTACCGTCAAGCTAAATAAACGCCAAGGTGAATCGGAATTCGGGAAAGGCGTGCATGAGGACATCTTTCTAAGTAAAAAGGTCAATGGCGCATGGGGTAAAACACAAAACGTAGGTAGATCCATGAACACCATAGGGAACGAAGGGGCTCAGAGTGTCTCTCTCGATGGCCGATACATGTTCTTCGTGGCTTGCGACCGTAGTACCGGACTTGGAGGTTGCGACATATATTATTCTATTCGCGAAGGCGACTCTTGGACTCCTGCAATAAATGTAGGCTCCCCAGTTAACTCTCGTCACTGGGAAACATACCCAACCCTCAGTCCTACTGGCGATGAACTTTACTTCGCCAGCGACAGACCTGGAGGTATAGGAAAATCGGATATATGGAAAACGAAAGTTACCATACAACCTGACGGTCGTCTAAAATTCTCAGATCCTGTCAATCTCGGTCCTACAGTAAACACAAAAGAGGATGATTTTTCTCCTTTCATTCATGCAGACAACCAAACGCTTTACTACTCTTCTAAAGGCATGAAAGGTCTTGGTGGATACGATATATTCGTCACCTACAAACAGGAAAACGGAGAATGGTCTACGCCTAAAAACATGGGCTATCCAATAAACAGTTGTAGAGACGAGTTTGGTTTCGTTGTCAATGCATTTGGCGACAAAGCTTACTACGCATCCGACGGACAAGAGAAGAACGGCAAGGGAAAAGAGATCTATGAACTGGATCTGACGGAAGGCAACCTAATTCCTGTCAAAAGAATGAAATTCGCCACCGGTAAAATCGTAGATGCGACCACCAACCAACCCATTCAGGCTACCATTGATGTGTTCAGCGTCGAAACAAATAAAATGGTGTTCCGCTCTGTCTCTGACAAAAAAACAGGTGATTTCATATCCTGCGTTCCAGAAAACGAAGAATATGGTGTGAACGTCAGCAAAAAAGGGTACCTCTTCTACTCTGACAACTTTGCTGCCAAGAAACCTATGAAACTGAAAGATGTTCAAGGGAAAGAGACATCCAGCGTCGAACTGGACAAAATAGAAGTAGGAAAGAAAATGACGCTTCGAAACATCTTCTTTGATTTCGATAAAGCTACCCTAAAGAAACAATCTTATATCGAATTGAATCATGTTGCTCAATTCATGAAGGAAAACCCTACCGTCAAAATTCAATTATCAGGACACACAGACTACAAAGGAAGTGCGGAATATAATATGACGCTCTCATCAGAACGTGCCAAAGCTGCACTTGAATATCTTGTAAAGAAAGGCGTTCCTCGTCAGAGAATGGAATTCAAAGGATACGGAAAAACACAACCTATTGCCGACAACTCTACCGAAGAAGGTAGAGCATTGAATCGTAGAACAGAAATTATGATTATTGCAAAATAAACAGGAGATTAGAAAAAAAGACGAGTTCATTAAGAACTCGTCTCTACTCTATTCACTGAATTGACACTCGGTATCTTCATAAGTGAGAAACAGAGGTTGTTCACATCTTCCACATCGTGAACATACAATGTAATATACCCCTCAAAAATACCATCCTTCGTATCTACAGACAATTTACTGATATTCATAGCATGTTCTTCCGTTATCGTACGGATAACGTCGCACAACGCACCCAATCGATCCACACCTTTTACCTCTATCGTGGCAGGGAACGACAACATCTTATGCGTCTCCCACACTGCAGAGATAATTCGTTCTCCATAATTGGATTTTAATTTCATAGCGACAGGGCATTGGCGTTTGTGAACAACCAACATACCATCTTCCTCCATAAAACCTAAGATATCATCACCAGGAATAGGAGAACAACAATCAGCTATTCGATATGTGACACCAGAGTTATCCTCTGCCAAAGTCAAGGTGTTTTTCGCATCTGGTTTCTTCGTTCCAAAGAATGGCAAAGAGGTACTCTTTCCATCTTTTCGGAAGGTAAGGTTCCAATACTTCATCCATTTGCTCTGCGACTTGAAGACGGTGTTCGACAAGTCATTCAGATTATAAATGGATTTTCCTATCTTATAAAACAGTTCCTCTCTTTTCGTTTCCTTGTAATACTCCATAATCTTAGCGAGATTATCAGGAGTTTTTTTCTGGTTATTTTCATTCAAATAGACATCCAAGAGATGTTCTCCTTTGTTGATGAATGACTTATACTCCTTCTTGAAAATAGAGCGAATCTTAGACTTGGCACGCGCAGTAACCACATAATTAATCCATTCTGGTACGGGTACTTGCTTTTTGGAAGTCAACACCTCTACCTGATCACCACTATTAAGGACATAGCTTAGAGGTACAAGTTTATGATTAACCTTAGCACCGATACAATGCAATCCCACGTCAGTATGAAGAGAGAATGCAAAATCCAATGCTGTTGCACCTTGAGGTAATGTACGTATATCACCCGCAGGGGTAAACACGAAGATCTCAGAGGCGAACAAGTTCAGTTTAAATGTATCAAGGAAGTCGATGGCATTCGGTTCTGGGTTTTCCAACAACTCTTTGATTGTTTGCAACCACTTCTCCAATTCAGAGTCATCATTCTCCCCTGTTTTATATTTCCAATGAGCGGCGAAACCTTTTTCTGCAATATCATCCATACGGCGACTACGTATTTGGACTTCAATCCACTGACCGTTTGGTCCCATAACAGTGACATGCAACGCCTCGTAACCATTCGATTTTGGAGTACTCACCCAATCACGGATACGCTCAGGGTGAGGTTTATATATATCAGTGATAGCCGAATAGATAGCCCAGCAAGCGGACTTTTCGTCATCACCCTCTTTCACGTCAAAAATAATACGCAGAGCCAAGATATCATACACCTCTTCAAAAGGGATGTTTTTAGCCTGCATTTTACGCCAGATAGAGTAAATAGATTTTACACGAGCCAATATTTCAAACTGATAACCTAAAGACTCCAATTTTTTCTTTATAGGTTCTGAAAATACAGCGAATAAATTGTCACGTTCTTCTCTCGTACTTTCCAGCAAACCAGAAAGTTCTGCATATTTATCTGGGTGTTCATACTTAAAACTCAGGTCCTCCAGTTCAGTCTTAATAGCATACAAGCCCAATCGGTTGGCCAATGGAGCATAGATATACTGTGTTTCACCGGCAATCTTATATTGTTTTGCAGGAGGCATGGAACCAAGCGTACGCATGTTATGAAGACGATCGGCCATTTTAATTAGCACGACACGAATATCTTCTGACATGGTCAACAGAAGTTTCCTAAAGTTTTCAGCTTGAGCAGAAGCTCTTTCGCCAAACACACCACCAGAGATTTTTGTCAGACCATCAACGATCTGGGCAATTTTTTTACCAAATAGATTTTCAATATCTTCCACCGAATACTCAGTATCCTCCACCACATCGTGTAGCAAAGAAGAGCAGATGGATGTTGAACCCAATCCTATCTCATGAGCCACAATGCGAGCCACAGCTATCGGGTGCATGATGTAAGGCTCTCCTGAGCGTCTACGGACTCCCTGATGAGCCATAGAAGCGAATTTATAAGCCTTCTCAATAATTTCGACCTTTCTTCTGTGGTTGGATGACAAGTAATCGTTTAGCAGCTCCTGATAAGCTGCATCAATCATTTTTTGTTCTTCTTCTGTGTTTAGTTGCTGTTCAGCCATAGTTTTTCTCACTAAAAAACGAGACGACCAAAGTGTGTCGTCTCGTTCTCTTTATCGTATAAAATAATTAATTCAACTTAATATATTTACCGTTTGCCTTAGCCCATTGTACACCTTCCTTATCCAAGTATACTTCCAATCCGTTTTTCTTAGCAAGTGCATAACCATCGTTATTGAATGGAGCGATATAATCATACTCACACTCTGCAATAGGTCCACCGAACTTATCAATCAAGCCATACTTGCCATTCTTCTTCACGCTAGCAATTCCATTTTGGAAATCCTTAGCATCCTCAAATTCGAATGCAGTGACAAGAGAGCCGCTCTTATTAATGTAAGCATAAACGATTTTACCGTTATCCATTTTCTTGGAAACAACAGCCAATCCCTCATGGAACCATGATGCAGTATTGTACTCACAAGGAACAACTTCGTTTCCTGTAACATCAATATAGCCATATTTCAAGAACTCATTCTGAACTGGAGCTAATCCCTCGCTGAAAGATTTTGCATCATTATAAACAGTTTCATTCATCTTCTCACCCTTCTTGTTTACGAAAAATGCCTCGTTATCTGATGTCTTAACAACAGCCCATCCGTATGTGTAACTACTTACTGAAGAGTAAATCAATGGAACTACTTCCTTACCTTGTTCATCAACAAATCCATACTTACCTGCTCTTGACACACGAGCCATTCCCTCAGAGAAATCTGCTCCGTAATCATATTTAGCCTTAATAACTAAATCACCAGCCTTATTAACATATCCATATTTGTTTTTTCTAAGCACCTTTGTCAAAGAAGGCCATTTCTTGTTCATTTCAGATTTAGCCTGTGCTACATTATATCCACATGGATAGTCATAAATAAATTGTTGGTAAGCCTCTTTTGTATTTTTTTGTTGAACCTCTTTGAACACCTTGTCTTCTTGAAGTTTAACAGCTTTTTGAGTCTCTACATCCTGAGCGCGACGGATAGCAGCTTGTTTGTACAACAACTCTCTATCTTTTGCAGCAGCTTGTGCAGCAGCCTCTTTTTCAGCAGCAGCTGTACGTTGTGCAGCTACTTCCTGAGCTCTTTCCTTATTGATAGAATCAACACGAAGAGAAATTTCATCATTCAAAGTCATCATCAATTTATATCCATCATCCTTTACGAATGAAGATGAGAAATAAGTTTTACAAGCTTTTTGAGCCTCAACATAATTCTCCAATGCATATTGAGCTCTTGCTCTCAAATAAGAGATACGAGGATTTGTTGCCTTTAGTTTTGCCTCTGCTACATCCAAATATTTAAGAGTCTCTTTGTAATCACCCAAAGTGAACTTTTCAGCAGCTTTCAAGTAAGATTCTCTGGCCTCCTTGTCTGCTTGAGTTAGTGTGGCAGCTGTCGCAGATAATGACATCAACGATGCACATCCTGCCAACAAATATATTAAAGTCTTTTTCATTTGTCCTTCTAAATTATTAACATTTTACACAATTATTCATCTTGACATACGCGGAAACCAATACCATTACTCTTATATTTGATTGGCATTTTTTCACCCTTCGAAATCACACAGCCAGAAGCATCATCACTCCATGCTCCACCTTTTATGAAACGAGTTTCTTTGTCATAGACATCAACCACCCATTCTGCAACATTTCCAGTCATATCATAAATACCCAACTCATTAGGAGTCTTTGTAGCAACCTCATGAGTTTGCTCATTAGAGTTGTATGCACACCATGCAACGTCGCTCAAATTGTTTCCACCAGAATATTCTGATTTAGTACCCTTTGCACCACCATTTGCAGCATACTCCCACTCTTCCATACGAGGCAAACGATAATTCATTCCTGTTTCACGGTTCAACTCCTTAATGAAGGCAATAGCATCTTCCCATGAAACATTCTCAACAGGATAATTACGTCCCTTGAATGCAGATGGAGAAGTTCTCATGATACGTCTCCATTGAGATTGAGTAATCTCAGTCTTGCTGATGTAGAATGATTTCATACCATTCTTACCCTCTACGTATACAAACTCAAGATCACCAACATTACGGTTGTTCTTGTGTTCCATATACAATTTAATCTTCTCTACACGAGCTGAAGGATAAGACAAGTTAGTAGCAGATTTTGCTGCCATTTGATAGTATGCAACAGCCTCTTCATACTTACCTGCAGTATATAATTTTTCACCTTCCTCAATCATATTCATCCAAGTGTCTGTTGGAGGAACTGTTGTATTCCAGAACAAAACACTCTCCGTACGGATAGCTGGAGAATATTTACGATTTGCGAAATATGAGTCAATTGCCTTTGTCTTATTGCCAGCAGCATATTGTGTTGCGAAAGCCTCTCTACAATTAAACTCTTCTGAAATATAATCGTAATCTGCATTATTCCATTTTACATTTGCCGTAACATTTGTAATCTCAATCTTTGATGAGATGTTGAATAATGCACGTACTTTAAATGCATAATACTTTTCTGACTTATTCAACTTACCTGCTTTTAATCTGTCAGCCTCAAATGCTTTATCCAAAGCTGCATCAGGAATAACCACACCTGGTTTTTCTTTTGTTTGCTTTCCAATCACAACATCTGAGAAAGAATTCAACCATGATAGTTTGTTTGGCACCACTGGAGCAGCCGAAACACCAGCCTTCTCAATGTAAGGGATTGTAATTGAAGTCTTAGCAGATCCCACATAAGCGTTTTTCTGATCTGAATATAATAAAATAGTGTACGTTAAAGTCACAGAATCAGGTACTAACATATCAAATCTTGCCTTCAAATCCTGATACTCGCTCAACTTAGCATAAGAGACGGTTTTCTTATTGACCGTGTATGTATTATTCCTTGTCCATGTTAAATTTGCAAGGCATACAGGATCACCCATCACAACCTTATAGTTATAGTCCAACTTGTACTCATCCATCAGATAAGCATTCTTTCCTGCCACATATTTTATCTTGCCAGTATAAGTGCCGGACAAATCAGCATTCTTTGCCTGTCCAAACAATGTAACCACAGAGAAAAACGCAGCAAGCATTGTTAAAAAACCTTTTTTCATGAATATTATTTTTATGTTTTAAATTTATAATTTTCCAAAATTGCACAAAACTACGATTTTTTTAATTACAAAAAAAGGAAAAAGCGGAAAAAAGAGAGCAACAATTTCCCCAAATTTTATGCTGTCTATCACTTTGTTAATAAATTCCACTCAAAAAAGAGGTTCATCTCGAAGCAATACGATATTTTTGCATAAGGTGAGTTCAATAAATTCACCATGTAATTAGAAATTAGAAATAAATGTGTCTATATGATATTTGATGATTCATCCTACTCAGAAGAAGAAAAAGATCTTGTCAATCGTTTCGAGCAGAGCTTGAAAGAGGGCTCAACATGCTATTTCGATGAGGATGATTACATCACTATCTTCGACTATTACATAGACAAAGAGGACAATGAATCTTGCGAAAAAGTTCTACAATTCGCTGAATCACAACACGTTTTCTCCGTCGACATCATGGATTGCCGTGCAAGGTTACTTGCTGCGGAAGGCTTTTATGAGAAAGCTCTCGTCATCGTCGAAAAAGCTTTAAGCATCGATAGGCAAAACGTCGACATCTTACTCACCAAAGGGAAAATACTCCTTCATACTGACAGGAAAGCAGAAGCTGCAGAGGTGTTTGAAAGAACCATCCAGATGGAAGATGATGATTTAGATGCCACCCTCATAGAAATTGGCGTGGCTTATCGCGCCGTCAACATGTTTTCTTTGGCTAAAAAATATCTTTCAGAGGCAGTTCGCCTCAACAAAGAGAGCGAAGAGGCTCTCTCCGAACTAGCTTATGTATACGAGCTCTGCAACCAACTTGACCTATCCATCCAAACCTACGAGAAGGTGTTGGACATCAACCCCTACTCCAAACAGACATGGATCGCACTAGGCAACATCTACTTCTCTCTGGATAATTTCGAAAAAGCTGGAGAATCTTACGACTATGCTTATACCATCGATGCCCAGCAAACACAAGCTCTGTTCCTAAAGGGAAGTAGTCTGTTCTGCTCCAACAAATACGCCGAAGCTATTGAGGTTTTCGAAGAATACAACGACTTAATGGGCGAAAATTCTGATTGCTACGCCAACATTGGTGACTGCTACGAAAACATGGGTCGATACCAAGACGCCATCGATGCCTATTCAAGAGCGCTCAATTTAAGTTCTGAAGATACAACCATAATGAGCAACCTCTGTCTCGCCAACATCGACAAAGGTGACTATGAAGAGGCCCTAAAGTGGATCAACGAAGCTATCACTCGAGACCCTGAAAAAGCCATCTTCCACGTTTACAAAGCAGAAGCCCTTGTCAACATGAACCGAAAAGATGAAGCGATCGATTGCTATAGAAAGGCTATTCAGCTGGACGATAAGCAAGCAATTGCCTACATTGCGTTGGGTAACATCTATTTCGATAATCAGAACTATACCACTGCGGTAATGTATCTCGACAAAGCCTATAGTATCAACCCGGATGCAGAGGACATCAAACTGTACCTTTCTCTCGTCTACTATAGATTAGGTGACTTCGAAAAGTCAAAATCACTGTTGAAACAGGCTTGCATGGAAAACGAAAACAGTATAAACGTTTTCTACGAACTATGTCCGGATGCAAAACGAAACTCTCAATTTAAAACCTTTTCCCCCTTAAAATGAAAATGAGAAAAATATTCCATATACTAATTGGGCTCATGTTACTGACTGCGTGTCACACAGAAGAACATGACTACGCATACACGCTTATCAACAAAGCTGAGAAGTACTCCCCAATAACTGTTGTTTATCAAGTGGTTGAAGAAAAACCTGACACTGTTATACTAACTTACGGAGACGTACTAAAACTTGCTAACAGAATGGATGTAACTGGAGAAGATGTATGGGACATCGAAACAAGCGTCTCATTATACAAAATCAAAACACTACAAATCTTCTCTCACGACTCTTCTCATATCTCAGAAGAATTGGCCTACAGAAAGTCATGGGAAGGACCCGAAGACATCAACGGTGTAGGAAATTACAAACTTGTTGTGAATGATTCTTTAATCATGCTATCCAAACAAAACAACTACACTTACGTCATCACCAACACCTACGATGATACCTTGTTCGTCATCTCCGATATCACTTCAAAAGGAAGATCTCACGACACCATCATCGGACAAGGAAACCATATCATTGGCAGTGCAGACATCTACACATACGACGAAAGTCAAAAGGATCTTCCTAAATATAAAACCCAGAAACTCAAATGGCTGACGGCATTAAACATTCGTCACAATGGGAAATCTAAAGCATTAAAAATGTCAAAAGACACCTCTTTTTTCAGAACTGATAAAGACACGTGTTACCTTACCGTCTCAGATTTAATCTTTAACTAACATGCAACAATTCGGTTTAATTGGGAAAACGCTAAAGCACTCTTTTTCCAAAAAATTCTTCACTGAGAAATTTCAAAACGAAAACATTGACGCTCAATACGATTTGTTTGAGCTAAACGATATCAGCGACTTTACAAAACTCATCCATGAGAATGAACTTTACGGACTGAACGTTACCATTCCATACAAAGAACAAATCATTCCGTTCTTAGACAATATGGATTCAACCGCTCAAGCAATTGGTGCCGTCAACACCATTAAATTTTGTAGAGAGAAAGGTTCTTTATCTCTCTGCGGATACAACACAGACATCATTGGATTCAGAGATTCTCTACTCCCCGATTTGAAACCTTGTCATAAGAAAGCTCTCATTCTCGGTACAGGTGGCGCATCTAAAGCCATCGTCTATGCTCTTCACCAACTGGATATCGAGACTAAAATGGTATCGAGAACAAAAAAAGAGGATATGCTATGTTACGAGGAGATCAACAAAGAGATTCTTTCCGAATATCTTTTAATTGTCAATTGTTCTCCTGCGGGCATGTTTCCAAACATAGATACTGCACCAAATCTGCCTTATAATTTATTAACTTCCGATCACTATCTATTTGATTTAGTGTACAATCCAATCGACACTCTATTCTGTCAATTAGGGCAAAAACAGGGAGCTACCGTTAAAAATGGTTTGGATATGCTTTATGGTCAAGCCATTGCTTCATGGAAAATCTGGAACAAATAAGTCAAATAAAATTTGGTTTGATTTATAAAAAACTTTTTCTTTGCATTTCGTGACGCATAAAAAAAGAAGGCCTGCGGTATCACACCGGAGACCTTCACACTGCAAATCAAAAAAACATATTAATTATGAAACAAAGTATTGCATAAAACTCATAATCTAAACCTTTTTATATTTTTACTTTCTGGTATTATCATTTATAATCAAACTTCATACTTGGAAAATCCACAATTAGCGCATATCAGACAACCCTCTTGATTTCGAACGGTTGTCTGTCCGCATTTCTCGCAGACAACACCTTTCTGTTCTGTTCCATTCGGGATGTATTTTTTCAAAGAACGTTCAACGCCAATCTTCCAATTATTGATGGTTTCGCTATTCAGTTGCAATCCGCCGACCAACTTCACCACCTGATCCAATGGCATTCCGTAACGAAGCACACCTGAAATCAGTTTGGCGTAATTCCAATACTCTGGATTGAACTTATAAGACAAGCCTTCGATGGTGGTTTTGTATCCTCTTCTATTAGAGTATTGAAAATCATATCTGCTTTTTCCCGTTTTTTCATCAAAATTTCTGATGATTCTTCCATTTTCAACGGTTTTAGGAATCAGCAATCCATCTTCATCATCAGCCAAACCTGTAAAAATCTCGTATGGACGTCCATTCAGCAATCCGACAAAGGCGATCCACTTTTCTTTATTGTTTTGGAAACGAACCACATCAGCGTCCAATTCTTTCGGACGAGGTTCAACGCGAAAAGATTTTTCCGCACTTCCCTGTCGTCTTTCAGTGCTATCGAACGATTCGGCACCATCACAACAAGAACCTTCTCGATAGATGGACAAGCCTTTGCAACCACATCTCCACGCTTCCTCACACAATTGGCCTATCGTCTCCTCTGTCGTACTCTCCGGAACCTGAATGGTCAAGCAAATCGAATGGTCTATCCATTTTTGAATGCGACCCTGCATTCGCACCTTATCCATCCAGTCTATATCTCTTGCGGAAGCCTTATAATAAGGGGATTCCATCACCAAGTGGTCTAACTCCATTTGAGAGTAATGATTTTTCACATCGTATCCCTTGGTTTGCATCCACGTCAGGAACTTTGGATGGTATACCACGTGTTCCTCATAAGAGTCACCAATATCATCAACAAAATCCACATGAACATCCGTATCATTAGGATTCACCTTGCATAGTCTCTTCTCGACCGGCATGTAAACGGGTTCCATTCCTGGAGTGGTCTGACTCATAAGGCTAGTTACACCTGTCGGAGAGACAGTCAAGCAAGCCACATTTCGTCGTCCGACCTTCGTCATTCTATCATATAACGCAACATCAGCCACTTTTATTCTATTAATAAAAGGATTAGATGCTTCTTTTCCTGCGTCATACATAGAGAAGGATCCACGTTCCTCTGCCAGGTCAACCGACGAGCGATACGTTTCCAACGCAATCGTCTGATGTACCTGTTCCGAGAAGTAGACTGCTTCCGGAGTTCCATAAGTCAGTCCCATAGCTGCCAGCATATCGCCTTCCGCTGTTGTTCCTAGTCCTGTACGACGGCCCTTGATCAACTTTTCCTTTATTTTATCCCATAGTTGACGCTCGGTTTGTTTCACATCATTCGATTCAGAATCAGCATCAACCTCCTTTAATATTCGATCGATTGCTTCAATTTCCAGATCTACAACATCATCCATCACCCTTTGCATCTTACGCACATGCAAGCGTAGGAGATCGAAATCAAACTGAGCCTCTCTTTCAAAAGGATTCTTCACGTAAGAAAATAGATTGATCGACATTTGTCGGCAACTATCATACGAACTGAGAGGTATTCCACCATACGGACTTACAGAAACGGTTTTAAAACCTAAATCTGCATAACAGTCTGAGACAGACTCTCTAATAATTGTATCCCAAAATAAAATTCTCAACCCCGACGATTTCCACACATTGTGAGTGATTTTCTTCCACAAATCCGAAGCGGATACCTCCTTTTTAAGATTTGTGTAATCCGACTCTACCGGGAAACGCTGTATATAGGGAGTGCCTCGCTCGGCACTTTTCATAAATTCATCATCTACACGAACAGCGACATCAACACTGTTCATCTTTCTTTCTGTCATTTTTGTTTCAATAAACGTTTCCACATCTGGATGTTTAATTGAAACGCTCAATCCTAGTGATCCTTTCCGACCCTCTTGTTCTACTTCACGAGTAGAATTGGAATATCGTTCCATAAAAGGTGTCAGTCCAACAGAGGTCAATGTCGAATTCTTCACACGCATTCCACGCGGAAACAAACCAGACATGTCATGACCTACTCCCCCGCCTCGTTTCATCAACTGTATCTGTTCTTCATCACTCTTGACAATGGCTCCAAAAGACTCAGCATCCTCATCTCTACCTACCACAAAATTATTGGACAGCGAAACGGTCTGATACTTATTTCCAATGCCCGACATCAAACTGCCTTGTGGAACCAAATAACGAAAATTGCTAAATAAACCGAAAACTTCCGAAGAGGTCATGGGATTGGAGTACTTTCCCTCTATCCTGGCGATTTCATTCGCCATCCTCCTATGCATATCTTCTGGATCTTTCTCAAAAATGTTTCCAAGTGAATCTTTCAAAGCATACTTACTCACCCACATACGAGCAGCAAGCGAATCACCTTTGAAATACAACAACGAAGCATTGTATGCCTCCTCGTATGTATACACTTGACCATCCATTAATGTTTTTCTGTTTTTTACTCAATTTCATTAATTAATATGCGACTAAATTTCTTTCGCATTGCAATATTACTTTTCATTTCAAAAATAGCAAAAAAAACAAACAAATAGTTATTAACAATTTCAAAAAGTTTCCCGTTTTATTTAATTAAAATTCTATGTATCAATAAAATAAAGTTATCAACAATTTCAAAAAGTTTCCCGTTTTTGAAAACTTCTTATATTTTTTATTGTAAACAAATCATCTTTTTTGGATTATCTTCATCTCTATTTTCTTCTTAAAAATGATTCAAAAAATTCCATTTCCCCGATTGTGTTTCAAAAATTAATTCAAAAAAAGAATTTCATTTCGAATGTTATGAGATGAAATCTGGAATCTATAAAATGAGGAATTTAAATCTCATCAAACTATATTTGCAATATAAATAATAGGCATAAAGACCCCATCTTTACAACAATGTTAAAAACTCGTTTAAAACAAAGGTGGACAAAAAGAGAGTTGAACGATGGAAAGAATTAAATTTGCGTTTGAAAACTAATCAAGGAATAAAAACAGATATGGAGAACGAGGCAACGAATAACGGCCACAGACGAATCTTTCGAAAAGAGAAAGAGACTAGCTACGCAAAACTGCCACCACAGGCAGTCGATTTGGAAGATGCTGTACTAGGAGCACTCATGTTGGAGAAAGACGCATATAGTTTAGTATGTGAAATCCTCAAACCTGAATGCTTCTATAAAGATGCAAACAGAACCATCTTCGAAGCCATCACCGAATTAGCCGTAAAGCAAGAACCTATCGACATGCTTACGGTTCAAAACAAACTTCAGCAGCAAGGAAAACTGGATGAAGTGGGTGGTGCATATCAAATTGTAAAACTAACAGCTGGTGTCTCATCCTCTGTTCATATTGAATATCACTCTAGAATCCTAGCACAGAAATCGTTGGCACGTCAACTCATCAACTTCTCAACAGAAATTCAAAAACTGGCTTACGACGAGAAAACGGATGTGGATGACATTGTCCAAAAGGCTGAAAGTGAATTGTTCAAAATCTCCAATAACAGTTTGAAAAAGGATTTCATTCCTATTCCTCCCGTCATACAAGAGGCGATTGGACGAATAGAGGAAGCCTCCCGAAGAACGGACGGATTGAGTGGTATCTCCAGCGGATTCCATAAACTGGACAAGATGACCTCCGGATGGCAACGTTCCGACCTTATCATCATCGCTGCTCGTCCTGCCATGGGTAAAACGGCTTTCGTACTTTCTATGGCTAGAAACATGGCGGAAATGGGTGTGCCTATTGCATTGTTCTCCCTAGAAATGTCTAACGTACAATTGGTCAACCGTCTGTTGGTCAATGTATGTGAAATCCCTGCCGAAAAAATTAAGAATGGTAATCTGGAGCCTTACGAATGGGAACAATTGATGCAAAGATCTCGTGCGTTGGAAAATCTCCCTATCTTTTTGGATGATTCTGCTGGTCTTTCCATCATGGAGCTAAACACCAAAGCAAGACGTCTGGTAAAAGACCATCATGTACAAATCATCATCATCGACTACCTTCAATTGATGAACGCAAGTGGTATGAAGTTTGGCAGCCGTGAACAGGAGGTAAGTATGATTTCTCGTTCGCTCAAGCAGTTAGCCAAGGAGTTAGATGTTCCTATCATTGCACTTTCTCAGTTGAACCGTGGTGTGGAAAAGACGGAAGACAAACGACCAGGATTGGCCGACCTCCGTGAGTCGGGTGCCATCGAGCAAGATGCCGATATGGTTTTGTTCATCCACCGTCCTGAGTACTACAAGATAATGGAAGACAAGCAGACCGGAGAGAGTCTGGAAGGTATAGCCGAAATCATCATCGCTAAACACAGAAATGGTGCTGTGGGTGACGTAAGACTAAAATTCAAGAAAGAATTAGCTCGCTTCCAAAATCAGGAGGACGAGGTGGATTTCTCCCGTACACGTATACAGGGGTCTCGAATGAACAACTCTGGTTTTAGTTCTACGCAATCTAGCTACAACAGCAGCTTTGACAACGATCCCCTATCACAAGGAAGCAACCAATCATCGGTTCCTTTCTAATCAGAGATGATACAAAAAACAAGGGGGAACCAAGTTAATCTTAGTTCCCCCTTCTCTATTTTACAAAATATTACTTCATCAAATACTCATCCATTGCTTTAGCCGCTGCGCGACCATCTCCCATTGCCAAAATAACCGTAGCACCACCACGAACGATATCGCCACCTGCAAAGATTGTAGGAATAGATGATTGCATAGAGTCATTAACAACTATTGTACCCTTAGGACTCACTTCAAGTCCCTCCACAGAGTTTGGCACCAATGGGTTTGGAGAAACACCCACACTGACGATTACTTGGTCTACCTCAATCTCTTCAATAGCACCCTCAACAGGAACTGGTGAACGACGACCAGAAGCATCAGGCTCACCCAACTCCATCTTCTGTACCTTCATCAAGCAGACACGACCTTTCTCATCACCAACATACTCGATTGGATTATGAAGGGTAAGGAATTCAACGCCCTCCTCCTTCGCATGTTTTACCTCCTCCAAACGAGCAGGCATCTCCTCCTCAGAACGACGATAAATGATCATCGCACGATTTGCACCTAAACGTAATGCAGTACGAACAGAGTCCATCGCCGTGTTTCCACCACCGATGACAGCCACATTCTTACCTTTATAAATAGGAGTATCGCTCTCTTCATTAGAAGCGTCCATCAGGTTCACACGCGTTAAATATTCATTAGAAGACAAGATGCCAATCAAGTTCTCACCTTTAATATTCATAAAGCGAGGAAGTCCGGCACCACTTGCCACGAACACGCCGTTATAACCTTGTGCTTTCAAATCTTCCATTGAAAGTGTCTTACCGATGATGCAATCTTTCACGAACTTAACACCCATCTTAGCAAGGTTGTCTATTTCAACGTCCACAATACTATTAGGCAAACGGAATTCAGGAATACCATATTTAAGCACACCACCAATTTCATGCAATGCCTCAAACACAGTCACCTCGTAACCTTTTTTGATCATATCACCAGCGAAGGAAAGTCCGGCAGGACCAGAACCGACAACTGCCACTTTTTTACCATTCTTAGAAGGTATTTGAGGAATTGAAATCTTTCCACTCTCACGTTCATAATCAGCAGCGAAACGTTCCAAGTAACCGATAGCAACAGCCTCTTTACCCAACTTTTGTTTATAGAAACATTGTGATTCGCACTGTTTCTCTTGAGGGCAAACACGTCCGCACACAGCAGGCAACGCACTTGTCTCTTTCAACACCCTAGCAGCCTCTAGGAAGTTGCCTCTTTCAATGTTTTTGATAAATCCAGGGATATTAATAGAGACCGGACAACCCGTCATACAAGTTGGATTAGGGCAATCCAAGCAACGTTTTGACTCTTGTAAAGCCTGTTCTTCTGTCAGACCTTGATTCACCTCCTCACGCACACGAGCACGGTAGTGTGCGTTTAATTCGTTCATACGAACTCTCTGAATTTCTGTTCTCTCTTTATTTTTTATAGTTTTGCGCAACTCATCGCGCCAAACTTCATTTCTATCTTCAGCCATAATCTTAATTTAGGTTATAGAACTCACCTTTATTTACCGATCTTGTATAAATCAGCCTTTTCCTCTTCTCTATAAGCGCCCATACGCATCAACATCTCATCAAAATCAACCTGATGAGCATCGAATTCAGGGCCATCCACACAAACGAACTTCGTTTTACCACCCACTGTGATACGGCAAGCTCCACACATACCCGTACCATCAACCATAATAGTATTCAACGAAGCGATTGTAGGCAACTCATATTTCTTTGTTAGCAGCGAGACAAATTTCATCATGATAGCAGGACCGATTGTAACACACATATCGACCTTTTCACGATTAATCACCTCTTCCACTCCATTCGTAACCAATCCTTTTTTACCATAAGAGCCATCATCCGTCATGATAACCACCTCGTCGGAGAACTGACGCATTTGACTCTCCATAATAATTAAATCTTTTGTACGCGCTGCAAGCACCGTAATCACACGATTACCTGCTTTTTTCAAAGCCTCAACGATAGGCAATAATGGCGCAACACCTACGCCTCCACCGGCACATACGACAGTACCAAATTTTTCAATGTGTGTAGCTTTTCCTAATGGACCAACAATATCTGTTATTTCATCACCCACATTCATCTCACACAATTTAGTGGATGTCACACCCACTTTCTGTACGACCAACGTGATGGTTCCAGCTTTCTCATCCGCACTGGCAATGGTTAAAGGAATACGTTCTCCCTTCTCCCATACACGCACGATCACAAAATGACCCGCCTTACGTGCCTTAGCTATCAAAGGAGCCTCAACAACAAGCTTTACAACATTTTCGGAAAAATTCTCCTTACTTACGATTTTGTTCATTTTTTCCTATTTACAATTAAGTATACACATTCAGATATAAAATCCCGTAAATTTACAAATAAAAATATCAATTATAGAAGGTTTCTGTTTTTTTATCAACTCATTGCCAAAATTAATTTGTTTGACACTTACAATTCGCGAAAATTTGAAACTATTTTTGAATATTTTAGACCGAGTTTATCACGAAATTATGAATTAAAAATCGATTTGTTTGTTACTTTGAATATTTTTTATATTTTTGCGTGGAACTAATAGTGGGAACTAAAATTATGGTGATTAAGTGTGTTATACTGTTAGATTCCGCAATTCAGGGAAAAACTAAATATTTGACCGAAAATATTGGGTTCATATAAGTATGGAAGACTAAATATAGGTTAATTAAAGTAGTGTTTTCTTTGGCGGACTATAAAAATTTATGATTATGAGACGTTGTTACAAAATATTGTTGTTGCTTTTAATGATAATGGGTGCGTCTGAGATTCAGGCGCAGGTAACTACATTTCGAGCGTTTAGAGAGACTAAAGGAGCTGTAACTTCCGATTCGAGAGAGATGTATGTCTGGGGACCATGGACGCAAAGTTCAACCATATTTGTTGTAAATGTATCCAAACACGCAATCTTTGTAGAAGATCAAAATGCTAAGAAAAAATACAAATACGAGATTTTCGACAGACCTCAGAAGTGGATCGTAAAGAAAAACTACAAGTACATTAACTTCGAATGCATGGAGTCTACTTCGCTAGAAAAGTATTATGTTCGCCTATGCGAATATGACACAGGTGAATTTAAAATAACCATTATGACTCCGAAAAAGGCTGTTCGTTACCAAGTGGTTCACGTCAAAGACAATGAAGAGATTAAAATCAATTTTGACGATCTAGAAGAGTCTTAAGGAGAGTTATAAATTCATTTAGTTGAATTTAAATCCTCATATAATATACTAAATACCACCCTACTCGGTGGTATTTTTTTGTCCTATACAAGGCTGCAATAAATGTGTATTATTCCTTCTTCTTATGTGTTTGGACAAAGAAGATACACTTCGTATCTACTATTAATTCAGAATCAACAGGGGTGGTTTAGAATGGATATCCGATGGCGAAATGAACTGCATAGTCGTCTTTCCATCTGAATCCTTTGAATCGCCAATTATTATCACTTCTACATGGATTGTAAGCTTTCAAGCCCAAATCAAATCTGATTAGGAAGTAACTAAAGTCTAGTCGCAAGCCCAATCCATATGCAAGGGCTATCTGCTTGTAGAATTTGTCAAACAGGAATTCTCCATGAGGTTGTGCCTCGTATTCTTTAATGGTCCACACATTTCCTGCATCGAGAAATGCTGCCGCCTCCAATTTCCAGAACAGTTTGGCTCTGTACTCCATGTTCATCAACAGTTTCACATCTCCTGTTTGCTTCACGAAGTCGTTGTAGTTTTCTGATGTGTACTCACCTGGACCTAAGGTACGAACAGACCATCCTCTGACGCCATTTGCACCACCGCCAAAGAACCTTTTTTCATACGGTATAACAGAGCCATTGCCATAAGGGTATGCGAGTCCGATTCCAATATGGTACACAATACGGTTCCTTTCATCCAACATCTGATTATAAGCATAATCAAACTCTCCCTTGACATACTGAGAATAAGGGATGCCACCCACTTCGTATTGTCCATCCTCATTTTTTTGTCGTTTACTCAAGCTACTTATACCATGAAGCACATTACCAGCTGTTTCGAAAGAGATCTTATAATAGGTTTTGTTGGGTTTGCTTTGCATTAATTGATTGTCGTATGTGATGGTGAATCCCGTATTCATAATAAAGTGGTCGGAATAACTCTCCCTCAACACAGAATATTTATCCGCTTTATAGATGGAATCAAAAGATTCGCTAGTGGTTATATTGATATAGTTTAGATCGATCAGATTAAGTGAATATTTATAGTAACGTCGATAATTCCACAGATATTTCATACCTGTTGAAAGGATGGTTCTTTCATAGGTCTGCGGACGCACCTGATAGTTGTAGTTCACTTTAAACTCCGTGTTAGCATCAATTCTCCTCTTGAAATCTTTTTTCAAGAAAGGGAATATGAATCGAGGGAAGTTCAGTGACGCCTCACCTCCCAAATCCAAGACATATTGATGTAAGATTTTCTTCAAATCCGAATAGGCTTCTTGTGCATATTTTGCCTTGACACTCAGCACTTCAGACCCTCTGAAAACATTTTTATGGGCATATCCAATGTTGGCAGCAAAACCAAGATCACCCTGCGAGTTTGTACCTTCAATGTCTATAGAAAAAGATTGTGGTTTACCAGAGAAGAGTCGCACCTCACAATCCAATTCATTATTCTCGTTATGTAAATCTGTGAAGCGGATATTTGATGCTCTCAAAATTCCGAGCGAATTGAATCGTGCATAGGTTCTCTCTACAAGGAAGTCGTTGTAACTACTATTGGGAGTGATTCTCATACTCTCTTCCATTACGCTTGGACGCAACAGCGGTTTGCCATTGGAAAAGACCACTATGTTTTCATTGTATCGAAGTGAATCCAAATGTTTCACATTCGATTCCGTCGTTGTGGAACCATTGTAAGTGGTGATATTGATGTTTCTAATTTTATATCGTTGATGCTGAGACTCCACCTCTGTTCCATCAGGCATTGTGACGATATAAGGTTTCAGTATGATTTTCAAATCAACTTCATGATCTCCCACAGTGCTATCCGCAGAGAAGCTGATGTATTCCTTGTTAAAATAATAGTAACCACGACGACGCAGATAAGTGGTGATTCTTTCTCTCTCTCCATCCAAGACATCTATATCGAAAAGGTCACCCTCCTTAATCTTTGTTTGCGCATAACCACCCCTGTTTTTCAATAAGGAATCAATGATTGGGTCCACATCAAAATTATTCTCAATATGGCGGATTCGGTATGGCCGATTGGGGGTTATGTAGTATGTTACTTCAAGTTTCTTCTTTTTTGTCTCTGTCATAGAGGATACTTCAGCCTGCATGTATCCCTTCGTCTTCATATATTTTTGCAACTCCTTTTCCGATTGGAAAGTAAGGAAAGGGTCATAGATGACAGGAGGCTCACCCGCCTCTTTCAATCGTTTGTTTATTCTTTTGGAGGTGTCTCGACCCGACAAATTATATATTCCCAAGTAGATACGGAACAAACCAAAGACCTTGAAATTGGGACGTTGACGAAGATATTGGGACAGATTGTTGCCTGTGGTCTTATTATCTTTTACCTCTATTTTAGCCTTGTTCAGTAGATATTCCCCTTCAGGCACATATTTCGTCGTAGAACACGAACTCATCAGAAGCATGATGATGCTTCCGACAATACCAACTATGACATGCTTTCTACTCTTTTCCACGACTTTTCTCGTAATCTTATGCAAAGATACGATTTGTAAGAAACATTATCTATTAAATATAGTTAAATGGAGAAGTTTTTTTTATCTTTGTATATGGAATAGGGAGGTATGAATCATAATACAATCCTCCGCATAAATTGAATATTAATTGGGATACCAATCCCTTTCAAATCAAATGTTATGTCATTAATAAAATCAATTTCAGGTATACGAGGAACAATCGGAGGAGAAGTTGGTGACAATCTCACGCCTGTTGATGTGGTTAAGTTTTCCGCAGCCTTCGGTTCTTGGTTATTAAAAAACAGCAAAGTCTCAAACAAAAAGATAGTTGTCGGACGTGATGCTCGTCTTTCTGGTTCTATGGTGGACTCTCTTGTAGTGGGCACACTAATGGGTGTGGGAATGGACGTGGTGAATATTGGTTTGGCAACCACACCTACAACAGAAATCGCCGTTCAGAAAGAGGGTGCTTGTGGCGGTATCATTATCACAGCAAGTCACAATTCAAAACAATGGAATGCATTAAAACTGTTGAACGAAAAGGGTGAGTTCCTAAGTGACAAAGACGGGAAAGAGGTGTTAAGCATGGCTGCCTCTGACGCCTTCTCGTTTGCACAAGTGGATGAGTTAGGAAAAGTTGAGAAAAAGGATTACGGACAAATTCATATTAATGATGTTTTGAACCTGGATTTAGTTCATGTGGATGCTATCAAGAAAGCAAAATTCCGTGTAGCCATCGACTGTGTTAACTCTGTGGGTGGCATTGTGTTGCCATCACTACTAAAGGCATTGGGAGTGGAAGAGATTGCAGAACTAAATTGCGAACCTACAGGTTGTTTCGCTCATAACCCAGAGCCATTGCCTGCTCACCTGACACAGATTTCAGAAAAGATGAAAGAGGGAGGTTATGATGTAGGTTTTGTAGTGGATCCTGATGTGGATCGTTTAGCAATGATTTGTGAGGACGGTTCCATGTTCGGAGAGGAATACACATTAGTCTCAGTGGCTGACTATGTTCTTCGTTACACCAAAGGCAACACCGTATCTAACTTAAGTTCCACAAGAGCACTTAGTGATGTGACTGTAGCTCGTGGAGGTTCCTATTCTGCAGCAGCTGTGGGTGAGGTGAATGTGGTAACAAAGATGAAAGAGACCAACGCTGTCATTGGAGGTGAAGGCAACGGAGGTGTCATCTATCCTGCAGCACACTATGGTCGTGACGCTCTTGTCGGCATTGCTTTGTTCTTATCATTGATGGCTGAGGAGAAATGCAAGGTGTCTGATTTGAGAAAACGTTATCCAGAATACTATATTTCGAAAAATAAAATACAATTGACTCCTTCCACCGATGTGGATGCAATTCTACGCGCAATGAAGGATAAATACAAGAATGAACGTGTTAACGACATCGATGGAGTGAAGATTGATTTTGCTGATTCATGGGTTCACCTTCGTAAATCCAATACAGAGCCAATCATTCGAATCTATTCAGAGGCTTCCTCTATGGAAAAGGCTGATGCCATCGCTCATAAAATTATGAGTGAAATAGAGCAGATTTCTCGCTAATTTATACATAGCATATATAACAAAATAGAGACGATGTACACATCGTCTCTATTTGTTTCTGTACGTATTGTTTTACATATAATTATCTACCGATGATGATTGTATCGCCCACCTGAGGCTTTTGTCCTGAACCTTTTGGTATTTTGTTGTATCTACGAATTAGCCATTGATGAACATGAAACTCTTTGGCTATTGACTCGTAAGTGTCACCCTCTTCCGCCTTAACTGCTCTGGTTTTTCCCATTCGAATAACTTGGTGAGTACGATAGGCAACGATACTACCCATGGTGTGTTCTTTCTTTGCAAGAGGAGAGATCACCTCATTACCATCCTTGATCTTTTGTTCATCTTTTGTTGTTGGTATAGTACCGTTATCGTAGTTGTACAACTCATAAGTTTCAATGATGTCTACCAATTTCTTGGCATAATCGGAGGCTGTTGCATATCCGCACTCTTTCAATCCCTTAGCCCATCCCTTATAATCGGTTGGATCCAACGAGTAGAGTTTTTTGTATCGATCTTTTTTCAAAAACTGAGAGTGATCTTCGTATGAGAGCTCTACCGATTTATACTTTCGAAAACACTCTTGTTTCTTGTCATCGTCATGATACACCTTCTCGCCCGTCCAGTCTGAATGACATTTGATTCCGAAGTGATTGTTGCTCTTTCTTGCCAATTCACTCATACCAGCACCAGATTCCAATATGCCTTGTGCCAATGTGATACTGGCAGGTATACCATGTTCCTGCATTTTAACCACCGCAATTGGCGCATATTTGTTGATGTAGTTAATGTATGATTGTTGTTTCACCTGTTTTGCTTGAATAGGTGCGGCAGCTAAGCAACCGAATAGAACCAATAGAAGTACGTGTTTTTTCATCTCTTGACGATTTGTTTTTCTGCAAATATAATGATTTTTTATTTGACTTTGCATCTGTCGAGCAGAACTTCATACGCGTGATGCCAACCTTTCCAAGCAAAGACATCCGTGATATGTTCGTTATGAAACAATGTGATGAATGTTCCATGAACAGAAGCCACTGTCTCCTTTAGGTTAATAACGTAGTCCACGCCTGTCTCCGGATTCAATCCTAAATCAGATTTTATCGTTTTATCCATCACTGCAGTTGGATACAACAACAAAGTGGTCTCTCTTTCGTCCCTTAGATTATAGAAATAAAAGGGATGAGAAGTACTGGCACGGAATCCAGGTTGCGTAGAGTAACAGAGCGACCAATCACTTGTGAAACCCTCCTTTTCCAATAGCTCGTAGCTTTCTGGTATACGAAATCGAAGATAATGGAATCGATTGGGTCGTTCACTGCTTTCCTTGTTCCATACCATAAGGAACTTCTCTATTTTCAAAAAGATTGGATGTTTGCTACAATGATAGGATGGATGAAGTCCCACCACCTCATCCTTTGCAATTCTCCTTCTAATTTTCCAATATGAAAAACTTGGATAAATGCTTCTTTTATCATGTTTGCCAAATGTTCCGCAATGAAAAAAGAACACAGGATGGAGTTTCCGTTTCAAATGCAGATTGTATACCATGGACAGATTAAAGAAAGGATCTTTCTTGCCTCTAGTAACAATAGAGTACCTTTGGCGTACAAGGTCCCATCTTTCCTTCATCATATCTCGAATCGAGCAATAGACAAACTGTAGTAATCCATGGTTTCTATACGCATAGATATTATCAACATCAATTGTTGGAATAAAGCGATATTCAGGGAGATTGAAGGTTTGCTGTGCATCCCTTTGCACGATGACCTCTTTGAGTTTAAGTATCCATCTATCCACCAAAGGATCTGTTAGAAATCCTTTCTGAAAAGCAATGCTCTCTTCTACAGGGAATCGTCCATGATCATCACTTTTGTCGCATGTATACTCCTCGTAACGACTAAGAAGGTAGAAGGATGCAGCAAAGAGATCGAAAGGAATATCACCATCCTCTGTTGGGAAAAGAGTTATGAGATCAGCCCATGTTCCCATCTGAACATTTTGTGGACGAACACCCTGTTCAAAAAGAAGTTCAACTGGTTTTATGTGAATGCCATTTCCGTCCTTTTCTTCAGAATACCAAATAGGGAAACCGACGATTTCAGTTTTGTCCGTTGTGATTTTATATTCACAACCTAACACAGATTTAAACAGTTGGTTGCAAATATAGTTCAGTCTGTTGCTAATTCTATCTGTATATATTGTAATCATCGTATCCTTTTCAACGTTTTCTCGTCAAATATACACATAAAATTTCAATGCAGGAGTCCCTTTTCATAAAAACTGAAATATCCAGTGTTGCCAATAATGACATGGTCGATCAACCTGACGTCGCATATCTTACAACTTTCTGCCATCTTATGGGTAATCTCTTTGTCTTGCGTACTTGGTTCCAAGCGACCTGAAGGGTGATTGTGCACCATGACGATTCCGCTAGCCAGTTGTGCCATTGCCTCATGTATGATGAGTCGGATATCAAAAATGCACGCATTTAATCCTCCCGTACTCATTTTCTTTTTGAGGATGACTTTATTGCCCGCATTCAGAAAGATAATCCACGCCTCTTCGGATGAGATACCGACGAGGTCGGACTTCATAAGCTGGTATATGTCTTCAACATCCTTAATGATTGTCTGGTTGGATTCTGCGCTAAAAGAGAGTCTTTTACTCAATTCCAATGCTGCCAAGATAGTGATGGCCTTTGCCTCACCAATGCCATGAAAATGGTTGGTGAGTTGATTGATGTGTGTCTGAGACAAAAGTTCCAGTCTATTGTCATAATGATTGAGTATGCGTTGGGATAACTCGACAGCACTCTCGTTTTTGTTGCCAGAGCCGATAAGGATGGCCAACAATTCTGCATTTGAAAGCATATTAGAGCCACGCTCTTTTAACTTTTCTCTTGGTCTGTCATCTTCTTCCCATTCTTTAATACGCAAACGTTTGGGCGGGTCTTTTCTTTTCATTCTTACTTTATTGTTTATTGGCTTCCATGTAGTTAATCAATGGATTGGCATACATGAGCCAAATTTTTTCTTTTAGGAAAGGTATGTCTTTATTTGGCAGATCTATCTTGTCGATTTGCTGTTCGACATAGTGTTCAAAATCGTTCTTCTCTTTTTCCGTATAATGGACATTCTTGTTTTCCTCCGTTTGATTGAGTAGATCTAATGCCACATAGTTGATTGGGAAAATATGATAATTTTTATGAATGCGATGATCGATGATGGCTGCTATCTTATTCAGCACTGTCGGACGATTATCCTCTTCATCGACCAACTCTTCAATCTCATCGTTGATAGGTGGTGTCAGTTCGTAGAATATCTCTCCCTTATTTCCAAAAATACCCACTTTCATATTCAGGATATCATCACTCTGTGATTTCTGGAAATTCTCATCATCTCTTTTTTGCTGAAACTCTTTCGCTTTCAGGTAATCGCAGGAATCATACTCATAAGAGATACATATAGGTGAGATGTTAAGATCAACAAAGCCTTGCTTCAGACTGCCCACAGAACTGACAGACAACATCTTCAACAAACTTTCTTGCGTACGATCATTAGAGTCCTTAGTTCTTCCCTCTCGCTGAGCAATCCATACGGAGTTTCTCAATTCTGTAATGTTTCTTCTTATGTAAGCCGATAGTTTTAGAAAGGCGTCGAACAACTCTCTTTTCGTTCCACTTCGTTTGACTAAGAAACATTTGTTCATTCTCAAACAATCCGATATCCAAGGTTTCGCGCAAAGATTATCACCTATGGCTATTTCAGATGTCTCCCACCCATTCATGTCGAGCATGGAATTAAGTATGCCCGCATCCATAATGATGTCTCTATGATTGGAGATAAAGAGGTATTTTTTCCCTTTGTTGAAAGTCTCCAATCCATTGAAGTGTATCTGACTTTTGTTTTTCTTTTGAATGGAAAGAATCAACGATGCAATAAACTGATGTTGGAAATCTTGCACTTTCCGAATCTGTTTCAGTTTGCTGATTTGTGCGTCTGGATCCTCGTCTGGGTAGGCAAAAGCAAGGATTGACTTTATTTCTGGATTTTCAATGACTCTTAGTATCACTTCGTTCATCTCCTCATCCGTAAATGAACGCATATCATCAAAATTGAATTCTTTTTCCATCATTCCGATATTGTTAATCTTTCTTGAGGTGAGTTTTATATATTATTAACCAACGAACTTATAGAACTCACTTCAAAGTGCAAAGATATAAAAAATGTTAATAGCCGACTTATTTGAGATACAAGATTGTTTCGGGTCCCATGTTAAATAGCAGGTCAATAATACTCAGATGTGGCTGAAAACCAAACTTTTGATCGAACACCTGATAGTATGGTTTGTTTGTTTCCGTATGAATTTGTTTGGGATGGAAACTTCTTCTCATATCCGTAATTCCAACCAACTCTTCCACCTTTTGATAAGTTTTAGAAAGCGAAAGGGATGTATATAGGTGAATCAATTGCATTGTTGTTTCCAGCAATCCCTGATTCAAGTCGATTAGATAATCATATTTTTTTGAAAAGAAAGGCTCATAGTCCTCTTTATAGTATTCGAAGAAAGGTGATTTATTATAAGCCGATTCAATAGCACGCCAGTGTGTTTGCTGCCATTTCTCCGTGTAAGATATTTTTATCTCTTTGAAAGGAACACGCTCTTTAGGACGAATAATTGGCACAACGAGATCCATCACCTGATTACATGTGAGAATGCGACATCTGTTTCTATAGGTCTGTTTCTCAAAATGGTCGTATTGTTCAATGATGGCTTCATCATTTTGAGCTATTGCCTGATAATATTCAATAGGAGCCAAATAGGCACTGGATAATAAAACTGTCTGGCTCATGTGCTATTTTTTCTTTTTAGGAGCTTGCAGACCACCTGGTCTTTGTTTGTCGATGGTTTCTTTTTTCACATCCCAATCTTCTTCCACACTCCAACCTGCCCTAATTTTCAAAGGCTTTGAGAAATAGTAAACATTTTCAGGTTGTTTTTTCTCTTTGAAAACACCTGTATCCCATTTACCATTGTTATTTTTATCTTCAATCAATTTCGCATAGTAGGTGCCTGGTGTCACATTTTGAAACTCTACAGTTCCATTTAGTGCTTTCTTTTCCATTATGACAGTTCCTGATGCATTGATAATCTGCACAATGCTGGATTCATCCTGTTGAGAAAGTTTTAATTTGATGTTACCATATTCATCTTCTGTTCTTTTTCTGAACATAAGCGAATCTTTGTTATTATGATTGCCATAATAATCAAACGCGGCAGCCGAATCAAGTGTTAATGTATAATTGACACCCGGCAAGAGTTCTGCATCCACAAAGAAAGATCGTTGATTATCCAACCTCTTAATTTTAAAGTTCATCGGCACTTTCGTTGAATCTTTCGTATAACTCAAATGAACATTCTCCGCTTTGATTGTAGAAAGTGGGTATTTCCACCAAATGATCAGAGAGTCGGTAATCTCGATGGAACCATTCTGGTTTGTCATACGTATAACGTTGGTTCGTGGTCTCACCTTCCCTCTCCTTTCATATTTTTTGATTTGGGCAGCCTCCTCTTTTGCTTTTTCCGCCTCCTCTTTTATATATCTGGCTGTCAGACCTGCGATCAAAGTATCCGCATGAGGAACAAGATTTTCCGCAGAATCTGTAATGAGGTAGTTGGTTGCAATGGTCAGTGAGTCTCTGTTGTAGACTGCAGAGTCGGTAATCCAATAAGTAATGGTATCCGTTGCTTTATTAGATTCTGCCATATACCAAGATCCCTTTGGCGTAAAATTGACAGGGGTGATTTTCGGAATGGAATTCTCCGCCTTCTTAAAGTAGAGGGTGAAATATTTTCTATCACTTCTCTCTATCTTATTAAACTCCTGCAATTTGACCTCTTTATGGAACAATCGAAGTATAAAACTGTCTGGAGCATATTTCATCACTTTCTTTGTGATGATAGTATCTATTGTGGCAGAATCTTTATAAGTAGTGTCATGTCGGTAAGATATATCAACAGTAGGTATAGGAAGTTCCATTTCCTGAAGGGCAACACCTTCTCCCACTTGGTCATAATAATAATTGTTGTTTAAATCCTCGAGGGCATAAATCTTATATCGTTTACCTGCAACACCTTTAATGCTAAATCGTCCGCTCGCATCTGTTTTTCCAATACGTTCAAAACGAGTTGTTGTGAAAAGGGAATCCACATCCTTAGAATAGATACCCACACAAATGTTTTCCAATGGAAGAAGGTCTTGTGCATTTAAGACCGTACCAGAAATGACAAGTGTATCAAGGATCTCTCCCGTTGAAAATGAATAACAAAAGTCTTTGACCAGATTATTTTCTGTATAATCGCCAATACAATTTTTGAAATCTAATGTATAGGTTGTGTTCGGGAGCAAAGAGTCTTTCAACTGAACCACCATTTTTTTACCTATTGCTTTAGCGATAGGGGCAGATTTTTGCGGAGGTGACACCACCAAATTCTGAGAGGGCTGATTAACCTGAATGTATTCATCGAAATCTATCTCAATACGTTTCTCTTTAACGTTTCTTGCATTTTGGGCAGGGGTACTTTTCAAAAGAACGGGAGATTTTATATCTTTTTTCCCTCCTGTTGGACCTTGAGCCATATTGGCGCAACCGCCAAGAATAACAGCAAGAACAAAAAAATGAAGGACGTATTTTGAAAGATTCATATTATCAATGTTTATAGCGCAAAGATAATAAATAATGTGATAGGGAGCAAGTGCTGAAGAAACGAAGATAAACGACACTTCAGCACTTGCTCCCTTTTATTGAATCAATCACACTTTAGTTTACTCTATTTTTTGGGTACAAAATCATACTCACCCATGAAGAGGATCAATCCCGTGCTATTCTCGCGGATAACGAAAGCGAACGGACGGTCACATAGCATCTTGAGTTCTGGCGTTGGAGCCCATCCCGTATCAACTCCAATTGAAGTAACAACTGCAGCTTCCGTACCAATTTCGTCTACTTTTAAGAAATAATCCTGAGTAACCTGAGAAATCACTGCGTCGCCATATATTGCCTTTGGATAGGAAGAAAAGATGTCCTGAATATTCAATTCATTTAAAGCACCCGCCAACGAGTAGCTATCTTTACTTTCAAATTTAGGCATAACGATTTCACACGTCTGATATTTTAATGGCAAGGAATCCCATTTTATAGTAGGCAATACTTCATCTAGGTCATGTCCCACAGTTGGTAATACGACAATCATGCTGTAGGGACTCGTGCCTGTCGTATCTTCCCAATCAGCTTCTTTGTCCGCATAATCAAGTTTAACTGCTTGATACAGGTCTGTACTTGCACACTCCATATAACAATAATCAATGTACATAGCATCCGTCCTGTTTGTTTTGCCATATGCGCCATTGAATGTCATAGTATTATAATAAGAGGTAAATGGATGTTTCCATTTTGCCTTGAAATAGCAAGCATTGTTGATAATAAGACGTGTTATTTCAGAAATCTCTATCGAAAGTTTTTTAATTCGATTGTTGGTCATCAGTGCTGCCCAATGATTTATTGTATCTGTCGCTCCGCTTGGATTATGTGTGAAATCAAGGTGTCTGACAGTTGCATAATACTTCTCCTTCGATGTTTCCACGAAATCTTCATAAGCTCTCGTACCTTCATTTATCCACAACGCATTTGCAGTACGAATATCTACGCTATCAACATTTGAATTGATGGAGAGATACAATTTCTGATAGAAATCATTCATCTCTGACAAGGATTTGAATCCTAATGCATCTGCTATCTCCTGCGCTCCTTTGTCTGTAGCACCATTGGCACAGAGTCCCAAGGCAAAACCAAGGCTTATTGGCGAATAGAAATGAACAGCTCTCATGCTATCAGGGTTTTTAGGGTCTGGCATTTGACGTACTATCGAATAACATTTTGTAGCAAACTCATTGTTAGCTCGTATAAGTTCTTGTTCCTGCGCACTCACCACCAGCGGATTGGGTTGTTCAAACGTCGGAGGCAACGTATTCATCGTTAGATGATCATACCCAGGTTGTTGAGACGTACCAAAGGTAACACTATCCACCTGACTAACATCAAAAGACTTTTGGTCTCCATTTTTTAGCCAGACTTGCATATCATAAGGCTCTCCAGTTGCCGTAATGGCACCTAACGATAACGCCATAAAGCCTAAAAGTAAATTTTTCTTTTTCATAATTTTCCTATTATATGTTTATAATACATTTTTTTAACTCATTCTTTCGACACAGGAACCGAATCATACTCACCGATAAACAACAGAAGTCCTGATTTGTTCTCGCGAATAGCAAAGACAAAAGGTCTATTGCAATACATGTCGAATGATTTAATGGCGACACCCCCTGCGACCCCTATTATGGAAGTAACGGCAGCCGCTTCTGTACCATCCTCATCCACATTGATGAAAAAGTCCTGTTGCACTTCTGATACATAGATAGGTTCACGATATACAACATTAGGACACGTATTAAAAATTTGTTCAATATTAAATTTATTCAATATCTCCTTCAAGGGATAACCTCCTGCAGCTTTGAATTTAGGCATATAAATGACTCCTTTCACCGGTTCAAAAGGAATGGAATCCCACCGAACAGTAGGAAGAACACTATCCAAATCTGTTTTGATACGCGGCAATAGAACAATCATACTATAGGAACTGTTGCTTGGAGTATATGGTTGATATTGACTAGAAGCAGGCTTATCTTCTGAAATACCATAATCTAATTTGACTACCTGATAATCATCTGTTTCATAATACTCAAAATACTCATCGGCAACCCTCATAAAGTATGTAGAATCTTTTTGGTCATTCATTCCATTAAACAAGATTTTCCCTATTGGAGTGAATTTTTTCACCCAACTACCTTTGAAATAACATGCATTGTTGATGACAAACCGTGTAAATTCATTAATTTTAACATTCAATTTGTCGATACAATTATTGGTCATAAGTGCCGCCCAGTGATCTATGGTATCCTTCGAACCCGAAGGATCATTTTTGAAGTCGAGGTGTCTAACCGTCGCAAAATATTTCTCCTGCGCCGTCTTCACAAAATCCATATTGACAATACTATTCTCGTTGAGCCACAATGCATTAGCTGTACGAACAGTCACACTATCAACATTGGAATAGAGGGAAAGTGTGATTTTCTTAAAGAAATTGTTCATATCATCTATGGCATTATCCGATCTGAAGCCCAATGCCTTGGTAATCTCATTTGCTCCAATTCCGTCTGCTCCGTTTGCACAGAGACCTAAAGCAATGTTAAGACTGATTGGAGAGAAGAAATTAACACCTGATTTGGATGATTTTCGTATTTCTGCATAGCATTTCGTTCCAAACTCGTTAGTAGCTTTTACATACGGCAATTCTTGTTCTGAGATAACGAGTGGGTTGGGTTTACTGAAAACAGGAATCATTGTGTTTTCCATGAGAGGTCTGTACTCAGGTTGTTGAGCCTCACCAAAAGTGACACTGTCCACCTCACTGATGTCAAACACCTGTTGTCCTCCGTCCTTCAGCCAAATTTGCATATTGTTTGGCGTAACGGCAAATGCTGTAGCAACAAATGAACAGCATAATAATCCTGCGATAAACTGTTTCTTATTCATAAGCTTAAATCTTATTATCATGTAATATCACCCCCCTATAGTTTTATGATAGTTCGGATGTTGGTTTTTCATCTTATCCTGCTAAATCAGGCACCCAATCTTGTCGATTATATCGAATCATTGCCTCTAAAAAACGTCACTCACCTTGCAAATATACAAATGATTAAATTATTCCCAAAGAAGTCAAGCAAATTATTTTCATTAGCAAACAAACAACAATATAAAAAACAAACTACCCAAGCTTCACCACGAAGCCCGGGCAGTCCAACAACTTAAAAATTACAATTATGGAAAATTTAGATACCAATTAATGGTCATAACAACGGACGGATTACCTCCTCCTGTAAAACGAAGAAGAGTGCTCCCGCCAAATATCCCACCAAGGCTAGCAATGAGATGTTTTTAAGATACCATCCGAATGGCACCTTTTCCAATCCCATCACCACAACACCTGCAGCGGAACCAATGATTAACATAGATCCTCCAACTCCAGCACAGTAAGCTAGGAACAACCAGAACACTCCGTCTGTTGCGTAAAGTGCCAAATCTGGATTAGCTGCAATGTCTGCCGCTGATGCTACTTCATACATTCCCATGGATCCTGCCACCAACGGAACATTATCAACGATAGATGACAACGCACCAATAATCACATCAATAACATATACATTACCTACATGATTATCCAAGAAGAGTGACAATTCTTTCAATATGCCTGCACACTGTAATGCAGAAACTGCCATCAAAATACCAAGGAAGAACAATATGGTCGTGAAATCAACTCGTGAAAGCACTACTGAAATACGCGCTTTTGATGACTCTGGAATATGTTTTTTACGATGATATAAAATCTCCGTATAGATCCATAGAACACCGAGTCCTAACAAAACGCCGATGAATGGAGGCAAATGGGTAATAGATTTAAATATAGGAACAAAAATCAAAGCACCCACGCCCATTAAGAAAATAAGTTTTTGTTCTTTATGCGTAATAATATCAGCAGCACACACATGGTCGAAACCGCTTGTGCTTACCACCTCTGTTCTTTCTGGCAATTCACCTTTCAAGAATCGTCCTGCGATAAACACAGGCAAAACCATTGAAATAATGGATGGAAGTATCAAGTTTGGTAACAAACCTTCTGTTGTCACATTACCCTTCACCCACAACATAATCGTGGTAACATCTCCAATTGGAGAGAAGGCACCTCCCGAATTGGCTGCAATGACAATCACGCAAGCAAACAACCAACGCTCCTTGTAATTGCTGATAAGCTTTCTCAACAACATCACCATTACAATGGTTGTTGTCAGATTATCCAATATGGCAGACATAAAGAATGTAATAACTGCTAACATCCATAGCAGTTTCTTCTTCTTTCTCGTTGTAATCTTATTTGTGATAATGGAGAAACCTCCGTGGGCGTCAATCAACTCCACAATGGTCATCGCTCCCATCAAGAAGAACAGCGTTGACGCTACATCTCCCAAATGTTCGATGATTTGATTTCCTGTCACAAAAGAGACCACCTCTTCATGACTTGAAAACTGAGTTAATACAGAATCGGCTTTTAGGATATATACCGTCCACAATAATGCACATAACAGCAACGCAGTGGCTGCCTTGTTTACCTTTAAAGTATGTTCCATTGCGATACTTGCGTATCCGACAAGGAACAGAATAATCATTAATATTTCCATTAAACTATCAAAAAATTCGATTCTAAATATCGTTTCTTCAACGAAAAACGACGCAAATATAATCTTTTTTCAAACAAAAGCAAAATGAATAACAGTATATTTATACATTTTTTCACATTCAAATTGAGAAAAGAGAAAAAGCAAATGGGCGAAGAGGGATTCATCCTCCTCGCCCATTTTTCTATTTGGTTTATACACCTTTTTATGTCCTAATTTTGGCATTATCTGTCCTTCTCATTAATCATCAGTTTTGGAACGTCAATCCATCACCTTTCTTCTCTACAACAATCGGCTTACTACGATCTACCGTCTGTGCCAACAATGCTTTTGAGAGATCATTCAACAAGCGTTTCTGAATAACTCGTTTCACTGGTCTTGCACCAAACTGAGGATCATAACCCTCCGTAGCAATAAAATCACGTGCATCATCTGTTACACGCAACTCTACTCCATTCTCCTTCAACATCTTATAGACTGAATTGATTTGTAAATCAACGATCTGTCTCGTCTCACTCTTCGTCAATGGAGCAAACATGATGATCTCATCAATTCGGTTCAAAAACTCTGGACGGATTGTTTGTTTCAGCATGTCGAGAACCGTCTTCTTAGACTCTTCTATGATCTCTTCTCTGTTATTAGCCGTCAGTTTTTCAAACTTCTCACGTATCAAGTCTGAACCCAAGTTGGAAGTCATGATGATGATTGTGTTTTTGAAATTAACCACACGTCCCTTATTATCAGTCAATCGTCCATCGTCCAACACTTGCAATAAGGTATTGAAGACATCTGGATGGGCTTTCTCTATCTCATCAAACAAGACAACGGAATAAGGTTTCCTACGAATGGCCTCCGTCAATTGTCCACCTTCATCATAACCAACATATCCTGGAGGTGATCCGATCAATCGAGTCACAGAGAATTTCTCTTGATACTCAGACATATCTATACGAGTGATCATATTCTCATCATCAAACAAGAACTCAGCCAAAGCCTTAGCCAACTCTGTCTTACCGACACCAGTAGTTCCTAAGAAGATGAACGAACCGATAGGTCGCTTTGGATCTTGCAGTCCGGCACGACTACGACGAACGGCATCTGAAACAGCTGCTATGGCATCTTCCTGTCCAATCACACGTTTATGTAACTCATCCTCCAAATGAAGCAGTTTCTCCTTTTCACTCTGCAACATCTTTGAGACTGGGATACCAGTCCATTTTGAGACTACCTCTGCGATATCATCTGCATCGACCTCCTCCTTTACCAATGGACTATTCGTCTGAATTTCAGAAAGTTTCTTCTTTATCTCCTCAATTTTATCTTCTGCCTCTTTGATACGTCCGTATCGAATCTCAGCCACCTTTTCATAGTCGCCTTCTCGTTCGGCACGTTCTGCTTGGAAACGAAGATCCTCGATCTTGATTTTCAACTGCTGTTGTTCATCAATCAACGATTTCTCCGCCGTCCATTTAGCACGTATCCTTTGGGTCTCCTCCTTCAAGTTGGCTATCTCTTTACCCAACTTTTCCATCTTCTCCGTATCGTTCTCTCGCTTGATGGCCTCTCGTTCAATCTCCAACTGCATGATCTCACGCTCCTTTGAATCCAACTCCTCCGGAACGGAATTAATCTCCAAACGCAACTTAGAGGCTGCCTCATCAATAAGGTCAATTGCCTTATCTGGCAAGAATCGGTCGGTGATATAACGAGTTGACAATTGCACAGCTGCTATAATCGCCTCATCCTTGATACGAACCTGATGGTGATTCTCATATTTCTCCTTCACGCCACGTAGGATAGAGATGGAATCCGATTCATTCGGTTCATCCACCATCACTACCTGGAACCTACGCTCCAATGCTTTATCTTTTTCAAAATATTTCTGATACTCATCCAAAGTCGTAGCACCGATGGAACGAAGTTCACCTCTTGCCAAGGCTGGTTTCAGAATATTAGCCGCATCCATGGCTCCATCACTTTTACCAGCTCCTACCAATGTGTGAATCTCATCAATGAACAAGATAATTTCGCCATCGGCTTTAATCACCTCATTCACCACTGATTTCAATCGCTCCTCAAACTCTCCTTTGTATTTGGCTCCTGCAATGATCGCACCCATATCCAACGAGTAAATCTGTTTACTCTTTAGATTCTCAGGCACATCACCTCTGACAATACGTTGTGCCAAACCTTCTGCAATAGCCGTCTTACCTGTTCCCGGTTCTCCAATCAGTATCGGGTTATTCTTCGTACGTCTACTTAAGATTTGAAGTACTCTTCGTATCTCTTCATCCCTGCCTATCACAGGATCCAACTTACCTGAACGTGCCCGCTCATTCAAATTGATGGCAAACCTGTTCAGTGAATCATAACTCTCTTCCGCAGAAGAGTCCGTCACCTTACTACCCTTTCGCATCTCTTGAATAGACTGACGAAGGGCTTCTTCCGTCATCCCCGCATCTTTTAATAGCGTAGACACCTTACTCGACGTCAACAATAGTGACAACAGAATGTACTCCATAGAGACAAACTGATCACCATCGGCTTGAGATAGGCTTAATGCTTGATCCAACACCTCTTTTGTTGTGTTAGACATGTAATGGTCTACTTTTCCCCGAACTTTCGGAAAACTATCAATCGTTTTGTCCAACGCAGCATCAACCATTCTTACATTCACACCCATCTTGTTCATCAAGAACTGTGTGATGTTCTCCCCCACCTTCAAGACGCCTTTGAGCAAGTGTTCAGGTTCGACAATCTGCTGATTCTTGCTATCCGCAATCTTCACAGCCTCGTCGATGACCTCTTGACTTTTAATTGTAAAATTCTCGAAATTCATAATTGTATTTTTTAGCGTTTGACATTTAACATAGTTCAAATTAAATGCCATTCTTATTTTTTTACGCAAAACTGACAAAATGTCATATTTCTTGATTGAAAAGATGTCAATCAGTCCTTCCAAAGAGACACATCCTCCATATTAGATCTTTTAAATCTGCACTGCAAGATACTTCTTTGTGTTGATTAATTATGTAATTTTGCAATACAAATCTGTGAAATGCGGACCAAACCTAATTCAATAGAAATGGCAAAAAAATATCATCGTGTACTTACAATCGCCGGCAGCGACTCTGGTGGAGGAGCAGGAATACAAGCCGACATCAAAACCATCTCTGCTTGCGGCTGCTATGCCATGACTGCCATCACCGCAATAACAGTACAAAACACAGTAGGTGTCATCGACGTGGCTGGTGTCGAACCTTCCATAATCGAGGGTCAGATCGATGCCGTGTTAAGCGACATTGGTGCGGATAGCGTGAAAATAGGTATGCTCCACTCATCCGACGTTGTTCGTAGCGTGGCAAAGATGCTTCGGAAGCATAACGTGAAAAACATCGTGCTCGACCCTGTCATGGTCTCCACTTCAGGCCATCGTCTCATTGAGGAAGAGGCCATCAATACACTATGCGAGATACTCATACCCATGGCTACAGTCATCACCCCAAACATACCCGAAGCCGAAATATTATTCGGGGAAAAGATACCCACCCAAGAGGATCTTCCTCTTGTAGCTCAAAAACTATCGGAACGGTTCAACGTATCTGTATACCTTAAAGCGGGTCATCTGACAGATGACAACCTGATTGACATCTTCTATGACAATTTTCAACACCGTTATTTTGAACTGAAAACAAAACGGGTATACACACAAAACACACATGGCACCGGATGCACACTATCTTCCGCACTGGCCTCCATGCTAGCCAAGGGATATAGTCTCCAAGAATCAGCCGAAAAGGCACAAGCTTACATAGAAGGAGCCATCATAGAAGGAGCTGACTATGAGATCGGTCACGGTCACGGACCAGTTGCCCACTTCTATAAATTATGGGGGAAGTAAATTATAGTGGGTTGTTCCAACTTAATAATATGTGATATCAATAGTTGACGAAGTAGTACGTGCATTCGTTCCACCAGAGGGTCTAAAATAAAGAGTTTCATTCTCTTTTACCACATTCCCGTATTTATCAGTCTCTCTCGTTAGCATTCTTCTCAAAACGCCGGCTTCATAATATTCTTCTTTAACACACACGCCTTTATCATCATACTCACTATGTTTGACAAGCGCATTATCAAGATAGAGCCTTTCCGTCAAAACCTTTCCTTCCTTATTGAAAGCACGATCCACATAACCTTTTTTGAAAACTGATTTTATACAGTTGCCTTTTTCATCATAAAAATTCTCAAACACGAGATTCTTTTGTTCGTTGTAAAGTTGAGACTTTGTCCGTATGTTTTCTTTATCGTACTCTACTACTTGACGGCGCACCATACCAACCACTATACCACGAGGTCCAACACCTGGGAAAGAGTAACGTATCATTCTATTTTGAACACACAACATTGTATCTCCATTAATGTTATACACAAGGGAATCTCTGTGAAAATTGCTTACCCTACTTTTCAATTTGCCATTTGGGTAATATGTGTATATGATTTTACGTTCCTCCTTTTCTATATTTTGCTTTTCCACCAATTGTTGTTTGTCATTATATTTATAATAAAAATTATTATCTTTCACCAACAAATCATTTTCATACTCCCATTTATCAACAAAAGAACCGCCGGAAGCATAATGGTGACTTTCTCTAATTTTATGGCCCTTCTCATCATACTGATATAAAGTAACAATGGAATCATAATTGTTTTCCACTTCCGTTTGGACTACTTTCACCAACTCATTTTTATTATTGTATACATATTCGAGATTGCTTTTAACCCTATTTCTCACAAACTCTGGATTATTCTTACACATAGTGTAACAATCAGAATCAGTATCATCAGATGATTTAATATCATAAATTAGCACTTCTTCTTTTGACAATTGGGGTTCTCTCTCCTTTATTTCCTTCTCACAATCAAGACATTTAATACTATAATCGCAATGTGTTCTTCGAATAACGTTGCCCTTTTTATCGAATTTTGCGACAAAGGTGCTAAGCGTATCCGACTTTCGAGTGGTTATTCCCTTTGTAAGAAATCCATCCTTATTAAATTCAAGGTATACTTTATCGTTTTTTGACGAAAGCAAACATGATTTAACAGGTCCTTTCAGATGATAAAACTCCTTTGTTTCCCCATATTTGGATGCTTGATTGGCAGCCTGCAAGTTCAAAACCATTATCATCAGCAATAATAAGACTGACACAGTATGCTTCATATTTTTATCTATATCTTATTTTCTTTCCAACTCCATTTTCAGATATTTGCCCGTATAGCTGTTTGGATTCTCTGCCACCTCCTCGGGAGTTCCCGTCGCGATGACTTGTCCTCCTCCTCGACCACCTTCCGGACCTATGTCAATCAGATAATCAGCAGTCTTAATCACATCCATGTTATGTTCGATGACAATAACTGTATTACCCCTATTCACCAATTTGTTCAACACGTCTAACAAAATACGAATATCTTCGAAGTGAAGTCCCGTGGTTGGTTCATCCAAGACATACAACGTATTACCCGTCTCTTTTTTCATCAATTCCGTTGCCAACTTAATACGCTGACTTTCACCACCTGACAAGGTTGTTGATGGCTGTCCCAACTTTATGTAACCCAAACCTATCTCTTGCAAAGTTTTCACTTTATGATAAATGTTCGGAATATTCTCAAAGAAGTCAACCGCCATATTGATGGTCATATCCAACACATCCGCAATTGATTTTCCCTTGAAGCGGACCTCCAAAGTCTCTCGATTATATCTTTTCCCCTGACACTCTTCACATGGAACCAATACATCTGGTAGAAAATTCATCTCTATCGTCTTGTATCCATTTCCACAACAGGTCTCACAACGGCCTCCCTTCACATTAAAGGAGAAACGTCCTGCCTTATATCCACGCATCTTCGACTCTGGTAGAGTGACAAACAACTCTCGAATGTCACCAAACAGACCTGTATATGTGGATGGATTGGATCGTGGTGTTCGTCCTATGGGCGACTGATCCACATTAATAATCTTATCAATATACTCAACACCACTTACCGAATCAAATGGCAAAGGGTCTTGCAAAGAGTGATAAAAATGCTGACTCAATATCGGCTGTAACGTTTCATTAATCAAGGTCGATTTACCGCTACCCGACACACCTGTCACACAAATAAATTTATTCAAAGGGAACTCCACATCCACATTTTTCAGGTTGTTTCCTTTTGCGCCTTTTATGATGATGGACTTTCCATTTCCTTCTCTCTTCTTTGCCGGCACCTCTATTGTACGACGTCCGTTCAGATAATCAGCCGTCATTGTTTGTGTTTTCAACATCTCCTGTGGAGTACCTGCAAAGACCACCTCTCCACCTTTTCTTCCTGCAAATGGACCCATGTCGACGATGTAATCCGATTCAAGCATCATATCACGATCATGCTCCACCACAATCACAGAATTACCAATGTCGCGCAACTGTTTCAATGACTGAATCAATCGCACATTATCTCGTTGATGCAATCCGATGCTTGGTTCATCCAAAATATACAAGACATTCACCAACTGAGATCCAATCTGAGTAGCCAAACGAATACGCTGATTTTCACCGCCCGACAGAGAGACTGAAGAGCGATGAAGAGAGAGATAATCCAATCCAACATCTAGCATAAACTGCAGACGTGTTTTTATCTCTTTTAATATCAGTTCCGCAATAGACAACTGCTTTTCCGACATCTGTGCCGGCACCTTACACACCCAATCATACAAATCAGCAATATCCATACGAGAAAGGTCTGCAATATTCTTTCCTGCAATCCGATAATGCAAAGCCTCCTCATTCAAACGGTTGCCATGACAAACAGGGCATACGACCTGTTTACTAAACTGGCCCGCCCACTTACGGGCTGTTGCCGATGCATCCATCTCTTGCTGCACCTCAATATAATGGATAACACCCTCAAACAGACATGCCATATTAGAAGAACCCAAAGATTCATTTCTCACGCACACCCGTTCCTCGGTACCATTCAGCACAACATCCAATCCTTCTGGAGGAACCTTTGAAATAGGATCCTTCAACGAAAAGCCATAGCGGTCTGCCACAGCCTCTAATTGCCAGAAGAAGAGTGACTTCTTATATTTGCCAAGCGGAACAATACCTCCATTGTAGATACTAACCGACTTGTCTGGAATTATCTTATCAATATCAATTTCATTAATAACACCCAATCCCTTACACTTAGGGCAACTACCATGAGGTGAATTGAAAGAGAAATTATGCGGAGCAGGCTCTGCATACGAGATACCACTTGTCGGACACATCAGATGGCGACTGAAATGGCGAATCTCACCATCCTTCTTTCGTAGCACAACGATTGTTCCGTTTCCCTGTTTCATAGCCGTGCGTACAGAAGCTTGCACACGTTGTTGGTTGCCATCAGACACCACTAATTTATCAATCACCACCTCAATCGTATGGTTTTTATAGCGGTCCAACTTCATGCCATGAACAATCTCCTTTATTTCTCCATCTACACGGACATTCAAATATCCTTTTCGACGAACTTGCTCAAACAACTCTTTATAATGTCCTTTTCTTGCATTAACCAATGGAGCCAACAAGAAGATAGCATCTCCCTTGTAATCATGTTCTATCAAATCAAGTATCTGTTCCTCCGTATACTTCACCATCTTTTCACCCGTCACGTATGAATAGGCCTCTCCCGCGCGTGCGAAAAGCAGACGAAGAAAATCATACACCTCTGTTGTCGTTCCCACTGTAGAACGAGGATTCTTATTGGTGGTCTTCTGTTCTATGGAGATAACAGGGCTCAGTCCCGTGATTTTATCAACATCAGGTCGTTCCATGTTGCCAAGGAAATTACGAGCATAAGCAGAGAATGTCTCTATGTACCGACGTTGTCCTTCCGCATAGATTGTATCAAACGCCAACGACGACTTGCCACTGCCACTCAAACCTGTGATGACAGACAACTTGTACCTTGGCAAAGAGACATCCACATTTTTTAAATTATGAACTCTCGCTCCATACACATCAATCCATGCTGTTTCAGCACTCGATTCTTCTTTATGTTTTTCTTCTTTATCCACAGAAAACAAATCTTTTATAACACACCTATAGGATTTTCTCTCCTCATTCATAGGAATTTCTGAGTCATCTCCCATATTATAATTAAAGGTGCAAAATTACGAAAGAAAGAAGATAATAGAGAATTTTTCGCTATCAAATACCGCAAAAAACTTTAGCAAAGCGCTATGAACACAGTCTGAGAAATCTCTCCTATACAAACATCATTACTTAAGGAGAAAGGAGGGAAACGAACATGACAACAGGATTTTTTTTCAAAAAAGTGTTTATGTCAGATTTTATTCGTATCTTAGCAACGTTTATTGTGGTCTTTTTTGTAGCATATATTACATCTGACCACATAACAGAGGAAAACCAAATTTATAACTTATATATAACTTACAAATGCACTAAATTATTTTATTCTCATTAAAAACCGATTGTATGTTTCCTATTTTAAGGGCAAACATTCACATTACAAAAACACGAAGATCATGAACAGAAAATTTATTACACTACTTGCGGCTGCGCTTATGAGCATAAGCATAGCAGACGCACAATTAAACCAAAACACGTGTAAGTTTTTGGGTAACATTACCACGTCATACCAAATACAGCCAGGCGTTGGCAACTTGAAGTATGAAGATTTGTGGGATCAGCTCACCTGCGAGAATGAGACCAAATGGGGATCAATTGTCGACTGTAAGGTAAACAGTGCACAAGAGGGTATTGAAAAATGGAAATGGGGAACTGCTGACGCTCACTACAAATGGTGCAAGGACAATGGTGTGTTGTTTAAATTCCACGCTCTTCTTTGGACGAGCCAGTGGCCAACGCAATTGGCGGGTTGTTCTCCATCAGAGTTGAAACAACAAGTCGAATATTGGTTTGATGCAGTTGCCATCAAGTATCCTGACTTAGCTGTAATCGATGTTGTGAATGAGGCTATACAAGGACATGCGGAAGGAACTGAAAATGGAAAATCATCCAAAGACTTCAAAATCCTTCTAAGTCAAGCTTTGGGTAACAGTAGTAACCCTTACGACTACAAATGGATTGCAGAGGCATTCCGTATGGCTCGTAAGAGATTCCCAAATGCCGTGTTGATTTATAATGACTACAACACCTTCACATGGCAGAAAACCGATTTTATCAATCTTGTTTCATCATTAGTACAACAAGGTGCACCAATTGATGCTTACGGACATCAAAGCCACGACTTGGATGATTACTACAGTCACTATAACATCTCTGACTTCGGTAACACGCTAAAGGAAATTCACAATAGCATTACGCAAAAGTGTGGCAAAGAGTTGCAGTGCTACATCACCGAATACGACATCTCACAAGGTAACGAAAGCACATACGAAACGATTATGAAAAACACATTCAAACCAATGTGGGAAGCTGATTTCGTTTCTGGTATTACTATTTGGGGATACATCAACGGTAAGACATGGAGATCTGATACGGGATTGTTTACTAATACTGGTAGCGAGCGTAGTGGTATAAAATGGTTGCGTCAGTATATGCAAAGTGACGCTGCTAAAAATGCGAAAGCAAAATTCTGCGGCAAAGGTGCTCAAGGTCCATCTGCAAGCATTTCAGTTAGCAAGTCTACAATTGTGCTTGGCAACAGTGTAGATTTGTCTGTCACACTAAACAATGTTGAGAGCGGTGTTAGAAGCATAACCTACTACAATGGCGATACTAAGATTGGAGAGGGTGAATCCATCACTTGGACTCCTGAAGAGGCTGGAAGCTTCTCTATCAAGGTTTTAGTTATCACAAGCGACAACAAAGAAGTGACTGGTTCTGCAATTGTAAATGTAGTTGAACCTAACAAGCCTTACAAAGGAACAGCAGCTGTCATCCCAGGAAAGATTGAAGCAGAGAATTATGATGAGGGTGCATCTGGCATGGCTTACTATGATCAGTCAGCAGGCAACTCATGTGATAGCTACTCCAACTACTATCGTGAAGATGATGTTGACCTTAAAGAGATTTCTGATGGTGTGGCAGTCGGTTCATTCCAAGGTGATGAGTGGATGGCTTACACTGTTGACGTACAAAAGGATGGTGAATACACCGTAACAATGCGTTTGGGTGAAGGTAACGATTCTGGTTCATTGTCAGTAGAACTCGAAGAGTCTAACGCGAAAATAAATGTGAGTGTTGACAAACTCGGCAGCTGGGGTGATTTCGAAGAAGTGAAATTAGAGAATGTAACTCTTAAGAAAGGTACACAGACCATGATCATCAAGAATACAGGTAACTGGATTGATGTTGACTGGATTAAATTCGAAAAAGTGGGTGATGTTGGTTTGAACGAAACCGCTATCGCACCAATTGCAATCGGACCAAACCCTGCTTCTTCTGTTGTTGAAATTTATGGTGTCACTCCAATCAGTGTTGAAATCATCTCTACTGAAGGTGTGGTAATGAAGACTAGCAAAGACAAGGTTATCTCCGTTGCCGACTTGAAAGATGGCAACTATATCATTCGCATCATCACAGAAAATGGTGTAACAATAAAGAAACTTGTCATAGCAAAATAAAAGATTGATTCTGTTTTAGACAGAAACATGCTTACATAAGAAAGCGGCTGTAGGAATAATCCCACAGCCGCTTTACTTTTATTATCAATCATATCAATTACCTAACCATTGTTTTCATCATTTAGGCATAGTACGCATCAGACGCCATCTAGACCACGTCTGCATAGACTCTCCCGCATGCAACGTACGATACGGTGCATGATATTCCAATTCCAACAATGATTTCTCCTTTTCCGCATGAACAAAGTTATACAACTCTATCTCCGTCTGCTCAGGATGCAGTAAGGATGCGTCGTGATGTTCGAACTCTAATTTCAACCATTCATCTCCGCAATGAGCATAAATCACAGGCTCCGATGCTTTTATATATGCCTTACCCGTACACTCTTCACACTGATGATCATTATCCAACGGCGTAAATGAGAAATAGCCATCTTCCACCTTGTATGTCGGACGACCTTGCCATGGATGCGAAGGCTCTCCTAAAACAACATCCTCCGCCGAGCGAACTGGCACATAGTTTTCATTGTGTCCATTCACACGGGTGATCAACCACAAATCCCACGAGACATCACTCTTCCGCACATTGGTTGCCTCCACCTGAAAGAACAAAGAACCATCCTCCTCAATTCGCATACTCTTCTTCATACGCAAACCACTTATCGGAGAATCTTCACCCTCAATCACAAGTGAATTGCTTGTCTGTTCTACTATATGATATGCGCCAAAACTGATATATGGATCTGGCGGCCAAAAAAGATCTGAATCTATTTTTTCCGCATTCAATGTCTGCTGTTTCCACCACTGACTTTGCGGACCCACCCACACCTCATGACCATTATACGGACGGAAATCAAGCATGTCTGGCGAGGGACTCAACCGTTGTTCCTGAGTCTCATTCCATAACGACGGATCACTCTCCAACACATTAGGCTTCCCTATTCTGTTGTAAGAGACAATTCGTCCGCCAACTTCTAATAATATCTGTGCCTCTACTCCGGCATTTTCAATACGTATCATATTATGACATTTGACTCTTTATCGTCTCCAATTCCTCCGAAAGGATCTCCCACTCGTACATCTTCTGTTCCAACTCATGTTTCTTCTTACCATACTCGTCAAACAAGGCTGTATTAGATGCATTCTCAGGATTCCCAAGTGATTCCTCAATCTCTGCTATTCTCTTTTCAATCTGATTGACTGCATTTTCCGCTTCTTCTACCGCACGTTCGGCTTTTCTTAGTTTGCGTTCAAACTCTTTTTTAGCTTCGTATGATAGTTTATTATCAGATGATGTCTTCTGCGTATTCTCCGTCTTCGAAACAGGAGACTTTCTCTCCAACTCTTGTAACGATGATAATTTTTTGGATTGCAGGAAGTCATAGATGCCGCCAAGATGTTCCTTTACCTTATGATTACCAAACTCATACACCTTATCTACCAAGCCATCCAAGAACTCACGGTCGTGAGATACCACTACCACCGTTCCATTGAAAGCTTTGATCGCCTCTTTCAGCACATCCTTCGAACGCATATCCAAGTGGTTGGTCGGCTCATCCAATACAAGAAAATTGACTGGCTCCAACAACAATCGAATCATTGCCAAACGGGTTCGTTCACCACCAGACAGCACCTTCACCTTCTTGTCGGAGGCCTCACCTCCAAACATGAACGCACCCAATATATCACGAATCTTCGTACGAATATCACCTACCGCAACCGAATCAATCGTATCAAACACCGTCTTATCCTCATCCAACAAAGAAGCTTGATTCTGAGCGAAATAGCCAATCTTCACAAGATGTCCCAACTTCAGCATACCCTCATACTCCACCTGATCCATAATACACTTCACCAAAGTGGTCTTACCCTCTCCATTCTTACCAACGAAGGCAACCTTCTCTCCTCTTTTAATCGTAAGATCAATAGAGTCCAACACCACATTATCACCATAGCGTTTAGTCAGGTTTTGAGCCTCAACCGTAATACTACCCGAATGAGGAGCAGGTGGAAATTTCAGATGTAGAGCAGAATTGTCTTCCTCATCCACCTCGATGATATTCATCTTCTCCAACTGTTTGATACGAGACTGAACCTGATTGGACTTAGTAGCCTTATAACGGAATCTTTCAATGAAATCCTCTGTATCTTGAATCTGTTTCTGTTGATTTTCGTAGGCGCGCAACTGCTGTTCTCTTCGTTCTTTTCTCAGTTCCACATATTTAGAATAGGAAACTTTATAATCATATATTTTACCGAGGGATATCTCGATGGTACGAGTCGTCACATTATCAATGAACGCTCTATCGTGAGAAACTAAGATTACTGCGCTACCACAGTTTTTTAAGAACTCCTCCAACCACTGAATGGATTCGATATCCAAATGGTTGGTGGGCTCATCCAATAGCAACACATCAGGTCGTTTCAGCAAAATTTTTGCCAACTCGACACGCATACGCCATCCACCGCTGAACTCGCTGGTTTGTCGATCGAAATCAGAACGAAGGAAACCCAATCCCAACAAGGTCTTCTCCACCTCACCCTGAAAATCATTGGCACCCATCATATCCAGGCGCTCATTGGCATGAGTCAGTTGTTCGATAAGACGAGCATATTCAGGCGAATCATAATCTTCACGAGTAGCCAATTGAGCAGACAGATTTTCTATTTCATTCTGCAACTCAAAAATGTGAGAAAACGCTTTTTCAGCCTCTTCTCTAACGGTTACTCCATCATTATGAATCATGTGCTGAGGCAGATATCCTATGGTAATATCTTTAGGTATGGAGACACTACCCGTTGTTGGCGGTTGAATGCCAGCAAAAACTTTCAACATCGTACTTTTGCCCGCACCATTCTTTCCTACGAGGGCGATTCTATCCCGGGAGTTCACCACAAATGAGATATCACTGAACAATGTGACACTTCCGAAACGGATAGTAAGTTTATCAACAGAGACCATCTTATTCTACATTTTTTTGAAGGGCAAAGATAGCGGATTTTTCCCCAGTATCAAAATTTATTAGAGAAGCAATCAAAAGCTTACCAAGCAAAGGAACACAAAAAAACGGAAGACAATCATCTTCCGTTTTTTCATCTGTCAATCAAATCTATTTCATGTTTATGAAAGAGCTTGTTTGCATGAAGGGCACCATGGTTTCAACTGTTTGAAGAAATCGTTACCCTTGTCATCCACCAAGATGAATGCAGGGAAGTCTTCCACGGTGATCTTCCAAACAGCCTCCATACCCAACTCTGGATACTCTACACACTCAATACTCTTAATAGAGCTTTGAGAAAGAACTGCAGCCACACCTCCGATTGTTCCTAAATAGAAACCTTTGTGTTTCTGACAAGCATTTGTCACCACATCCGAACGGTTACCTTTAGCGATCATTACTAGAGATGCACCATGATCTTGGAATTCATCCACATATGGATCCATACGATTTGCAGTGGTTGGTCCCATAGAACCACAAGGATATCCTTCTGGAGTTTTAGCAGGACCAGCATACAACACTGGATAATCTTTGAAGTAGCTTGGCAAATCTTCACCAGCATCCAAGCGAGCCTTCAACTTAGCATGAGCGATATCACGTGCCACAATGATAGTACCTTTCAAGTTCACACGCGTACTTACAGGATACTTGGTCAACTCAGCGCGAACAGCATCCATTCCCTTATCCAAATCGATAACAATGCTATTCTTGCCTTCGCCAGCCTTACAATATTCTGCAGGAATCAACTCTGAAGGATTTGAGTCCATCTTTTCAATCCAGATACCATCCTTGTTGATTTTTGCTTTGATGTTTCTATCAGCAGAGCAGCTAACGCCCATACCGATAGGACAAGAAGCACCATGACGAGGCAAACGAATCACACGAATATCATGTGCCAAATATTTACCACCGAATTGAGCACCCAAACCAATCTTATGAGCCTCCTTCAACAACTTGTTTTCCAAATCGATGTCACGGAACGCACGTCCTGTCTCATCACCCGTAGTAGGCAAGTTGTCATAATATTTTATAGAAGCTAATTTTACAGTTAGCAAGTTCTTTTCCGCAGAAGTACCACCAATCACAAATGCAATGTGATAAGGAGGGCAAGCAGCAGTTCCCAATGTTTTCATCTTCTCTACCAAGAATGGAAGAAGAGTACCTTCATTCTGGATAGTTGCCTTTGTCATTGGGTAGAAATAAGTTTTATTAGCAGAACCACCACCTTTAGCCACCATGACGAAACGATATTCAGCGCCTTCCACAGCCTCGATGTCTATCTGAGCAGGCAAGTTGCACTTTGTATTAACCTCATCATACATATTCAATGGTGCATTCTGAGAATAACGAAGATTATCGTTCACATACGTATTAAACACACCCTTTGACAATGCTTCCTCATCCTCAAAGCCAGTCCACACTTGCTGACCTTTTTCTCCATGGATAATAGCAGTTCCAGTATCTTGACAGAAAGGAAGGATTCCCTTACATGCAACCTCTGCATTACGCAAGAACTGAAGAGCCACATATTTATCATTTTCAGAAGCCTCAGGATCTTTCAAAATGGCAGCCACTTGCTCGTTATGAGAGCGACGCAACATAAACTCCACATCATGAAATGCCTGCTGAGAAAGAAGAGTCAATGCCTCTTTTGAGACCTTCAAAATCTCATGTCCTTCAAAATTTCCAACACTTACGCCTTCTTTGCTTAACAAATAATACTCCGTGTCATCTTTCCCCAATTGAAACATTGGAGCATACTTAAATTCTATAGCCATAATATTTTATCATAAATAAAATTAATTCATTATTTTGCATGACTCATGTGAGTCGCGGACATATCATTTCCGCCAGTTTCAACCCGAGGTTTTTCGCAGCATCTCCCATCAAATTGATATGAGTTCCAAAACGGCCTCCTTTCACTTTGACTGTTCCAAGTGACGAAACCTTTTCCCCATCTCGATTTTGAATGATAACTCTGCAAATATTGACGCCACCAACATGCAAAGGACAATCGACAAACTGATTTTTCTAACCATATATTTTATGCTTTGAAAGTTAGACCGCTAAATTAGATAAAAAAAACGAACCTTCAAACAGAAAACGAAAGAGAAATTTTATACTTGTGAAAACCTCGCAAAACAAGCATATATTCCGCAAAATGGAAAAAAACTTTTTTTGCTCATGAGAAAAAAAGAGCAATTTTTCTTTGTCAAAATACTAACTTTGTGTAATTTAGCAACATTAACCGTAAAAAAACACGAAATGAAAACCGCGCTCAAGACTCTAATCCTGGGAATATTATTGGTAAATGCGCCATTTTCATACGCGCAGACGACAATTACCATAGATCCCACCACTTCCTATCAGACCATTGATGGAATTGGCGGCGGTATCGTGTACTATCTGGACTGGTTAACCACACACAAAAACAAAGAGGTATTATATGACACCATCTTCAACGGATTGGGACTAACCGGCTTGCGTATAGGCAACTGGGCTCACGAAGAGGATGCCGACCTTACCTACGACGCTGAAATCGTACATGAAGGAAAGAAACGGCTGGGCGACGATTTTTTCATCACCATGTCTTCATGGTCTGCCCCTGCCGAATTAAAACAGAACAACTCCCTCACCGGTTCTTGCGGTGGTCCAGTCAAGCCAACCCTAAAAAAAGAGTATGGACGTTATATCTATGACAAATTCGGAGCATGGTGGAAGCGTGCTTTACAGCAATATCGGGATGTGGACGTTTATCCAAATACGATAAGTATTCAGAACGAGGTGGATTGTGATGCCGACTATGAATCAACCATCTTCGACCCTTCTGAGTCGAATGGCATCGCTGCCTATTCTAATGCTCTTTCTTCTGTATACAACAACATTAAGACACTAGATAATGCTCCAGGCATACTAGGTCCTGAAGTGTTGGGTATCGGCTGGAACAAGGTGCAAGAATACATCAACACAGTCGACAAAAGAATGTTGTATGGATACAACTTCCACTACTACCATAGTGGCTCGGAAAATCACAAAGACGATGGTTATCGCTACAACTACCCTGATGAATTCTTGGGTGCAATGACCAACCTGTCAAGAGACTATCTGAACCAAAAACCAATGTATATGACCGAAAACAGCTCGCTTAGAGATCCTGATCCAAACGATCCTATTCATTTGGCTATCTTTATGTCATATGCATTCTCAGTCAATCACGTTGTTTCGTACCTTCATTGGAATCTGATTTGGGGAGACACGGGTGATGGTTGCATCAATTTGGAATTCTCAGAAAACGGATATAAAACGGAAGATGGATATGTCATTCAAGGTGATTACCACGCCTTGCGTCACTATTCCAAATTTATTCGTCGCGGATGGAAAAATATTTCCGCACAAACCAACAATAACAACGTTATCGTTTCCGCTTTCAAAAGTCCGGAAGAAGACGCTTATACTGTTGTCTTGGTCAACCGTAACCGAAACAACCAGACTGCCAGACTACCATTCTTCCCTGAAGGAACAAGAGCAACAGTCATCCAAAGTGTCCCTTCTCAAAAGATATGGAGTTCAACCATAGGCACCTATGATGCATTGGAAAGTGTCAACATGCCAGGAAACAGTATCACAACCATTGCATACAAGCCTAAAGCAAAGACATACATCTACGACTGCAACAAAACAGATGTGTGGAGCACACAGGAGAATTGGACTCCAGTCGGTGTGCCTCAATCCATCGACACTACCATTATCCGCTCGGGAGAGGTGAAAGCAGGTCCACTAGAATTGAGTGCACCTATCACAATTGAAGAGAATGGTACACTCGACATCACTGCCAATTGTACATTTGATCAACTCAACATCATTGGTGGAACCATAAAATCCAGCAATGTGAACCCTCTATACCTCCTTTCTGCAAGGGAAATCAACATTCAATCTCACTGCACTATCATCGCAGGTCCTACAGACACAACGGGAATCGAGATTGTAGGAACCATTTCTGGCGATGGTGATATCATCAAAACAAGTGCCGGAATATTGAGCCTAAATGCAGAAGCTGAACAACTGAACGGCTCTTGGACATTAGAGGAAGGAACCATTAGCGTAAACAACAAAAACGCATTGGGCCCTGTTGGCATTTTCGTAGACAATGGAATATTGGAAATCAATGTGGATGTCAATACAGATCAAATCACCATCTCTGACAGCGCCAAACTTGTTTTGAAAGGCAATCTAGAAGTGAATGATTTAACAATCAACGGACAAACTTACGGAGGTGGAACTTACACAACAGAGGACTACCCTGATGGAATCAAAGGTCTTGGCAAACTGATTGTCAACAAGCCATTGCCAGCACTCGAGAAATTCGGAGCAGGAGAAACAGACCAAACTGTTAGGCAACACGACTCCATCATCGAATATGGATATTCTTGGGAAAATGCCGATTCTATCTGCATATCATGGAGTCAAGATGTTCCTGATGGTATTTGTGCGGAAATTGACACCGCTAACAGAACCATCAGATTCTATGGCATCGCAACCACTCCTGGTTTGTATCGCTATACAATCACAACCCAAAGTTCTGCAAAAGAGGAAGTGACGAAAAACGGTTCCTTCTATGTCGAGGAGGCAGAACACAACCCTATCATCACATCCACAGAGAACAAATCAATCTGCATTATAGCAGAAGAAAACATGATCGACATCATCATCAATAGTGACATAAAAGAGAACTGCCACTTTATGATTGTCGATATGGAAGCTCGTACAAAAGCTGATTTCTATCAAACGATAGAACCAGGTAACAATAAAATAGAAAAGAAGGTCAATCAACTAACTGCTGGAACTTATTTGTTACAAATAAGAGGAAAAAGCAAACCAAAAACATGCAAGTTCGTTGTCAAATAAGGCAACCAGCATTGCTTATGTTTTTTCGAAACCATAAAATTTTAACTTTTTAACTACTTCAAAAGAATGAGAACCATAACAAGGCTAATTGTTACGCTATTATTATGCATGCCATTTCAAGTTTATTCTAATGATCTCCCCTCTTTCCCTGGTGCAGAAGGGTATGGAATGTACACCACTGGAGGACGTGGAGGCAAAGTCTATCATGTCACTTCCCTATCTGACGATGGAAGTGAAGGAACACTGCGTCATGCAGTCAATCAATCTGGTCCGAGGACCATTGTTTTCGACGTCTCCGGCATCATCGAACTACAGAAAAGATTATCCATTACCAATGATGATATCACCATTGCAGGACAAACAGCTCCTGGAGATGGAATTTGTCTTAAAAACTACGATCTATATGTCAATGCCAACAATGTAGTCATCCGTTTTTTGCGTTTTCGAATGGGTACGGATGCACCCGACGAGATAGGCTCCGACGGAAGGCCTTCCATTGATAGAGATGCCACATGGGGAAGAAGGAAGAAAAACATCATCATCGACCATTGCTCCATGAGTTGGTGTACCGACGAATGCGCATCTTTCTATGACAACGAAAACTTCACCATGCAATGGTGTCTAGTGGCAGAGAGTCTGAGAGGTTCTTTTCATCCGAAAGGATACCATGGCTACGGAGGCATCTGGGGCGGAAGAGGTGCAACATTCCATCACAACCTCGTTGCTCATCATGACAGCCGTACGCCCCGACTATGTGGAAGTCGCTATTCCAACTTGGCAGACCAAGAACGAGTAGATTTACGAAACAACGTGTTCTACAACTGGGGAAGCACCAATAGTGGATACGCAGGTGAAGGAGGTTCATACAACTTCATCAACAACTATTACAAGGCGGGTCCAGCCACAAAATCATCCATCCAATATCGAATATTCCAACCATGGGCAGATGATGGCAAGAATTCACAAGCGCAAGGTGTCTATGGTCACTTCTACATCAGTGGTAACTATATGGAAGGCAAAGGTGACAACTGGGACTGGAACGGTATAGACATAGACAACAGCAACAACGGACAGATGAATCAACAAAGCATCCGTTCTTACACAGAATACAGCGTGGCTCCCGTCACCACACAATCTGCCAAAGAAGCATATCAAAAGGTACTTCAATGGGCAGGTGCCTCCTACAAACGAGACGCAGTTGATGCCCGCATCTGCGAAGAGACACGAAATGGTTCTTACACCTACACGGGTTCTGTATTAAAAGGAAAAGGTATCATCGACTCCCCTTCCGATGTGGGAGGATGGCCTACCTACGCCAGTGCGTCAGCCCAAACAGATAGTGATGGAGACGGTATGCCTGATAGTTGGGAAGATAAAAAAGGACTAAACAAGAACGATCCAAGTGATGGTTCTGCCATCGCTCCTTCTGGATACACATACCTAGAGGTATATATGAACTCAATCGTCAATGAGGTGATGGGTATTCAATCAGATGACGATGATGACATCATCACCGTGACAAAAGCTCCTTTCGATTTTGTTGTAGGTGTGGATGGCAACTTTGCCGAGGCAAAAAGAGCTGCCGAAGCTAGTCAAAGCGACCGATTCATCATCTTCTTCCCTGATGGAGAATACAACATAGGATCTCTGACTGGTGATGGTAACCAAATGACAACATGGACAAAAAGCTCCGTTTCCTTTATCGGACAGAGCATGGACAATGTAATCCTCTACAACACTTGTTCGGAAGAGGCTATCAGTAAGACTGCCACATTGTACTTGTCGAGAGCGAATGATATATACCTACAAGACATCACACTCCAAAACAGATCCTACTACAACCCGAATGCCAGTGCTAATCGATTTGTAGCCTTAATGGACCAAGGAACCAGGAACATCTATAAGTTCGTCAAGTTACTCAGTACACAAGACACTTACTACTCTAAATCAGAAAGAACATACTCTGAGGATTGTGAGATTCACGGAACAGTAGATTTCATCTGCGGTAGTGGCGACATCCTTTTCAACCGCTGTCTGCTCTATTTAGAGAACCGATCCAACAACTGTATCACAGCACCTGCCACCACTACATCGTGGGGATATGTATTTAAAGATTGTACCATCGACGGATATTCCATTTGCAATGGCAATTATCGACTAGGACGTTCTTGGAACAAATCTCCTCGCTGTGTTTATATCAATACGAAAATGAACGTTCAACCAACTGCCGCTGGATGGGGCGACCCTATGAATGTTGTGCCTGCCCTATTCGCAGAATACAACAGTATGGATGGAAACGGAAACGCAATAAACCTCAGCAGTCGACGCACCACCTACACAAAGGATAATCAGACGGTCTATATCAACCCTGTTCTTTCCGCGTCAGATGCTGAAAAATATACGATTGCTAATGTTGTAGGAGGAAGCGACAATTGGCAGCCAGACCAGTTGGCGCAACAGGTACAGACTCCTAAATTAAGCGTCAACAACGGAGTTTTATCATGGAGTGACAATCCTTCCGCACGTTGCTACGTCATCTTCAAAAACAATATTTACGTAGGAAACACAACAGGAACACAATACACTATTCCTGCTGGCACATCCTCGACCGATGAATTCACCATTCGCGCCGCCAATTCAATGGGTGGATTGAGTAGCGTATCCAACGCTGTCACTTCTGATGGAGGTTCCTCCTCCACAACAGAATCGTTCATATTCCACTATGACAATGGTACGCTCTCGCAAGATAATGGACATACAGAAAACAACCACTGGACCTGCACCACATCGGGAGCAACCGACTATAGTTGGGCCATCACGGGCAGAACAGACAAGAGTATTTTGTACGGACAAGACATCTCCTACCAAGGCAGGACCTATACAACCTACAAAAACTCCAACGGAGCTGTCAACACCTTCTATTTGCCAAAGAACAAAAAGGCAAAGAAGATCACTCTAATCGGATACAGCAACGATGAATCCACAGCCGGATTCTTAACAGAGATAAACGGCAAGGAAGTCTCCTACCCGTTCAATGCCAAGGTGAGCGACAACAATTTCCAAAACAATCCGACTATTGTCTCTTACACATTTGAAGAAGAGGTGTGTGACCAATTCACCTTCACCTTCTCCACCAAGCAAATCTGTTTCATCATCGCTTTGGAAACAGAAGATTGTGAATGCGAGTCATCGGTAGACAGTCCTCTTATAATCAATAACGACGATACGAATCAACAGCCTATATATGATATATATGGAAGAATCGTAACCACTCCTATCAACGGACAAGTCTATATTCAAAACGGAAACAAAAAAATTCAGGTAGAGAAATAAACAAATACCTGCGATATATGATGAAAATTCCAGACACAAACACTTATAATTTTAATGAGCTGCACCACGGATTACGTTCGTGGTGCGTCAGTCTCCTTCTTTTACTGACAACGCAGGTGGCATATACGGCCGATTGGTATGCTAAAGATAATTGTTTTGGCGGACACGATCCATCCATCGTACGTTATGAAGACGGATACGCATTGATGGTCACCAATAACATGCTGACTCTTTACACTTCTGAAGATGCTATAAATTGGAATGCACTAGGCAGAACATTATCCAGCATACCCAATTGGCTTAAAACAGTCACCAACAATCAGATAGAAGACATCTGGGCACCTGACCTAAATTATTTCGGCAATCAGTTTCGTGTCTACTACACGGGATCCGCATTTGGTAAAAACACCTCTGGCATCGGTCTCATGACAAACAATCACCCCACAAAAGATGGGTGGACAGATATGGGAGAAGTGGTACGCAGTGGCAGTGGCAACAACTATAATGCCATCGATGCAGACGTGGTGAAAGACTTAAACAATAATTACTGGATGGTGTTTGGTTCATGGTGGGATGGCATTCGCATGATTCGTTTGGATGAATCGACAGGCAAGCAATCATCCTCCGACAATACGGTTTATCGGTTAGCCTCTCGAAATGGTTCGGGTATCGAAGGTCCCAGCCTGATTGAACACAATGGCCAGTACTTCCTATTCACCGCATGGGATGTATGTTGTAAAATGGGAAGCGAATTGAATCAGAACACATACAAAACAGCCATGGGACGATCCGACAACATCACAGGTCCATACGTAGACAGAAGCGGGAAGGCGCTAACCAACGGAGGTGGTACCATTCTAATGGAGCGATACGGTCGCTATTACGGTCCGGGCGGAGGTGAAGCCTTCAAAGACCTAAATCGCATCCGTTTTGTTCATCACTACTACAATTCAAAATCAAACGGAGCCCCCACCCTTCATGTACGTGATATAGTCTTTACAGAAGATAATTGGCCTGAGATGGGACAACCATTTTTAGGTCGACACCTCAGTGCAGAGGCCGAACATGGCATACTCACGCGAGGAGTAAGTGGAGACTTGGTCATCACAGAGAGTAACACCTCATCCAACGGAGAATACGTAGCTTACATCAACACATCCAAAAGCTCCGTTCGTTTACCCATAAACATCATGCAGGAGGGTGATTATCTACTCCGATACCGATATGCAAACGGAGGTGAAGACGCAACCCATAACATCAGCATCAATGGAGAAAACAGAGAGATAGAACTTCCCTCAACAGGAGCATGGGGAACTTTCCCTGAGAACTCTTTCATATACATTCCAGCACACCTCAAACGAGGAGGCAACTTCATTGAAGTACGTGTCGGAAAAAACTTCTCCGAATTAGACCGTATCGACTTCCTACGTATCATACGCGATTCTCTACCAGGCAATGGTTTTGACAATGGTATGCGCATCCGCCTGAATGAAAAAGATGAATTATGTATGAAAGAGGGAGGATGGGCTCTCTTTGAAAACGTAATCACAGACAGCATTGTCTCCTCAGACCTCTCCGTCATCGTAAAAAACGCCAACGGGGGAAAACTGAATATTCGTTCGGGAAGTAAAAATGGAACTATTCTATCCAGTTGCGACCTACCTAAATCAGGGGAGGAATGGGTTGAAGTAGAATGTACTCCTCTAAGTGCACTGAGTGGCATACAAGACCTCTACATCACCATCAGCGGCAATACAGATGAATTAATCTTACGAAACATCAAATTTGGCAAAGGTTCATCCTCTCAACTGCAAGAAAGTCATTCGGAAGAAAACAGCATAGCTTATTATGATCAAATGTTGCAACGCGTTGACTTGGGAGAATCCTGTCAATGGACGCTCTATGACATCCATGGCAATGTCATTTCTAACGGCAAAGGGCAATACATCGAGATGAAAAACGAAAGAAACGGCGTATATATCATCAAATTCTGCGATGAAGTGTTGAAAATAACACATTGCCAACCATAAATCTAAGGAATGAATAAAACCATAGTATTCAAATGCTTATAAAGAAAAGAGATGAATATTCAGGTTTTTCGTCCATTCAGATTACGCAACAAACTAAAAAAAGAGACGAAAACATTTGGATTATAGAAAATAAAGCACTACATTTGCAACGCTTTTGAAAACAAGGCAAAAATGCTTCTTTAGCTCAGTCGGTTAGAGCATCTGACTGTTAATCAGGGGGTCCTTGGTTCAAGTCCAAGAAGGAGCGCAAAGCCACACTAAAATGTGTGGCTTTTTTTTCATTGGGGATTTAAAACTCCCCACAATAGAGCTTTCAGTTTTTCCTCTAAATAACTAAAAACAATGGCACGAACATCAGAAGAATTAGCAGGTGTTACCCTGTTAGGAGAGAGTAAAACCATTTATCCCTCCACGTACAATCCCGATTTATTAGAAACATTTGTCAACAAGCATCAGGAGTTAGACTATCTGGTCACCCTTAATTGTCCAGAGTTCACAAGTCTATGTCCTAAAACTGGCCAACCTGATTTTGCAAAAATCGTCATCAACTATATACCAAACGAAAGAATGGTAGAGAGCAAGTCTCTCAAGCTATATCTTTTCGGTTTCCGCAACCATGGTGATTTTCATGAAGATTGCATCAACATCATCATGAAAGACCTAATTCATCTGATGGAACCAAGATACATTGAGGTTTATGGTATCTTTACACCAAGAGGAGGTATCTCCATCTACCCTTTTGCCAACTATGCAGACGCTAATCACCAAGAGTTGAAAGCACAGCGCATAGCAGCTCAAATGAACAAATCTTATTAATCCACCCAATATGAAAGATTGTATCATTATCTTGTCCGGAGGGATGGACAGCACTACTCTGCTCTATGAGTATCAAGATCGCATATTGAAAGCTATCTCCTTTCACTATGGAAGCAACCATAACGACAAAGAGATACCGCTTGCCGAGTATCATTGTCAGAAACTAGGGATTCCTCATCATACGATTCGTTTGGATTTCATTAAAGAATATCTACATAGCTCCCTTATAGAAGGCGACGATGCCATTCCAGAAGGAAATTATGACGAAGAGAACATGAAATCAACCGTTGTTCCTTTCAGAAACGGCATTATGCTCTCCATCGCCACAGGTATCGCCGATGATGTAAAAGCCAAATATGTCATGATGGCTAATCATGGAGGTGATCACACCATCTACCCAGATTGCACGCCAAACTTTGTCGACAATATGAGCAAGGCTATGTCTGCAGGCACATACCAAAACGTCACTCTCTGGGCACCCTACACGAATCTCACCAAGGCAGATATTGCCAGACGTGGTGCACAACTCGGTATCGACTACTCTCAAACATGGAGTTGCTACCGTGGAGGCGAAATTCATTGTGGAAAGTGCGGAACTTGCAGAGAGCGAAAAGAAGCACTTCAATTAGCTGGCATCAAAGACAATACACCTTACCAACATTAAAACGAGAGATATGTATTATATAGAGAAAAAAGTAGAGATATCAGCCGCTCACTATCTAGAGCTAGATTATCCAAGCAAATGTAAAACACTGCATGGACACAACTGGGTTATAACCATTTATTGCAAAGCCAAAGAGTTAAACAAAAATGGTATGGTCACAGACTTTACCCTCATCAAAGAGATGATCAAACAGAAACTAGACCATTGCATTCTCAACGACTCCTTACCTGGCATCAATCCTACAGCTGAAAACATAGCCCGTTGGATCTGTGACAACACAGACAACTGTTATAAAGTCTCCGTACAAGAATCAGAAGGAAATACAGCAATCTATGAAAAGGATTAATGAAATGTTTGCCAGCATTCAGGGAGAAGGTTTCCACACGGGAACCCCTGCTTTTTTCATCCGCTTCTCTGGATGCAACTGCAACTGTCCATTTTGTGACACAAACCACGAACCTTACACGGAATTATCAGAAGAAGAGATTGCAGAAAAAGCAAAAGGATATGACATTCCATGGGTTATACTCACAGGAGGAGAGCCCTCACTGCAAGTCTCCGAACATCTAATAGACCTTCTTCATCAACAAGGGAAAAAGGTAGCCATAGAGACAAACGGAACGCATGAAATTCCGCAAAACATAGACTGGATCACCTGCTCTCCAAAAGAGGAATTAGCCCCCATTTTAAAAAATGCCGACGAGGTAAAGGTAGTCTACCAAAATAGCAATGTAGAACACTGGCACAATGAGATAACGGCTCAACATTACTACCTTCAACCTTGCTCTTGTACGAACACGGAAGATGTTATCGATTACATCATGAAACACCCTCACTGGCGACTTTCCATTCAAGTACATAAATACCTAAACATAAAATAAGGCGAACGAATCGCACATAAAATATTTACATTTATCGCACGTTTTTCCTTTGTAAAATGTATTTTTGTCAACACAAACAAAGCTTTAGAACATTTTCAAAAAAAACAGAATGCCATGAAGAATTGTAAATTAAGAAGATTCATAATTTTCGCCATTATTTTGGCGTTTGCAACTGGATGCAATAAAGAAAAAGGATATGAGCTTTGCGCCGAATCAGAATCCTACGACTACGAACCAGCCACTGCCAATGCAGATGGAGAAATGCAAAACTATTCTAAAGAATCCTCTGATTATAGGTCATGCGATAGTATCAGTTCAAATAGCCAATCATGTTCCAGAAAGATTGTTAGAACTGGTGAATTATCCCTTGAATGCGAGGACATGAAGGAGGCAAAGCACTTCATTGACAGTCTGACAAAAGCAACAGGTGGATACTACACATCCGAGTACAGCGTTAAAAGAAAACATTCGACAACAACAGATCTGGAAATACGTATTCCGAGTTCTCATTTCGATCTTTTTTTGTCAAGTTTAGAGGGCGAAAATAAAAACATAAAAATAGAACGAAAGCACATTTTTTCAGAAGATAAGACAAAAGAATATTACGATTCGGTATCGAGGAAAAAGACTAAAGATGCAATAGCAGAGCAATACAGGCAATTACTCAAAAAGTGCAATAGCATTAGCGATATACTTGAGGTGAAACGTCGATTGGACATCATCCAAGAAGAGGCTGACCTTGAAGCAAGAAGAATGCAAGCCATCGATCAAGATGTAAACTATAGTAAAATATCTATACGTCTTACAAAGACAGAGGAATGCGATGTTGACGACGATGATTCCCTCTCAATCAAAAATTCCTTTGGCTATGGCGCGAGCATAGCAAAATATATTTTCCACGGCATCATCATTCTTTGGCCTATCTGGATAATTCTTGCTGTATTCATCTATTTATGGAAGAGGCGGAAACAAAACAAAAAAGCCGAAAAAAACAATGAGCAATAACAAATAATTGCAAACAATGAAAAAAAGAATATTTCTCACAGGTGCAACAGGAACCATGGGTTGGTCTGGCTTGCAAGAACTACTACAACGATTAGATCGTTTCGACATAACTGTCTTGGCTCGTCCAAGCGAAACCAACAAAAAGAAATTAGCACCCTATGCTGACAGAATTAGAATCGTATGGGGTGACTTAACTCATTACGAAGATGTGGAATTAGCCACTCGCGAGGCCGACTACGTATTACACGTAGGTGGAATGGTATCGCCTTCTGCCGATTATTTTCCCAACAAGACAAGGAAAGTAAACACACTGGCAGCAGAAAATGTAGCCAAAGCGGTCCTTGCTCAACCTAATGCAGACAATATCAAAGTGTGCTACATCGGTTCTGTCGCACAGACATCCGACCGCAATGAGCCTAACCATTGGGGAAGAACAGGCGATCCTGTCTGCATCAGTGTATATGACCACTATGCCATCAGTAAAACGATAGCCGAAAGAATCATTGTAGAATCAGGTATAAAGCACTGGGTATGTCTTCGACAATCAGGCATACTCTATCCAACAATTTTAAAGAATTATGATCCTATCATGTTTCATGTGCCACTGAGAGGCGTGTTGGAATGGTGTACGGTAGAAGATAGCGGTCGCGTGTTGGCTAACCTATGTGAAGCGTCTGTACCTGACGAGTTTTGGAATCGTTTTTACAATATTGGTAGCGGACCAGAATATCGACTCAGCAACTATGAACTTGAATGCAAACTTATGGCTGCCATCCATTGTCCTCCTCCTGAAAAGATTTTCAATCCCGAATGGTTTGTGCTTCGCAATTTTCATGGACAATGGTATCTCGACTCTCAAGTACTAGAAGATTATCTGCACTTCCGTGCCAACACACCAATAGACGAATATTTCAAGCACATGGCAGACCAATTGCCTTGGTTCTTTCGCTTGGCTGCAATTTGTCCTGCACCCATCATCAAACTTGCTATGCGTCCAATGGCATACAAGAAGAAATGGGGAACTCAATCTTGGATAAAAAACAACGAAAAACAGCGTATTGCCGCCTATTATGGTTCTCTTGAAGCATGGAAGAACATTCCTGATTGGAAACATCAGGATTTATCCAAACCTTCAGACAAGGCCATTGTACTAAATCACGGATATGACGAGAGCAAACCTATTTCTCAATGGAATATAGACGACATGAAATCTGCCGCCGAATTTCGCGGAGGAAAATGTTTAAGCGAAACAATGGTTGAAGGAGACGCTGCCACCCCATTGGAATGGGAATGTCAATTCGGACATAAATTCAAGGCATCTCCTGCCCTGATTTTACTAGGAGGTCATTGGTGTCCTGAATGCCTACCTTCCCCATGGAACTACGACGAGATTGCTAAAGGAAATCCTTTCTTTGCACAAGTGTGGTATCCAAATCATTCAAAAGAAGAGCACAACTACTACGGAGAGGAGATCTTTGACGGTTGGGAATAAGGCTTAAATCGACATGCTAATGAATTTACTGAATGTATCATTTGGCATCTTTGCTTTTACGCCAATGGGATGGGCGTTCATGGCGTTTGTCATTCTATGCGAAGCTTTATTACTTACGAGATATCTCACACGCAAGAATTTCAATAAGAAACTATACAAAACCGTACTGCTCAGTAATACAGTAAGCGGCATAACCGGAATCATCACCACCCTTCAATTAAATGGAGGATGGTGGTTGGTTGTCTGGTTTCCATGGGTGTGTTCTCATGAAGTCGATGTAAGAATTCTATGATAACCACACAAGATGATTTAACACAAACAAGAAAGGAATAATCCATGACAGACTATTCCTTCCTTATGCTTTTGAGAGATGATGATGTACTCATCATCTGCTAAAGAGGTATTATTTGCTTCTTATCAGTGTGAAGTGACCTGAGTACACTCTGTCGATCTCTGGGATGTTGATGGTGTACCAATAGTCGGTGGATGGAAGTGGTCGTCCGTTGTAAGTTCCGTCCCATGACTCCACATCGCCCTTCAGCT
>JAFZLC010000032.1 GCA_017551675.1 Paludibacteraceae bacterium | reverse complement strand
TCATCTTCTACTTCATCTTCATTATCAGCATCATATGTTTCAGATTGAGATTCCAAGAGTCCATTGAAAATGTCAATATCCCAGTTGTGCGAGTTTAGAAATTCAAAGTATCCCTCAAGTGAAAATAAAGCGGGAAAAGGGATGTGAGTGTTGATGTCTGCCAATAATCTCTTTCCGGTTTTCAAGTCAAAAAAAAGAGAAATAAGATCCTCTACATCTCCATGACTCGAAAGCCAAATCTGTTTAATATTCAGCAATAAATAGTCACCTTCCATTTCGTATTCATAAGAAATCCCATGACAGTGAAACGTAAATACATCCGAAAAACCATCTTGAAAACTAATTGACTCTAGAATTTCTTTGTTGATACTATCCGCAACGGATAAAAGATTTTGATTCTCTGTTGAGACATTGGGTATATGTATAGGAAATCTTTTATGATCCATATATTGCATATATTGAGCGTGGGTGAATTTTGTGGTATCCACTTTGAAATCGCTCGCCATGCATATCGCAACAAGGGAAAAAACAATAAGCAGAGATGCTATTTTCTTCATGTCCTTACATTAAAACTGATAATCATCTAATATGCGAAAATAAACATTTTCATGAAAAATTTTATAATTATTTAGATGATTCTTGCAGAGGATGGGGAGGTTAATCGAAACTCTTTCCAATGCACCAACAGCAACACCCCCCCATCATCTTCTGACGGAACTAGCGTCCCAGGACTATACCAGAGAATGTGGTATAGTCGTTGATCATATTTCTTCATGAAATTTTACAGCCATAAATTTTACAGTCATAACATTTCAAAGCAATATTTCATATAACAAAAATTTTAAGAAAAATCTATTTCAAAATCAATCCTCTTCATCTCCATCACCATATCCCCCAACGTCATCATCGCATTGATAAGGCTTACACTCTGATACTGTTGTAGGTCTTCGATTCGGATTCTCTTTTCCTTGATATGTCCTTGGTCAAGGAGGGCCTGTCGCATGGTACCCGGAAGCAGTGGAGTGTCTGGGGTGAACCACTCCTTGCCGTCGAAGAAACAGAGGTTGGTGTATGAAGTATCTGTGATGCATCCTTCTTTCACGATAATCACCTCATCATACGAAGGGGCCTTCTCCCGCTGTTTGATAAGCATACTGCGGTCGGTACTCTTCCATGCGTAACTGATACTATCATCCTCCACCACAGCGATGCGCTGGATGGTGCGCAGAGTATAGGGTGCAAAAGAACGCTCAACAATACCTCGCTCGTCATAGACAACACGAGCTTTCTGTAGTCCGTCAACCGCAGGAATGTCACCGAGCAAATCCGCTTCCATAACCATTGCCATATCGGGGAAGAATTCTCGAATGGTGCGGTTCATCCGCTCTACATGATAGCGGAGATTACGGGCAACTCCGTCTTTAACACAAATGGTCTCAACAAATTGGCACATATATCTTATCTATTATTTCATTGTATTCACTTTCTTCATCACTCATGGCTGTAATGCCACCTCCTGCCTTGTAATAGAGCTGTCCATCTTCCTCATCCACAAAACGAATCATCACAGCACTATCGATGTTACCCTCCGACCAGATACCCATGCAACCTGTATAAAATCCTCTGTCGTAATCCTCTGCATTTTGGATAATCGAGAGCGTCTTAGGTTTAGGCGCACCCGTTATCGAACCAGCAGGAAGCAACTCCATGATCAACTCTCCTGGATGTTCTTGGTAGTATGGATGCAAACAACCGCAAATCTCGGAACTGGTCTGGAGAATAGCACCTCGATGGGTGACAATCTCCTCTACATAACGATAGCGATCCACAGTTACATGATGAGCCACCGCACTAAGGTCGTTACGGATCAAATCAACGATGGTGGCATGCTCCGCCGCCTCTTTCTTATCGTTCAACAATAGTTCTCGCGCCTGAGGAAGGGTGGCATCTATCGTACCTTTCATAGGATAGGAACAGATCCTGTCTTTCTCCACGCGAACAAATATCTCGGGCGAGAAACAGACAAGTTTATTGCGAATCCATAGGCGATAACGAGCTGTTGTACGCAGAAAGATATCACGAAGCGTGAGGTCCGTATAAAGAGGTACCCGGCATGTCAAATTGACAAGATAACTGTCCCCTGCCCTCTCCGCATCCTGCACCATCTTGAGACTACGATGATAGGAGTCTCTGGATGGGGGTGCAAATTGCCATTTCACCTCCGAGTGAACAGCAGACAAATCGGAGGGAACATTGGAAACACCGCTGAAATTGAAGAGCATCTCTTCCGGATCAACAGCATCCAAGGCTTCAACGATAGCACTGGACTTATCGTAACTGATAACAAAAATAAAAGGAGTCATCTCTTTAGCAAATGTCTCCATTCGCTTAATAGCTTCCTCTTGATTTAAGTATATGATGGGGGTCATTTGTTATTTACTTCTTTTTTATAGGAAATATTCATCCTACTTTATAACATAAATTTCAACCGCAAAGGTGCATTATTTTGCATAAAAAACACTGCAAAACAGCCTAATTTTTTATACATTTCATAAATATCTGACAATTAAAAAATTAGCAATCAACATGCAGATTTTCGGAGGTTATTTATTATCATTTGCAGATTTTTGCAGGCTATCACATTCTATTTATCAATATAATTTTATTATTTTTGTATATCAAACTTCCTCACATATCATAGTTAAATACTATAATGCTGTGAACAAGTTACTAAAGGTGAGATTTGTTTTTTATTTATTTTTTGCAAAATGAAACAACCTATTGAAATACAAAGTCTCTATTCTCACAAGACAGATGCTTACAATCTGGAAGGTTTTCAACCTCAGATTGTCGATGCCGAATATTTGAAACAACTCGGCGTCACCATTGAACCCTCTAAAGAAACACTGGACGGACTGATCAGAGGATCAAAACTGTTTATGAAACGTTTGGAAGAACATACCGTTATACCAAAGTCAATGCTCTACTTAGAAGATTGCGACCCCAATGCTGTGGAGACCGAAATTCACAACTATACGGGTCGCTGTCCTACTCTGACCTTTGAGGTGAACCCTATCAAGGGCTGTCATGTGGGATGTCAATACTGTTTGGTAACTGACGGTGTACACGAACAAAAACTTATAGCATACGAAAACTATCACCTCTATGTGCGTAAACTATTAGAGGAAATGAACGGTGCTTGCAGCGAACAGCCTGATGCCGTAAAACCAGAAGACATCCAAGAACGTAGCCGTCTGTTGCAAGAGCTAGCAAAAGCCATCGTCGAATCTCCTGAAAAAAAGAAAGAGATAGAACGACAAATTGTGGCACTGAGCCGTGGCAAAAACTGGAATCATTATTATTATTTTTCTCCAAAGACGGAGGCCCTACAGGAGCCAACTTTGTTCACAGGTATTGCGCATCGTATATTGCGTGAGTTTATTGCTCATTTCAAGAAATACCCAAATTCCAACGCTCGTCTTTTCATCGCATCGAAGGCCGGTACCAAGCAACTCTTGGTGAAGGACGAGGGAGAGACCATCCTCGACCTCTTCGAACAACTGAAAGACAAGATGCAGTTCAACACCTCAGTGAGCATCATGCCAACTACATTCCGTAATATCCTGGAGCCCTACGCTGCACCGATTGAAGAGCGTCTGGGCGCTGTACGTATGTGTCAGGAGCGTGGCATACAGGCAAACTCTGCTCTGGTGCAGCCTATCTTTGTTCCATACCTCACCGACGAGCACATAAAGGAGTTCTTTGATATGCTCCATGACGCCGGCATTGTGAACTACAAACCAGAGTTCCTCACTGCCTGCATGGAAAACCTAGCTCAATTGGGACAATGGCTTGGTCACTTCGACAAAAAGATGGAACGTGACCTATACATGGACTATATCAGTCCGAAGAACGCAGACCACCGCAAACAACGCGGACGCACCGCTCCTAACCGTGCACTCTCAATAGAAAACATACAGCGACTGATGAAGTACACCGAAACGATTGGCATGTCCACCAGTATTTGTTTCTGGGTACGTAACCAATTACAGGTGCCTACAAGCATCATACCTATCATCAACCGCAATGGATTTCAGTGTCTGGGATATCAATCGAAACTTTTTAAAAGCGAAAAATGAAAAGTGAAGAGTTATCATGCCAAGATGTCTGCTTTCAGTTATTTGCAGACAAGACAGATTACTACCATCGGTGGTATCACGCCAAACCGATGCTAATCACTTCGGAGCGACGGGAGGAACTGCAACGTATGCAGACCTTGCTGTATAAGTGTATCTCCTATATGGCGAAACACTACCGCAAGTGGGTACCTCAATACTTGCCCTTAGAGGATAAGGTGATGGAAATACTAGATCGACAGAGCCGTTATCCCTTCCGTGCAGGTGCCTACAGACCTGACTATATCATCAGGGAAGACGGTCAGCTTTTGTTGGTAGAAATCACCTGCAGGTTCTTCGGACATGGCATCTGGGGCAGCTATCCATCTGAAAACATGGCACAAAAGTTTCTGAGTGGGTTGGGAACCTACAACTCTCTTCTCAACTATATGCGCGACATTATCCCAACAGGTAGTCCCATCTATGTGTTGAAGAGTAGCGACCGAACAAGCGAGATAGCTCTTTACCAAAAATTTTATGAATATTACGGACATGAGGTGACCATCTATGAGGCTGCTGAAGTGGAAGAGCATATAGACAAGTGGAGTCACAACGCAGTGGTATTCAGTGCGCTGAATCAGCAAGATCTTCTGTCCTTCAAGATGGAGACGTTGCAAGCCATGATAGATGCTCGAATGCTGAACGACTTCCGCACCATCTTTCTTTCTCATGACAAGCGTTTCCTACACCTCATCTTCGTGGATGATTTTACACGAGAGTGTCTCACTGAAGAGGAAACGGTGTTCCTACGTCAGCACACCATTCCAACATATCTACCTCCAACTGGAAATTTGGAAGATTCAAAATTGGAATTTGAAATATGGGAGGATGCTATGAGACACAAAGACCAATACATTCTCAAGCCCTACAATCTGGGCAAGAGCGTAGGACTATATGCTGGCGTAATGACCGATGAGAAAACATGGAAAGATGTAATTTTCAATTCTCAATCCTCCAAATTCAACAACGATTATATTCTCCAACCATTCATCAAGCAGCGGACCTACCCCTGCGTGTGGGAGGGCAATCATTATGACGCGTAGGTGTGTGGTATGATGCTCTGCATGGACGACCGCTATTTTGACAGCGGTATGTTTCGAACCAGCAGTGCCCCTGTGACAAACAAGGTGGATGATCGTAAAATGTGCGTCATTCATAGTGACGATGAGGAACTAAAAAAGAGATGTTTTGTATTATGAATGAAGATAAACGACATATTGCCATCATGCAGCCATATTTCTTTCCTTACATCGGTTATTGGCAGCTTATTCACTCCGCAGACATGTTTGTTGTTGGCGACAACATACACTATATCAAGCATGGCTGGATCAATCGCAATCGTATCTTGGGAGAGAATGGACAACCACAACTATTCGGCATTGAGGTTAGCCATGCTTCCTGCAATCGTCTTATCTGCGAGACGAAGCGCGTGGTTAGTCGCAAACAAGCAGAATATCGGTGTCGGAGATTGAAGTACTATTACAACGCAGCGCCTCACTATAACGAAGCGATGGAGGTCATCAAACCTATCTTGTTAGATGAAGAACCTGATCTTACACGTTATCTCGTCAAGCAACTGAAAACGATAGCCAACTATCTTGGAATCAAGACGGAATTCAGATTACTCTCGGAGGTGTCAGAACGTTGGGATTGCTTATCTCCAGAGATTATCCGCCGCACTTGTAATCACTTTGGTTTCACCGACTATATCAATCCTTCTGGTGCAGGAATGAACTACTACAACAAAGACGTTTTTCGCGAGATGGGCATCAATCTGCAATTTTTGCGGCGCAACGAAGAGATCCGCTATAAGCAGTATTCAGATGAGTTTGTTCAAGATCTGAGCATCATTGATTTGATGATGTTCTGTTCACAAGACGAGTTGCATGAAATATTGAATCGGTATCATTTTTTATGAACTAAATAAGTATTCGTGCAGATTTCGGACTCTATTCCATTGTTAAATACATATTTTCAGAGTCAATCTCTAAATCAAAATTATCCGATAATTCTTTAATCAGAGATGATTTTTCACAAATCACATCCAGAACTGAAGCTGGGAAATGGATACAGATATATTTAAACATTATCTGATAGGCCTTATCACTAAAATCCCAGTCATACATCCTATTCTTTCTTAACTTTTTCAGTTCAGGTGAATTGTTCACGGCTGCTGCAACGTAATCACACCATTGAGAAAAAGAGGTTGCTGCAGGCTCGATTCTCATCTCTTTCACATAATTTAATGCTTTATTTAAATAGTATATCGTAGTCGGATGAAACCATTCATTTCGACGTACAGGCACACATGAATTTATACCGTTGTTTGACATGGTATTAATTATTATCTTATACAACAAGCCTTCTGCCTCATCACTCTCCATCTTAAGTTCAAGGCAGTAATATAGATAGATAATGTCTTCTGGGGGTAATTTTCTTTTATCAATGACAAACTCTTTGTCTTTACCAAAACGTAAACAGATATGAAAATAATTTTTATCGAAATGAAAAAAATCCAATTGATCCATAATATAATCTTTGGGGAAATATCGTATAACAACCCACGAACAACATTCATCATGATACTCCTCCCATATCCGTCGAACCAGCGGAAGGAAACTGTCATCCCAAAGTTTCAACAAACGCATACATGCCCACTCACGTTCTGTACGCGAAGCCTCCAAATAAGCCAAAAGAATTTTCCTTTGGATACTCCAATCAAGTCCATCAAATCTTCTATGTAATTCCTCTCTCGCATCGACGATTTTTCCTTTCTGGCGTTCAATATACTCTTTTAAGACCAGTCGTATGGGACGATTCCTTTTTTGCTTTGCTTCCATCTTATATACTTTTTTAATCTGATGGAGACAAAAGTAAAGGTGAGGTATGCCGTTTGATGGCACAGGTTTGTGGAATTTTGAAGAAGTATAAAGTGTCATTAATGATTCTTGCACCAATCCCACGGTTCTTTAATGAACTCTGGTTTTAGATATGAAACATAGCCCCCTCTTGTCTTGCCCATCATTTTAAAAACAAATAAATAAGTTTTGTTCGTTAGGGTTGATTCTTTAACATCATGTCCGACAACATTTTCATTTGTATTCACTCCTGCTATTTTATATAGTGTAGAAGAGGAATGTGGGGCTTCAAAAGGGAGCCCCTTAAATTCTATTGGTTCAAGGCAATAACCCATCCAAGTGTGTTCCTTTTTTGTTCCCCAATATTCACGCTGTGAAAAGCACATGCTTGAGGAACATATTTTTCTTTTTTTACCTTATAACAAGTCTTTTTTTGATGTAATATCCTTCCAGTGTAATGAGTATGCGATTTCTGCAGCATCGTCTAGATATTCTTGCAAAAATTTGAATGGGAAAGGGTATGTCATAAGCTCATTCCAACGTCCAAAGCCAAACTTTAACATCTCACATATTTCCATAATTTGTTTATCAATGAGCTCTGGATTTTCTTTATGAAGAATAAATATACGTCGAGCACGAGGCATCTTGTCCATTTTTGTTTTTGGTGTAATCTTCATCGATTCGCTATTAGTTCCTGATATATATGAATACGAACCTTCAGGTTCTCCATCAATTCCATCAGTTTTCCATAGATGGAAACCTATGTAACCGCGAAGATAGTCATGGGCTACTTTTTTTCGTTTGAACATAGCTACAGTTTCTCCCTTATTAGCAACTTGATTATATGCTTCATCTATCAAATTTACATCTAAAATAGGTATTTCATCTGTATCAACAATAAAATAGACATTGCCATCTTTTACTAAAGCCATATAATCTCGGGCTCCACGTAGTTTGTCAAAGTCGTAATACTTTAATTTCTCAGATATGAAATTTTCAAAGTCTTCACCCTGATTTTCTTGTGTAAGTCCGTATTGCTCAATATTAATTCCCCCGTATTTGTCAATTTTTAAAGCGGCTCCGTGTACATTACCTTGATTTATTTTGTACCTGATAGCATTCCACCCATCAAGCATATCTGCCAAAGGTTTTGGCATTACTCTTTTTGTCAAACAATCCTTTACAATTAATTCAATGAGAATTCTTCTTACACTTGATGTGTCAAGAATGTCAAGCTTCTCATCTCCATAATAAGTGATATGCTGAAGGGTAATGCCGTTATTTGACATCCTTACCATGGATTGAGAATAATGAGTTGCTTCGCATTTCACTTCTTTGGGCTCACATAGTTTGATAATAATGTCATTTGGAGTTGGTTTCTTTGGGAAAACAAGATTATTGTTCATGAGTGTTTGAGCCTCATTTTTGAATTGCATTAAGAATACCTTTGAACCACTTGTTCCAAATGGGTCTTCAAACGAGATGCTTCTTCCAGAAAGGTACTCCCGCACAAGTGCTAAAATTCCATCTTTAGTTTTACATTCATCGTAATGCAATACCTGAAAGTCGGAAAATTTTATTTCTATGACACCTTTAAATAGATTATTGACAGATTCAACAACTTGCCAAATTACGTAAAGTTTACCATGAACATAATCATCAACATTGTATGGCCAATATGGAACTAAGTTTTTATTGTCTTTGAAATTTTTCTTTTGAATAAAAAGTTTATTTAAGTCATACTCCCCTTTTTTTACATCCTTAATGATTATTGGCTTTACAGATTGGCCTGACCAAAACTCACCATCAAAGTCTTTGGCAATCTGAAACGTACAGTTTTTGTGTTTTAACAGTTCTTTCTCATTAAATGGATTAGAAAACGACGTAGTACGAGCTGTAAGGTTCATATACTCGTTGACCTCAATATTAAGACATACGAGTTCCTTGCGACTCTTGCGAGTCCCAAAGTTTTTATCATCACAGACAAGTAAAGAACCATTGTTGTACATCATGTTACTATTTTTTTTCTTTCCAAGTAAATTGATAGCCAATGATGCAATAATTCTTTGCTGCACTTTATCACTATACTTTTCAAGAGAGTTAGTACATGCCTTGACATCACTGTATTCCCGAAGACTGTTAAGTACTTCTTGTTCTTTTCCTTTGGCTGATAAAATGAAGAATTGCACAAAAGGAGAATGTTGGGCTCCCCATCTTTCTCTAATTCCTGTTACAGATAAGACAGGGACATCACCGAATTGTTCATATGCAAGGTTCTTATGCTCTGGGTCTGTACTATAATATGAAACTATCGAGTATTTGTCGAAAAACGTGTCTTTATTCCAAGAAACTTCAATCCTATTAGTTGTAATAGGAAGATTCTTTATATAATTATCATCTATTGTAATTCTTGCCATTATCCAATTAGTCGTTTAAGTGTTTCTATTGCCTTTGGAATTATATTCCCTTCATTATCAATGATTCCATGAATCTCCGTAACTTCATCCATAGACTCTTTTGTCATCTGTAATATGTTAACAGTAATTAATTGACAACCTAATCTTTCTCGCTTTATCTCGCGTTTGTCTTTCGTTGTCAACTCTCCCTGTTTGTCATTATGCTCAATGAGAGGATTCATGTTTTTGACATCAAAAGCTATTTTATAAGTACCATCTGGATTACATATAACGAAATCAGCTAATTCGTAGTCTCTATCTTCAAGGTGTTTGAAATCTTCTTCTCGACAATTAGTATATTTTAGGACTATCGCCTTGAACGCTTCTTCTCCAATTTCACCTGCATAATCTGTTTTCAATATCTCTGGATGGAGAATTAAACCATCTGACTTCCAATCTGTTGCAAAACCATTCGACTCAAAATGTTTCCGAATCACGTCGTTCTTCATCAACACATCTAGTCTCACTGTTGATGGTGAAATAGGTTCAGGGTATGGTTTGCCTTTTCCTTGTGGACATATTTCATTCCTTCGATTTGGATCATATGAGAAGAAATATTCATTGTTCTCATTTCTCGACCAATCGCCATAACATTTACATATGAACGTCAAGCATTTATCTTCTTCTGCTAACTCATTAAAATCGCAGATTACAGGTTTCTTTATAATGGTTTGCTTGTAGCTTTGGTTCATGAGTTGGTTTATCTGAACAATACGAGGTACAGATGAGTCATCTTCAATATCGTCATAGTAATCATCTTCTCTGTCTAGATGAGGGGTGTATCTGAGAGCGATACTTCGCATTCTATCAAGCTGTCTTTTTGCATAATTAGCGTTATTGCATCTTACAATTTCTTCCGAATCTGTAACTGTCTGGGGCTCTTTGGGCATATTAAGTATATAATTTGCGAGAGTACGGAACTCTTTTGTTAGAGACTTATTAAGATTGTTCCGGTCGAAATACTTTGCCATATCCATATCAAACAGAATGTATGTAGTACGCGGCTTATTTCTTGTTCGACACAAACGTCCAACAGCCTGTTCTACTACAGTCTGTGCCCATGCAGCCTTATCTTTTCCTATGCCAGGGTTGTTCTTGTCTCCAAACCAGAAATTGTTTGATAATGCTCTGCATAGCCAAGAAGCTACTTCATTCTTTGAAAGACAACCACGTTCATAAAGCATCATAAGGGAGAGCATTGCATTATAGAGGCTCTTTTCGAAAGTTGACTCATTGCCATCTTCGCTCATCATTAGATAAGCACTTGGGCATTGAACATAAATGGCATCCCAATCTTTCTTTAGTCTTTCTCCATTTTTTTCCCAATTGTCGCCTTTGATAAAATCAAGTCCATCAGGAACCTCATACTGCATATTCGCTCCTGCTTTGAAACTTGCATAGGCAGATACCAACATAATCTTAGAATCCTTGGATTCGCTTAATTCTTTGAGAATCGTTCCTTCAACCTCTTCCCAGTCTTTGGAAATTCTAATGTGTTCATTGGACCAATCTATAGGAAGTTCGTCTTCAAATTTAGTCTTTTGATTCTTGAAGGTTCCATCAATTAAACAACTTAAAACATTTGTCTGTTTAGGATCTCCATTTCGATTTTGGAAGAATATCATGCTCCTTATATCGTCATGACTAATAAACCACGAATATGCTTCTATAAACTGGAATAAGCGATAGAGAGGGAAGGATATGCTTTCTCCTTCTTTCTTGTTTTTCATAAGTTCTCTTCGTGTACACTTAAACCATAAATTATCGAGGCCTTCTTCGCGAGCCTCTTTTGAGAACATTTGTCTGTATTTGTCAGGTAGGAATGTTTTTTCATCTCTACTATCTTTGAAAACATAGTGCAATAGTGGTTTGATTTCTATCTGATGTTCAACAGGGTAGGTGTGAGCAACAAGTTCATCAAATGTCTTTCTGTCATGTTCTGACAAAGTGAAAACGTTTTTGCCTACACTCTCTTTTAGATATTCTATATCGCAATTGCTAATTACTGACGAACTAGAAGCTGTTGCTGAACACAATACAACAGAAGTTCCTTCTGTCCTTAAAAGATCGAGCAGAATCTTTTCAGGGGTTGTGGATATTTCACGACAGGATAGACGTACTCTATGTTGGTTGTCTCTTTCATCAACTTCTTCTTGATACAACTGAACTCCTTGTGAGTAAACAGAATAATCTGGCAGTTTAAGCTTATCTTCTCCTTTATTGATGATCAGATTCTTTCTGTTTGTCATAAATTCGAAAAGCTGTTGTTCGAACTGGTATTCGGAGTTGGTTTCAAAACGAGAAAATAAAGTATGAATCTCCCTTTCTCGAGTAGGATAACCTAAGTAGTGATTCTTGGGTAGTTTGTTTGCAGAAACATCATCTTCAATTTTCTCAAATTCTTCCACGCTCTTTTGGAATGACTCATTAACAACATTGCTCAACTGCGCTTTAATAGCAGTTGTATTGCCTATAATCAAGGAGAGAAATTTGTCCATTGGAACAACGTAGTCAAAAATCTTTTTTAACTCATCGTCATCTTCTGCATGATGTAACTTAAACTGTTTCTTACCATTCTTGTAACATATGAACGAGTGTGTTTTATCGTTAGATTTGGAGATGTTGAGTTTCAATGCAGGACCAGAGAAGAAAACACCTCGACGAAAGTCTTCCAGATCTTCTATATCGCCTAAGAATATGTTCTTATAAGGTTCTGTTTTTCCTAATGTTTTCTCCCAATTTGTCGTGATTATATTTTTAGCTCTATTAAGAGAATCATCAAGTAAATTGCCATAGTATTCATCAGATACATGATCTGCCATATCTATTAGTTGTTTGTACTGCAGATAACCATTATAACCTTTTAAAAATCTTTTGCCACCTCCTGAATTTTCAATAACTTGGTCTATGATAGCATTGCGCATTGCTATAGCTGCTTGATCTGACTCATCCAAAAGAATCAGAGTTTTCTTTCCTTTTTCTGTAATATCATGAAGACTAACTTTTTCTCCAAGAATAGGGTCTATGCCGTACATGGCTTTATGTACAGTCATTAAAAGTATTTTTTTCTTTTTGTAATCTACTTGGGGATATACGTCGATTAGAGATGGAAAATCTCGTATAACTTTACCTATATCCAATCGACTATTTTTTTTCTGCCGATTATATATCTTCTTGTATATGTCAAAGAAGTTTCTAACGTCTCTTCTGAGTTTTGCTTCTCCTTCTGTTATTTGATTTTGTATGAAATCGTTGTTGTTGTCACCTTGGGTTACGATAAGATTTTTAACTCCTTCATATGTCTTCCTAATTCTACTACATGCATATCTTAATTCATTATCTTTACCCTCGGATTTCATTTCTCCGATTCTGTGCTCAATCTGCTCTATGAATCTGCGAAAAGAATCTGTATCAATGGCTTTTCTGATTACTTCGGCATTGTTTTCAACAACTAATTTTTGGTCTGCCTTTATAAGACTTGATGATGAGTCAATGAATCTGTCAATCTCACGATTCATGCCTTCTACCAACTTATTTTGAACACATAGAATAATAATACGGTCAAAACAATGTGGGTAGTACTCACATGTCAGTTTCCCGATTGTATATGACTTGCCTCCACCTGTAGCAATATCGCAGATGTGAAGTCCAGGAGTAACATAATTTTTAAAAATGCCTTCAACGTGTTCGCTAAGTTTTTCTTTATATGACATAGTTATAATTCTTACATAAAAAATACTGATTTGTATATATTAGAAATTAAAATGTTTAATATATTAAACATTTTAAGGTTGTCTCCCTACAACGTATGTATCCCCTCCCTAAACGTCGGATACTTCAATTCCGGCAACAACTCTTCCCGCATTCGTCTTGTATCGCCATAATAAGGCACTCTTCCGATGGTGATGAAATCCTGCGTTAGAGGGGCGCGACATCCTGTGAGCAACGAGACCTTCTCGAAAAACCATGCGGCAGTACGAATCATCCACAAAGGCATCACCCACGGACGATGGGTTCCCCACTCCTTCGTTGCCTCATCCAAAAACTCCTTGAGCGTCTGTACACCCTCATCACCAAGATGATAGATGCCTGACGCCGTCGGTGAGAGAATGGCAGCTTTCGTTGCAGCGACATAATCTGCCGTGGAAATAAGATGTATATAATTAGGCTCTTTCCAAATACCCAATAAACAATATTTAGAAAACCAATGTGCCGCATCAATCATCAAGATTCCTTTTCCATATACCATTCCACAACGTAAAATCACCTTCTCAAATCCCGTCGATGCCATCAATAGCTTCTCCTCCTCCAAACGTGTTCGCGCATGTGCTGAATTGGGTGTTCCATCCAACCTTCCCGTCGCAGGATGTTCAGGTGTTGTATCGCCTTCCACATGAGGGAAACTGAATAGTACCACCTTCTTCACACCAGCTGTTTTCGCCGCTTGAAGTAGATTTGAGAAATATTGGGTGTTAGTAGTCGGAAGGAACTTTTCTGGATTTCCCATAAAAAGTACCCCTGCGAAATGGATAACCGTATCAACTCCTTTTAAAGAAGATTCAAGACTCTTTACATCCCTCATATCCACCTGAAAAGGCTTCACCTTCTCGCTTTTCAGCAATGTGTCTGGCAATGGTTTCTTATGCCAAAGAAGATGTAACTCAACCTCGTCGGAGAGAAAGCCCTCCGCTAAAATACTTCCTAAATTTCCAGCGGCTCCTGTTATCGCTACTACCTGTTTTCCCATACATCTTTATTTTTCGTGAATATAACAAAGATAAGAAAAATATTCGTTCCACGATTTTTCATTGTCATTAACATGAAGTGAGTTCTATATCTTACTGTTTGTCAGTTAGTCACAGTGTTCGTTTTTATTTACAACATCAAAGTAAAGGGCAGATTTTACAGGCGAATAATTATTTACCGATGCAGAACCGAGAAAATATAGTTCCAAGTACCTCGTCTGTAGTAATCTCTCCTGTAATTTCTCCCAAATAGTAAAGACACTCACGAATATCCTGACTTAAAAAGTCTCCTGAAATATTTTTCTCCAAACCATCCTGAACTCGTTCGATAGATTCGTAAGCATGACTCAGGGCCTCATAATGTCTCATGTTGGTCACCATCACATCATTCTCCCCCACCTCAGGTATCTGAGCAACCTTCAGCAATAAGGATTCTAACTGATTTGTGTTGATCTGATTTTTTGCAGATATAAAAATTTGCTCTCCTTCTAGGTGAGAGTAATATTGAGTCAGTGAATTGCGTGTCTCATCATCCACCAAATCAATCTTATTAAAGACAATGATTAGTTTCTTTCCCTCCAGATGAGAGGTAATGGAAGCAGTCAATTCATCCAAATGATGAAGCGGTTGTGTTGCATCGATTACCCACAAAACGATGGAGGCCTTATCCATCATCTTATAACTACGTTCGATACCCATACTTTCAATCACATCATCAGTCTCTCGAAGTCCAGCCGTATCAATAAATCTAAACAGCAATCCATTGATAGAGACTGTATCCTCAATCACATCACGAGTTGTACCATGAATATCAGAAACAATGGCTTTGTCTTCTTTAAGCAACAGATTGAGCAATGTTGATTTACCTGCATTGGTTTCACCTATGATAGATACAGGAATACCATTTTTTATAGCATTACCTGTACTAAAGGAATTTTTCAAAGAACCTATTTTCTCTAATATCTCCTGTGTCAGGGCACGTAATTCATCTCGATTAGCAAACTCCAGTTCCTCATGGTCGCTAAAGTCCAATTCCAACTCCACCAGAGAGGTGAATGTCAGCAGGCGGTCTCTCAAAATTGCCAATTCACGTGAGAAGCCACCTCTCATCTGGTTCATTGCCAATCGATGAGCAGCTTTATTTTGAGAGGCAATCAAATCAGCTATGGCTTCTGCCTGGCTCAAATCCATCTTACCATTCGCAAAGGCACGTTGTGTGAATTCGCCATGGGTGGCCATACGGCAACCTTTCGCAAGTAGAAGTTTCAGAATTTCTTGTTGAATATATAATGAGCCATGGCAAGCGATCTCAACAGAGTCTTCGCCAGTAAATGAGTTGGGTGCACGAAAAACAGTAGCAAGTACTTCATCCAACACCTCATCATTCTCACTGCATATTCTACCATAATGGGCAGTATGAGTTTTCGCCTCTTTCAATTTAAAATTAGGACGAACGGAATGGAACACTTCGTCTGTTAGTTCAATAGCTCGACTACCAGAGACCCTTATCACTGCAATAGCGCCCAATCCAGCAGCCGTAGAGACTGCACATATTGTATCACTCATATAACCATCAATTAATCATCTCATTAACTACCTGCACCGTATGACAAGCCGCAACTCCTGCTGTTTCAGTTCTCAAACGACTCTCCCCTAACGTAACAGGGACAAAGCCTTTCTCAATGGCCAGACGCACCTCCTCTTCACTGAAATCGCCTTCCGGTCCAATAAGCACCAATACATCCTCCCCTGCTTGATAATCTTTCGCCAACGACCGTTTGTCTTGCTCGTAACAATGTGCAATATAACAATGCTCAGGATGCGGTTTTTTCATAAACTCCTTAAATGAAATCATCTCATTAAGCCTTGGCAAATAGGCTTTCTTCGATTGTTTCATCGCCGACACTAAGATCTTCTCCAACCGATCGGTCTTCACCACCTTTCGCTCTGAATGGTCACATAGCAGCAGACTAATCTCTCCTACTCCTATCTCCGTCACCTTCTCGGCAAACCACTCCAACCGATCCATGTTTTTTGTCGGTGCTATGGCTATATGAATATGTACGGGTTGCGGACGATAATCCGACACCTTGTTCAACACATTCACTTGACAATGCTTATGATGAGGGAAAGCTATCTCCGCTTCATAATAATTGCCCTTTCCATCCACCAACTCTATTTTATCTCCTGCTTCCAAACGCAACACTTTTACGGCATGCTGCGACTCTTCCTCAGGCAAATGGGGATCCTTCTCTATGTCCGGCGTGTAAAATATCATAGGCAAAAAGGGGGAAAGAATCTTCTCTCCCCCATCATTTTCATTTATATATTGCTTTCTTTCCTGCTAACAGTGTATTCTTTAACAAAGAACAAATAGTCATCGGTCCGACGCCTCCTGGAACTGGCGTGATGTAACTACATTTTGGTGCCACATTCTCGAAATCTACGTCACCCGTCAACTTAAAGCCACTCTTTGTCTCAGTGGATGGAACACGAGTAGTACCTACATCGATAATTACCACACCATCCTTTACCATATCAGCTTTTAAGAACTTAGGAGAACCCATTGCTGCAATGATAATATCTGCTTGAAGAGTAATCTCTTTCAAATTCTTCGTACGACTGTGACAAATGGTTACCGTTGCATCTCCTGGATATGCTTTTTGCATCATCAAAGAGGTAACAGGTTTTCCTACGATATTACTACGTCCGATCACAACACAGTGTTTACCAGAAGTCTCAATCTTATATCTCTTCAACAACTCCATGATACCTGCAGGAGTAGCAGAGACAAATGAAGGAAGACCAATGGAGGTACGACCTACATTGATTGGATGGAATCCATCCACATCTTTACGATAGTCGATTGCCTCGATCACCTTCTGTTCTGAAATATGTTTTGGCAATGGTAATTGAACGATAAAACCATCCACATCCTCATCCTTATTGAGAATATCAATTTGTTTCAACAATTCGTCTTCTGTGATATCATCCTCAAAACATAGTTTGGTTGATTTGAAACCTACTTGCTCACAAGATTTCACCTTATGAGCTACATACGTCTCACTACCACCATCGTGACCGACGATAATCACAGCCAAATGAGGTGTTTTTCCACCCTTTGCCTTAATTTCTTTTACTTCTTCTGCAATTTCAGATTTAATCTGATCTGCAATTGCTTTTCCGTCAATTAAATTCATATATAATACCTCCAATTATTTTCTACCGAAAGAGAATCTAGCAGGACGATTTTGCGTTACCATACGCATCATCTTTCTAGTCTCCTCAAATTGTTTTAACAAGCGATTCACCTCTTGAATATTGGTACCACTACCTTTTGCAATACGAGTTCTACGACTATTGTCCAAGATACCTGGATTAACACGCTCCTCAGGTGTCATAGAATAGATGATAGCTTCAATTCCCTTGAAGGCGTTATCATCAATCTCCACATCTTTCATAGCCTTACCAACACCAGGAATCATCGCTGCCAAGTCTTTCAAGTTACCCATCTTCTTGATTTGTTGAATCTGAGCAAGGAAGTCGTTGAAATCGAACTGGTTCTTTGCAATCTTCTTTTGTAGTTTCTTAGCTTGTTCCTCATCATATTGCTCTTGGGCACGTTCAACCAAGGTAACAATATCACCCATTCCGAGGATACGGTCTGCCATACGTTGAGGGTGGAAAACATCAATAGCTTCCATCTTCTCACCCGTACCAACGAACTTGATTGGTTTATTAACAACGGAACGGATTGACAAAGCCGCACCACCACGCGTATCACCATCCAACTTAGTTAGAACAACACCATCAAAGTCCAAACGATCATTGAACTCCTTAGCTGTATTCACAGCATCCTGTCCTGTCATGGAGTCCACGACAAACAAGATCTCCTGTGGTTCTATCGCTTTCTTGATGGCTGCAATCTCGTTCATCATCTCCTCATCCACAGCCAAACGTCCTGCAGTATCTATGATGACAATATCATTGCCCTTTGCCTTTGCATGTTGAATAGCATTCTGAGCAATCTTAACAGGATCTTTGCTATCCTCTTCTGTATATACATCACACTCTATCTGACCTGCCAACACTTTCAACTGTTCAATAGCAGCCGGACGATAAACGTCGCATGCCACCAATAACGGTTTCTTATTCTTTTTCTTCTTGAGCATGTTGGCCAACTTTCCTGAGAAAGTGGTCTTACCAGAACCTTGCAAACCAGACATCAAAATAACAGCTGGATGTCCTGAGATGTTAATATCTACTGATGAACCTCCCATCAGTTCTGCCAACTCATCATGCACAATCTTCACCATCAACTGACTTGGCTTAACGGCAGTGAGCACATTCTGACCCATCGCCTTCTCTTTTACCATATCAGTAAAATTCTTAGCTACTTTATAGTTAACATCCGCATCCAACAAAGCCTTACGAACATCCTTCAACGTCTCAGCAACGTTAATCTCCGTAATCTTACCTTCTCCCTTTAATATCTTGAAAGATCGTTCCAGTCTTTCGCCTAAACTCTCAAACATACTTTTAAGTGTGTATTTATTATGATTAATTACTTTTTTCTATTTTTTTACCTTCACAGTCTCCAATTGGAAAGAGGCTGCATCCTTAATCCATTTGTCTCGTTTTTTGTTGATGACTTTCATAAAATCATCCAACTCCTTGTCATACGCTCTATGGATAACTCTAAACAAGACAACTCTATTATTGACCAAACGATAGCGATTCAGATTCCACTCCATGGTAAAGGACTGTCCGCCTTGTACGTTTCCTTGTACATATTCAATCCAAACCTCACCCTCCACAGGCGAATCGATCTGCTCAAAACTAAAGACGATGTTCTGCTCTTTTTTCACAGCCAATTTAGCCATCAACTCTCTCATTTCATCCTCTACACTTTTATTCTCCTGCGAGCATTCTACCGTCACCTTTTGTACAAATCCAGCAAAATTCTCCGAAGGCAATAGAAACTCCTCCATATAGCGATCGTTTCTCGTTTTAGCCGACCATTTCAAGGCGAACTCTTGATCAGCCAACGTGATTGTCTGCATTCCAAAGAAATCCTTTTGTGCAAATAGGTCTGATTCTACCATCATAAATAGAACAAGACACGAAATGATTTGATATACATGTTTCATTTTCATACAGATTGATGAATATGAACATCCATTTGTGGGAATGGTATGTTCACTCCTTGTTTAGTAAACTCCTTGTAAACATCTTCGTTCATTTGGAAATAAACGTTCCAATAATCTTTCGACTCCACCCAAACACGAACCACTATGTTCACCGAACTTTCGTCCAACTTAGTAATGGCAATGAAAGGTGCCGGAACATCATCCGACTTCAACACCAACGGATTGCGATCCAGCAAATCCAACAAGACTGACTTCGCTTTGTCATAATTCTCACCATACGCAATGGAAAAGACGAAATCAACTCTTCGTTTCGACTCTTTTGAATAATTGGTGATAATGCCCGTGGAGAGTCCTCCATTAGGCACAATAACCGTCTTATTATCAGTCGTCAATATAATCGTATTGAATATTTGAATCTCTTTTACAACACCCGTAACATTCTGTGTCTCCAAGAAATCACCCACCTTAAATGGTCGGAAGAACATAATCATCACACCTCCTGCAAAATTTTGCAATGATCCACTCAAAGCCATACCTATGGCAACACCAGCTGAGGCGAACAAAGCAACGAAGGAAGATGTTTCAATGCCTAAAATGCTTATGATAACAATGATGACGATGAAATTCAGGACAATGTTCACCAGGCTTTGCAAAAAGGAGGATAACGTCGGATCTGTATTCTTTCTCTCCAACATCTTAGTGAAAAGAAGATTCAGCTTTTTCACCACCCAACGCAAAATAAAATAGGCAATGACAGCCAAAAGAATCCGCATAGCAAAACTCACCGTCATATCAATACCCTTAGTTATGACAGTATGTATCGCCTCCTGATAATTTCCGTTTTCAAAAGCCGTCTTCGTCTGTTGTGCAACTAATGAAATCGAATCCGAATGTAATGAATCAACTACTTCCTCCATTTTTTATTAGTCATAAATTCAAAAAAAGATACCGATAATTATATCGGTACCTTAGGTCTCGCTAACTGCAAACCAGCTCAACCCCGTCTGACAACAGTCAGACAACTTTTAGAATAAAAACTATCCATTTCGGACAGCGCCTTTTCACGGGCTAAGGTTATGATACAAAAATATCATTTTAGCACGAACAGACAAAACTTTCCCCTTTATTTATTTCTTATTTCTTAAAAAATTCCTTAATTTCGCTTAATTTTAATTCTAAGGGGCATTTTAGTAAACTCCCCGATTATAAAAACACATGGGATTTTTATGTTATTCTTATGTAGGTGTTTGATATATTATGGACATTTAAGCCAATAAACGATCAGATTATATGCAAAGATGCATTTAAAAATTCCTCACAAAACTGACAAGTATGGTTATTTTTAATGATGCTGAGATTTTTTCCCGTTTCTTGTTGATAATGACTGGAATTGCTGTAATTGTTTTTTTCTCCCTTTACCGTGTGGACGCAGGTTATGGTATCATGTATGATAAGAAATGGGGAGGAACCGTTAACAACCGATTAGGATGGATTTTGATGGAGGCTCCAGTCTTCTTTGTTATGTTAGCTTGTTGGTGGTTTTCAGAGAGAACCTTTCAAACGGTTCCACTTCTATTTTTCCTCTTTTTTCAAACGCACTATTTTCAAAGATCATTCATATTCCCAATGTTGTTTAAAACCAAGAGTAGGATGCCTATTTTCATCATGCTCATGGGTGTCATTTTCAACACATTGAACGGTTTGATGCAAGGTGGATGGATTTTCTATGTGTCTCCTGCTGATATGTACACATTAGATTGGCTCACCACTCCTCAATTCATCATAGGTACTATCGTATTCTTCACAGGAATGGGTATCAACCTTCATTCGGATTATATCATTCGTCACCTGCGTAAACCAGGTGATCACAACCACTACCTTCCAAAAGGTGGTTTTTATGATTACGTAACCTCTGCCAACTACTTTGGTGAATTGACAGAATGGTTGGGATGGGCCATCCTTACATGGTCTTTTGCTGGTGCTGTCTTCTTTATTTGGACATTCGCTAATCTTGTACCAAGAGCTAATACAATATACAAGAAATATCAAACGATGTTTCCTGAAATGCGAACTAAGAACTTAAAACGAATAATACCTTTTATTTACTAAACATGTCAACACTATTCACACCCGGAAGGATTGGTCCGCTCACATTAAGAAACCGCACAATCCGATCCGCTGCATTTGAAGGTATGTGTCCTGGCAACGCACCTTCTGAAATGCTCTATAACTACCATGTCTCTGTCGCTGCTGGAGGCATCGGAATGACCACCTTGGCCTACTCTTCTGTAGATCAAAGTGGACTCTCCTTCCCTCACCAGCTTTGGTTGAAGAAAGAAAATATCCCCGCTCTTAGAAGAATCACAGACGCTATCCACAAAGAGGGTGCGGCTGCTAGTATACAAATCGGTCACTGTGGAAATATGTCTCACAGAAAAATCTGTGGTTGCACACCTATCTCCGCATCTACTGGTTTCAACCTATACTCTCCTACTTTTGTTAGGGGAATGAACATGGATGATATCAATCGCATAACTAAATCATTCGGACTTGGCGTCAACCTCGCTCGTGAAGCTGGTTTTGATGCAGTCGAACTACATGCTGGTCATGGCTACTTGATCAGCCAATTCTTATCACCATCCACCAACCATCGTCACGACGAATTCGGAGGCTCCCTCGAGAACAGAATGCGTTTCATGAAAATGTCTATGGACGAAGTGATGTCGGCTGCTAAAGACGACATGGCTATCTTGGTGAAGATGAACATGCGCGACTGCTGTCGCAACGGAATGGATATCGACGAAAGTCTGGAGGTAGCAAAGACTCTTGAGAAGTGCGGTGCTCATGCTTTAGTGCTAAGTAGCGGTTTCGTAAGCAGTGCTCCAATGGACGTCATGCGTGGTGCTATGCCAATTAAGACATTGACACACTACATGCAAGACTTCCTGATGCCACTACTAGTTCGTCTCGGTGGTCGTTTTATGATTCCAACCGTGCCTTTCAAAGAGGCTTATTTCCTTGAGGATGCGCTGAAATTCCGTGCTGCTCTCAAAATGCCATTGTGCTACATTGGCGGTTTGGTATCAAGAGAGAAAATAGACGAGGTGCTTGACGACGGCTTTGAATTTGTCGCTATGGCTCGCTCTCTGCTCAATGATCCTGCCTTCGTTAACCACATGAAGGAGGATGAGCATTACCGTTGTACTTGCGACCACACCAACTACTGCATCGGTCGTATGTACTCAAGAGAGATGGCTTGTCACAAATGCATACTCCGTGAAGGAAAGGAAACTATTCCTCAGGCATTATTAGATGAATTAGAAGATAATAAACGTAAAGGCTACTAATGTTCCTCAAAATCGATTGTTAGTAGATATATTAGATATTAAGGTTGAGACGATGTGTATGTACATCGTCTCTTTTATAAAACTCACCTTAATTCGCCCAATTAAAAACGATGGCAAAGAAAATATTATTTCATACTTTAGGTTGCAAACTGAATTTTGCGGAGAGTTCTTCCATTGAGAAAAAAATCCTTGAAAAGGGATTTGAAAGAGCTAGTGCCAACGAGGCACCCGACATCTGCATCATCAACACCTGTTCGGTAACGGAAGTGGCTGACCGCAAAGATAGACAAGTAATCAAACAACTGATTACTCGATACCCAGAAGCCATCATTGTCGTTCTGGGTTGCTATGCTCAACTAAAGCCTGAAGCCATCGCTCAAATAGAGGGAGTTGATTTAATCATCGGAAGTCAAAACAAGTTTGATATCATCAATTTGATTGACACCCTTGAGAAAAAGAAAACCCCAGAGATTATCCACACGCAAAGAAGCGGTATCAACAAGTTCAACGCCTCCTGCACGCGTGGTGACCGAACTCGTTTTTGGTTGAAAGTACAGGACGGATGTGATAATTTCTGCACCTATTGTACCGTACCTATTGCACGTGGCAAAAGCAGGAACGATACGGTTGCCCACACAGTGGAGCAAGCGCAATTAGCGGTAGATATGGGTGCAATGGAGATTGTCATCTCGGGTGTCAACATCGGTGATTTCGGCAAATCCACCAACGAAACATTCTACGACCTAATTGTTGCCTTGGATAAAATCGAAGGTTCATTCAGATACCGAATCTCATCTATCGAACCGGATTTGCTTTCTGATGAAATCATCCAATTCACGGCTCACTCCAAACACTTTGTTCCACACTTCCATATTCCATTGCAATCTGGATGTGACGAAGTGTTATCTCTTATGAAAAGACATTATAAAACAGACTTATATGCAGATAAAGTAAGAGCCATCAAGGAGTGCATGCCCAATGCCTTCATTGGGGTAGATGTCATCGTCGGAACCAACGGAGAGACAGAAGAATACTTCAACACTACATACCAATTTTTAAAGCAACTGGACATCAGTCAGCTACATGTCTTCAGCTACTCTGAACGTGCGAACACTGCCGCCCTGAAAATAGGCAACAAAGTTAACTTTACAGAAAAGAAAAGAAGAAGTGACATTCTGCATGAACTGTCTGAAGAGAAACGCATACAATTCTACCAGTCTCAAATTGGTCGGAAGGTGGAAGTCTTATGGGAAGAGAGAAAGAAAGGAAACTTCATGCGAGGTTTCACAGACAATTATATCATCGTCGAACGTCCGTATGACAAGTCGTTGGTGAATCAAATCACGCAAGTCACCTTAGGATCGTTCAACGAGAGCAAATCTGCATTAATGGCGGAATAATCCGGCTATTTGCTTTTTATGGAAATGAAATGATATCATCCACTACCAAAGGTGTTATTGCAGCGATTGCCTCTGCTGTATGTTATGGAATGAATCCATTAGGGGCATTATATCTCTATAAAGATGGTATCAACACAGATTCTGCATTGTTCTATCGTTTCTCTCTCGCTTCGTTATTACTGGGCATTACTCTACTCATACAGCGCGAATCATACAGGATCAGCAAGCGCGAATTGGCTTTTTCAATCTTACTGGGACTCATGTTCGCAATCTCATCCCTTACTTACTACGATAGTTTTCATTATATGGATGCAGGCATTTCATCCACCATATTGTTTATCTATCCTATTATGGTGGCAATCATCATGGCAGCTGTCTTTCACGAGAAACTAACCCATCCCATGATGGCAGCCATTTTCCTTTCCATGATAGGTGTTGCCATCCTATACAATGGAGAGGGGGTGAAATTGAGCATAACAGGAGTTATTCTTGTTCTGATATCAGCCCTAGCCTATGCAGTCTACATAGTCATTGTGAATCGGGCAAAACTACAGGTGTCTGCGACCAAGCTAACCTTTTTCGCCACCCTGTTTTGTGCCTGCTTTATTTTTATTCATTCATTAACGACAACCGACAATCACATCATCATACCCTACTCTGCCAATATATGGTTTTATGCAATGATCCTAGCTGTATTTCCAGGACTATTATCATTGCTACTATTAGCGGTGGCAGTAAGGAACATTGGATCAACGCAAACAGCTATCTTCGGAGCATTAGAACCTGTATCTGCACTATGTGTAGGTGTTTTTGTCTTTGGCGAAAGAGTCACGTTTAAAATGGGCATAGGAATCTTATTAGTGCTACTATCCGTTACACTCATCATTCTTGCAAGAAGAAAGAAAAATCAATCTGACAAAGTAGCTGAGAGTCCAAACTTCAAATAAGTAGGATCCATCGCATAACCACGAGTATATAGGTAGTTGTAGTGGTTCGTCCAAAGTTTATTAAGGTGGTTGAACTCTACATAGAAGCGAACACGTTTCAAATGGAAATTAACAAATGCATTCATATAGACATAATTTCCATACTTCTTACTCTCAGGACTATCCAAATCCTGAACGAAGAATTGACCTGTTGCCGGCATGAAATATGGCGCATAATAAGCAGAATTCCAACGCATATCAACACCAAGTTGAATATTCAACACATTAAACAAATGGTCAAATCTGAGATAACCAGCCGAATACCAACTCAACTGAGGAAGTGGCAACACCTCATCATTGCTTGATTGTTGGAAAATCAACTTATTATCCCAATGAAGATGCCATACACGCGCATTCTCTGTTAAACCGAGGGTCAACACCTGCAAGTTATCAGAATATTGCTCAGGTTTAGCTTTTTTATTCCAGAAGATATAATTGTGCAAATTTTGGAAATCTGCCATAAAACTGAGTCCCAATCCATCATAAAAAGCGAAATAAGGGAAACTCAAGCTTCCATTGATCGTCAAATTCTGTTTGTTTTCAAAATCATTGTTCCAATAGATGTGATTACTGTAGTAATAATCCTCATAGAATTCTGGACAGAAGCGTTCAAATTTCGCTTTGGCACTGATATTCACGGGTTGTTTTCCCCACTTCGCACTACTACTTAAACGTCCGCCAAATTCGAAAGTACTAGCAGTTTTCTTCTCATCTAAGAAATAATACTCTCCATAAAAATCGTATGTGAACGCATCACCTTGGTGTTTGGATAATTGAGCACCCACGCCAAACTTGTTACGATAAATCTGATTGTACATAGGGTTGTACAGATACCCAATGGAATCATTATGAGGCGTAACATTCGTAGCATTTCTCGTAAGACCTTCGTCCAGATATGTATACTTCTTAATCTTGTACGTTGCATAAGCGGCGAAGCCAAATTTCATCAATGTATTGTATTCCTCATTCAACATGATACCTACGGTATGCTTCATCTGCATAAACCGAGAGGAATCAATTGAGGAAACACGATTATAATACAATGTATCATCCAATTGATAAGTGTGATAAAAACTATCCACACCGAAACCACCTGACACGGTGTTTCTTTCATAAAAACGACGCCAATCACTCTCCAAGTTAAAATGATAGAGAATGGAGGTGACAGGAATCAGTTCCGTTCTAACAGAGTCTGGCGAAACCTCAACCTCTTTTTCTATACCAAAATGATACTTATAATTGAAATCCATATTCCAATTATGCACTTTTGTCCAATCATTGTTAGAGAAAAAGACAGGAATATTCATAGGTTCCATTTTACCCGTGTTTTTAGGGTCGGTTATATTCTTGTCGTTGGTGAAACCACCATTTTCATAACTTTCAAAACCATTAAATGAGACGGAAACTCCCAACTGATGATGAGAGCCGTCATAACTACCGAAGAAGCCCGCATTATGGAACTTTGTGGAGAGTGAGCTATAACAGCCATAAGCTTTCGTCCAATCGCCATACAAGCCGAAATTCAACTTTGGATTGACATTGACAGAGAAGAGTCCGTCCAAGCGTCTGTTATCACGATTATGGATACCACCGCCATAATAATTCAGATAGGAGAATGGTCTTCTAGTGTTGAAATAAAGAAGATCTTCACTCGACTTATAATACAACTGATAAGGTTGAAAGAAGATGAAGTCCGTTTTGTTTGTACGTTGCATAAAGATAGCTGATTGTGCAGGAGAACCCAAGTTACCAAGAGTCTGCAATGCTATCGTCTGTTTTTGTGCGGGGTTGTTAATATAAAACTCCACCATGGATGTATCCAAACCTGCCGTTTCTTTATAAGCTAACGGTCCTTTGTAATTCCATGAATAAACAGGAATCACCTTCTTGCTATTTTGATCCTTATTTTTGGAGGATTTTGATTCTGAAAGAACGGCAAACGTATCAGGTGTGATAACGTAAGAGGTATCTGTATTGCTAGAAACCTTATCCTTCTTTCTCGCCATAGCAGGCAAAAAGAGAGGTAAAACAAATAGTATGATTAAAAACCGTTTCATTCGTTTGCAAAAATACGAAATAAAACAATGTGAACTTCTATAAAATTCAGTTTATATTCATCAAGGCTATTTTTTTAATTCAAGGCCTGTTCTTCCTCCTCACCATACTTGTAATTGATAAAGGCACATGCAGCAAATATAGAGCCCAAGAAAGCGAACAACATATCTTTTTGTGTATCAAACGGATCTCCTTGTGAAGCAACGAATTCGGTAGCGAACTCTGAAGAGACCATTGTCGTGGCATATTCAAACAACTCATAGAAGGCACTGACCGCCAAAGAAACGCTAATACACAAGAAGACTTGCATCGTACTTCTTCTGACAACCTTCTTTTTCATCAGCAACTCCTTTGCTGCCACGTAAGGTGTAATACCTTGCATGAAATGTCCTAATTTATCGTAATTGTTTCTCTCCCAGCCCAACGTTTCGCCCAACCAATCCGTCGGATTAAAAAAAGGCACATTGGAATAGGTGAAGACACCTCCTATCATCAAAACAATAACCTGAACAAATATGACAATATTTAAAAGATTCGAAAACCGCACTCCCTTATCATGCAAGATGAAAATCGTCAAGAAGCCAAAATAAGCAGGAAGCAACTCCATCACCCATATAGTTCTATCCACAGCAAACCATGCCGATATGGTACAGACCCAAAAGAGAGCCATGTATGCGTAAAGGGACTTATTCTTTTTTATATTCTCTATTAAGTTCATTTCTTCGCTTTGTAAAATAAAGTGGAACAATTCTCTCTTTTAAATGTATTCAACGTGAAATCACGAAGCATTTGTGGTGTTACCTCATTGTAACGCTGTGTCAACTGATTGATTTTGTTCGCATCACCCAGCAACTCATAATATGCTAAATCACTGGCAAGGTCCATCAAAACCATGCTATCGGTTATTTGACGTGACTCGAATTTATTTCTTAATTTCTGTATTTCATAATCTGAAACCAACTCGTTTCTCACCTCATCAATCAGTTCTTCGAAGGCTTCATCTGCATTGGAATAGGTGATTCCATCACATAACTTACCTGTCAGATAGAACAAGCCCGTCTCAATATCGCCAGAGATATAGGCGGAAGCTGATGTAAAGATTTTCTTCTCCTTCACCAATCGTTGGTGGACACGCGAAGAGGTTCCATTCGACAACACATCAGAAAGGACATCCGACGTCCAATAATCATTATCAAATCGTCCTCCCGTATGATACATTCGGAAGAAGCACGTAGTAGGGACATTCTCCTCCACCTCTAAATACTGTTCCTTTTCTTGTTTGGGAACGGAAGGAATGGATCTCTTTTTAATCTCTCTATAAGGAATGGAATCGTACCATTTATGCACCAATCGTTTCGTCTCCTCCAACGAGATATTGCCCGCTACCACCAAAATGGCATTATTGGGAGCATAATGAGAATAGAAGAAAGACTTCACCTCATCCAACGAAGCATTCTCGATATGCGATAGTTCAAGTCCTATCGTAGGCCACCCATACGGATGTGTACCGAAACATAGTTTTCTTATATAGTGATGTAAATTTCCGTAAGGTTGATTCAGACATCTCTGTTTAAACTCTTCACATACCACATGACGTTGCACATCCAGGCTCTTTTGTGAAAATGAAAGTCCATTCATACGATCCGACTCCAACCAAAAGGCTATTTCAGCATTGTTGGCAGGAAGAACAACATAATAATTGGTCAGATCCGCACTTGTCCAAGCATTATTCTCACCGCCCGCTTTCTGTATAGGTTCATCAAAGGAAGGGACAGCAGGTGTGCCTCCAAACATCAGATGTTCAAACAGATGAGCAAAGCCAGTCTTGTCTATTGTCTCATCCTTTGAGCCTACATCATACAACGTATTCAAAATAACCATCGGTGCGTTCTTATCCTCATAATGGACTACACGCAACCCATTGTCTAATGTGAATTTAGTCAGTTTAAACATGCCTTACACTCTACGCCTTTCTTACATATAATTGTCCTGTGGAATATTTCCGAACAACCACCTTGACTCCCGGGTCTAGATATCCCGATTCTGAGATAGCTGGATATATCTCACCTTCAATATTCACTTTACCTGACGGACCTAAAACCGTCTCTGTGACACCTACCATACCCACCAAAATATTTTCATCCTGAGAGACTCCGACGTAATCTGAATCAATCGACTGATTCAAGGCAATATTTTTAAATATGCCTTCGGTACCAATCTTATTTGAAATGTAAACAATCAGTGCGGCAGAGCCCACCATGGCGATTAACACAGTAGCCATAGCAACGTTTAATTGATGTCCTGAAACAGCGTCAAACGAGAATGTTTTGTTTGGAATCAAACTCAATATCAAGCCGGCAACCAATAATATGATACCGGTTATACCGACGACACCGAAGCCCGGTATGACAAAGACCTCCAGTGCGATTAAGACGACGCCTAAAATAATGATGATAGCCTCCCATGCTTCTGCCAATCCATCGATATACAACGGTGCAAAATACAAGACGGCAGCCACAACAGAAACACCTAATGCAAAGCCCACACCTGGTGTCTGCATTTCGAAATAGATACCTCCAATAATCAACATGATTAAGATACCATGTAGAACAGGACTTAACAACCAACCTTTCAAATTGTCGAAGAAAGTAGGGTTATATGAAAGCAACTGATATTCAGAATCATCAAGAGCCTTCACAATGATTTCATCAATGTTTTCATAGATTCCTTCACAATAATGATTCTCCATGGCTTCTCTGGCAGTCATGGTCAAAATCTTAGTGGAATCCACCAATCCAGGGATGTTAATGAACTCATCCACCATTGCTTCAGCTATCTTAGGGTCACGGAACCAACGTTCTACCGTATCTCCATTCTCAACCGTCTTCACCTTTCCGTGAGATTCTGCTGTGGAACGAATGATGGAACGCATGTAACTCTGATATTTATCTGGCATCTTCTCCCCTGTCTCATTCACCACGGAAGCAGCACCAATGTTACCTCCCTGTCGCATATAGATACTGTCGCATGAGATAGAAATCAAAGCACCAGCCGAAGCTGCGTTATTGTCGATGAACACATATACGGGTTTATCATAATTCAAAATGGCCGTACGCATCGAATCTGCATAATCAACCTGACCTCCATAGGTGTTCAAATGAAGGAACACAACATCTGCCTTCTTTTCCTTGGCTTCCTGTAAACCATTCTTCAAATAGGTCCATGAAGTGGCTCCAATATCAGAAAACACCTTTATTTCATAATATGTCTTTCCTGCATATACTTTCGCAAATCCCAGAAAAGAAATCATAATCACCAATATTGCAACTAATCTGTGTTTCATATAACGTTTATTTAAATGTTCTTTACAAATTTACAGAATAATTTATTCAAATAAGACAATTCTTCCCCTTCAAATAACACAAAATGGAATAATTCTAATTGTAATCCTCCGGAGTATATGTAAAATTCATTGTGTCACCATCTATCACATATTGAAAGATGATGGTAAGATTAGCCTCTTTGAAAAGTTCCAACGATGGTCCATCCACAACGTTTTTTATATTTTTATTCATATTTTCATACAAATATATTGTATTCCTATCTGCGGTTGACACATTTCGAACTTCATAAACGTAAAAAAGCTTTTTTTGGTCTAAATCCAATGACACATCCTTCCAAGTGGTGTGTTCATCAAATTCTACTGGGCAAATGGATTTTATACTATTTACTTCATTTATCATTTGGTTGTTTCTATTGTTTTCAATTTGTGAAGGATCAATTTTTTTACTGTATTCCTCTTTAGTTATAATGAATTTCTTTAGTACGTCTCCTGCTCTATTTCGGTATTCAACACCAATAGAATAATTGGCACTGTCCATCATCGATAGAAAAGCACTCATTGTGGAATCATTTTGGAAGTAGGTTATCATCATGGTTTTCATCACTGTTGTATCTTGATTATTTAAGGATTCAACAAATATGTCTAAATCAATATCAATAGAGTAACACATGATTACATTTTTTTCTTTTTCATGAAGCACAATGCTATCATACAACACATGTTCATTGATATACATAGGCAATTCATTATTCGCATCCTCTACGAATTTCTCAAGTGCACTTTGTCTGTTTTGGGTACAGGAGAAAAACGAAAGGACCCCTAATCCCATAATGAAATAAAGAATTTTTCTCATATCATTTTTTTACGGTTCTATATATCTATTCTTCAACAATCGGGAGAACCTATTTCACCGAATATTGAATAGTTAGTTCTTTGAAACAACATTACAAAGATATATAATTCGCACAAAATCTCATAAATAGTGGGTTCTATAAATTTAATTTGTGGAATTTTGGAATTTATATCAATAGAGACGCACGGCCTTGCGTCTCTTCTATGTTGTAAACCAAGAAAAAATCCAAAAAAATTTTTATCAAAATTTATAAGCCGTTGATAATCAACCTGTAATTTAAATATATTTGTT
>JAFZLC010000031.1 GCA_017551675.1 Paludibacteraceae bacterium | reverse complement strand
GTTACGAATCTAAGATCAAGACTAATTTGAAGAAAGCTTGGGATGGTAGCTTGATGACAGGTCAATACCGTTACTACGACGGTTTGGTTCACTACTTGGCAATGCTTCACTTGTCTGGATACTTCAGAATTTGGAAACCAACTCCTGATATCACAGAAAAGACAGTTGACGGAAACTCTTACAACGGTCAAACTTATACAGAAGAGACCACCATCGACGAATTTAAAGATTGCAAATTGTATAGAGTTACTATCAAATGCAACGGCGGAGACAAATCTGACGACATCAACAATGTAGATGGCATCTCTATCTATCCTAACCCTGCAAGAAACGAATTCACTATCTCTTGCAACGAGGATATCAAATCTGTTGAGATGACCAACCTTGCTGGACAAGTTGTCTTGAGCGACAGCAACTCTGAAATCCAAGTTTCATTGCCTGCTGGTACTTACATCGTTCGCGTAACAACTACAAACGGCAATGTCTACATGAAGAAGTTAATCATCAAATAATACTTCCGTCTGATTTTTACAAAGACATAAGTAATTTGATTATGATATGGCATGAGTTCAGCGTATTGCTGAACTCATGCTTTTTTATTGAACTTTTTTTCATACCTTTGCCCCAATAACACAGATTCCGTACGCTATGAGCAAACTTTCGATATTATCACTTCTTTTCGCTTTTATACCCTCTCTGCTCATTGCTCAGCTTCGAATCAACGAGGTGATGCAATCCAACCTCACCCTAATTGACGATTTCAACGATTTCCCTCCCTCATGGATTGAAATCTACAACGAATCATCCAACCCCATCTCTCTTCATCATTATTCCATTGAATCCGACAACACCATCTATACCATTAAAAAAGATACCACAATAGCTCCTCACGACTTCATCCTTCTCTACGGAGATGAATTCGACAGCAAACTACATACCAACTTCAAACTCGAATTCGACAAGAAATCCATTCTCCGACTATTCTCCTCCAGAGGCGTTCTAATCGACACCCTACTTATTCCTCCTATGCAACAAAAAGGTGTTTCATACGGTAGAAACAACGATGGAGAAGAGGGATGGCTACTGAAAGACACTCCCGGCAAAACCAATTCAGCAATTAGCTACACATTCCTCCCTACTCCTACTCTTTCTGTCGCATCTGGCTTCCACCAAAAGCCATTCTCTGTCAGATTAAGCGAGCCTAACAGCTCTAACTCAGTAACTTATTATACCACGAATGGTAGCTTACCAACAGCCAAAGATAGTATATTCGTAGATAGTTTGGTCATCGATTCCACTCAGATTATCCGATTGCGTACCTTCTCAACGGATTGTATTCCTTCAGAAGTCTCCTCCTACTCATATATTTTCCCATCTCATGAAATCACCCTACCTGTCATCTCAATCATAGCAGACCCCGACCATCTATATGACGATCAAAAAGGCATATACGTACCTGGCACCTATGATGAGGATGACTACAATTACAACTATGATTGGCATCGTCCGATTCACATCAACTACCTCGACACTACTGGCACACTTCAGATAGACCAACCCGCAGAAGTACGCATAGCGGGTGCCACATCCCGAAAACTGCCTCAAAAATCTCTCATCATCTATAGCAAGAAAAGACTCTCTGGAAGTGATTTTAACTATCCATTTTGGAGAGAGAAACCGCATATCAAGCAGACGCACTCTTTCTTGATACGGAATGCAGGGAATGATTTCCTTATGGGACACATACGTGATGCTGCCGCACAAAGTTACATCGGAAAAACCGTAAAGGATATCGACTATCAAGCTTACGAACCAGTGATTGTCTATATCAATGGCAACTACACCGGACTGATGAACCTACGGGAACGTACAAACATAGACTATATTCACTCCAATCATCCAAATGTGAAAGAAGATGTGGATGTCATAGAAAACTGGAGCATCATCAACTCAGGAAACGGATATGCCGCCAGTCTCCTGTATAAAATCATGGAGAGGGAGGACGTCAGTTACGAAGATTTGGAAAGTCTAATCGACATAGATGAGTTTCTCAACTATTTCATTGCAGAAGCCTATTTCGGAAACGCGGATTTTCCCGACAACAACATTGTCATGTGGAAAGAGCAAAAGAAAGATGCCAAATGGAGATGGATACTAAAGGATTTGGATATCTCCATGGACTATCGTACCGTAAAAGATGGGAAAACATTCCTATACTCGATCAACTTCTTTGAACAAATACTTTCCCTCTCACCCAATAACGATGATTTTGAAAAGATGGAATTCCCAACAAAACTGATGAGACTCTTAGTTAACATGAAGCCATTTCAGGAAAGACTAATCGATCAGTTTTCTGTCAATATGGGTGATTTCCTACATCCACGTTACATCATCCATCACATGGACAGTCTAATGCAACGCATCGAATACGAATTCCCTTTTACCGAGGAACGATATGCCAGCTATACAGGCAACGACTTCACCGACTGGTATCAGGAGCGTGAACTTATTCGTAATTATGCCTCCAAACGCAACTGGTTGAACTCCGCCTCCATGGGCAACTATTTTCATCTCGGTAATATGTTCCACCTGACCATCAACGATCCTTTTGCAAGCGATCTTCCTTACGAGTTCACTTTCAATGATATTTCCATGAAGCATACCTCATTCGAAGGGTATTACTACAATGGCCGAACCATCAACCTACGCACCCATGAGAAAGAGGGTGCACCAGCAATCAAGGGATGGAGGATAGAAAAGAAAATCAAAGATGTGACCCTCTATGAATATGTCACGGGCGACTCCCTCTCCCTCCACATCCCCGAACACTCAATTGTGGACCACATTGCCATATTCTCATTAGATTCAATCGGAGAGTATCCGCAACCGGCAAATCAGCCAAGCTGTTACAACATAGAAGGAGGTATTTTACTTACGCAGCTGAACGATCAAACGACAATATCCGTGGCAGACCTAAGCGGGAAAACACTGTTTCACCAAAAAGGCTTCGAGCAGGGAGAATTAATGATTCATCTTCCCAAGGGATGTTACCTGCTTAATGACGGAGTGTCATGGAAGAAAATTATCGTAACAAAATAGAAAAAATAACACGTCAAGTTGGAAATTTCTCTTTATCTTTGGATTTCATTGCAACAAAACATTAAACATTCACAAAAATGGCATATCAAGAGACATTTACAACCAGCTATGGTTCAAGATTAACAGGAGGTTTTAAGGGTATTCTCATTGGATTCGTAATGATCATCATTGGAACGGTATTACTCTGGTGGAATGAAGGAAGAACCGTAAAGACATCCGATGCAAACAAAGAAGCGTATAAGGAAACCACTCTAGTAAGTGACCTCTCCACAATCAACAACACCCTTAATGGAAAAATGATTTTTTCAACCGGGTTCGCAACAACAAATGACTCTCTTATCGATCATGAATTCAACATTGGTGCTACTGCTATCAAACTTATACGTACAGTAGAGTATTACCAATGGGAAGAACACACACATTCTGAAAGCAAAGACAAATTTGGTGGTTCACAAGAGACAACCATCACTTATACATACGAAAAGAAGTGGCTTTCATCACCACAAAACTCAGCTGAATTCAAAGACCCTGAATACAAAAACAAAAACTTCACTTTATCCACAATTGAAAGTGAAACATTTTTAGCACCCAACGTAACCATCGGTGCATACAAAATACCTGATTTCCTTTCCTCTCAGATAAGTGGAGCACAAGACGTCTATATTCAACTCCCAAAAGAGAAAAAACAAGCCTTTAATACCACTGCTAAGAATATACTTCAAAGCAAAACAAATATATCAGAAAGACCTTATCAACCTAATGGTGAATATGTTCATGTAGGTGGCAACCGAGTGTACATAGGTGCTAATCCTAATGATCCTGCTATCGGCGACGTACGCATCACCTTCCAGAAGATTATGCCTACAGATGTCTCTATTTGGGCAAAAGTGGTCAACAACACATTCGAAGAGTACATCAGCGACAATGGTTATAAAGTGTCAGCCATTAGCACGGGTATTCAGTCTCTCGACAAAACATTCCAAGACGAACAAGATTCCAATACTATGACTGCATGGTTCTTCAGACTAATCGGTACGTTATTGGTCATCTATGGTTTGAAGTATATCTTCAACATTATTGTCATCATTCTGAAGATTATTCCATTCCTTTCATCCATTGCCAATTTGGGTACCAACATAGTTTGCGGTGTTGTCGGAACCATCTGGTCACTCATCGTCATTGCAATTGCATGGATCTTCTATCGTCCGATATTAGCTATCACACTGCTTGCTGCAGTTGGAGCACTTATTTTCTTCCTTGTCAAAAGAGCCAAAGAGAAGAAAAAACAAAACAGTGAAGAATTAGTATCAACCACAGAATAAACAGATCATGATAAATAGCGAAGAAAAATTATACGTAGCTCATTCAGACCACCCATTGGTCTTAGAGCCTAAGATGGCGAATCGTCACGGACTGATCGCAGGTGCCACAGGTACAGGTAAAACCGTTTCTCTACAAGTATTGGCAGAGTCATTCAGCGACCTTGGAGTACCTTGCTTCATGGCCGATATGAAAGGTGACTTATCTGGTGTTTACAAAGCCGGAGAATTAACCAAATTCATAGCTAAACGTCAGGAACAATTTGGCGTCACTTTCGAATTTCAACCATACCCTACTCAATTCTTTGACGTGTACGGAGAACAAGGACACCCTATGCGTGTCACCATCAAAGATTTTGGCGTATTATTATTCTCCCGAATCATGTCGCTCACCGATACGCAAGAGGGCGTGCTTAATGCTGTATTTCGCATTTGCGAAGACAAGAATATGCCATTGGACGATTTGAAGGATCTTCGTGCCGCATTGAACTATATCGGTCAAAACGCAAAAGAATTCCAAACAGAATACGGTAACATATCTTCCGTATCCGTTGGTTCCATCCAACGAAACCTTTTAGCATTGGAAGAACAAGGTGGAAATCAATTCTTCGGACTCCCTGAGTTTGATATCGACGACTTCTTCAGTGTAGAAAAGATGAATGGCATCAAGAAGGGTATGATCAACATCCTTGCCGCAGATAAGTTGTACAACAATCCAAAACTCTACTCTGCATTCTTAATGTGGTTGCTGACCACCATCTACAATAAATTACCAGAAGTGGGTGATATGGACAAACCAAAGTTCATCTTCTTCTTCGACGAGGCTCACTTGCTATTCGACGATGCTTCTAAAGCACTAATGGAGCAAATTGAGAAGGTGGTTAGACTTATTCGTTCGAAGGGCGTTGGTGTCTATTTCATCACACAAAACCCAATGGATATTCCAGAGAACGTATTGGGTCAACTTGGTAACAAGATTCAACATGCTTTACGTGCCTTCACACCAAAAGACCAAAAGGCAGTCAAAGCAGTGGCTCAGTCATTCCGTGCAAACGAGTCCTTCGATACAGAAAAAGCTTTGCTCGAATTGGAAACGGGAGAAGCACTCATCTCCTTCTTGGACGAAAAAGGTGCTCCAACCATAGTTGAACGCGCCAAAATGTTATGTCCACAAGGCCAGATTGGTCCGATCACCGAGGAAGAGAGAAGAACTGCCATTAAGGAGTCGGGCTTGGAAAAGAAATACGGTGAAACCGTAGAACGTGAATCTGCTTACGAAATGCTTATCAAAGAGTCTGAGAAAAAGAAGAAAGAGGAAGAAGAAAGAAGAGCACAAGAGTTGGCAGAAAAAGAAGAAGCGAAGAGAAAGAAGGAGGAAGAAAAAGAAGCGAAAGCAAAAGCAAAGAAAAGCGCCTCCAGCAGTACCACATGGTATGGCAAAGCATTAACCTCCATCGCAAAAACACTGGGCAACAAACTAGTAAACGAGGTAATAAAGAAAATGAAATAAAAGGCATTTATCGTAGAGACGGTGTAAGCACCATCTCTACGAATGCTTTTATGCGAATTCTTTCAATTCATTTCGTAGAACTTCTGAATTTATAGGACAGACTACACCTTAATTCACTACCTTGATGTATTCTCCATTATCACGTATGTTATGATACAATTTCAATCCACAAGTGGCAGGGCCCTTGACTGGATTACAAGCACCATACGTCAAATCAAATTTTGAGCCACACTCAGGACATGTAGCATAAGGCATCTTGATTGTCAACAGTACCGAACGCAGATTCTCATACGGACATGACAAATCACAGCAATGCACCTGTCGATCCATATCCCTGAATATAACCACGCCGCCATACCCCAATCTGAAATTAGCAGGATATATATTATCCTTTTCATACACAACAGCGCTATTCGGCATCAATAATGCTTGATATTCGCTATAAGAGGTCTTTACATAGACTTCAGACTCCGGTATGTCACTTTCATCATTCCGACAGGAAAAAAGCGTCAGAAACAACGCTAGGAGCCATTTTAGATCACTTAACCGTAATTTCATAATCTGCAATTGTAATAACGTCTCCTGACACGATTTTAGCTCTTTTTCGCAGCTCCACCACACCATTACGGAGTACGAAGCCATCCGAGACCATTCCCTGTGCCTCGGCTCCATTATAGGCGACATTCGTTGCCTTCAGCAACTGAATAAGCTGAATATACTCTTCGCCTTCTCTAAGTTCAAATTCTATTTTCTGCATCTCTTTAAATTCACCTTTATTCCACAAGCAATTCCGGACGAAACTCAAAATGCATGGTGTCATAATGGTACCATCTCGTACCAGAAATGAATCCATGTCGTTCAAATATCTCCACAATCTCTCGCGGTATACGATTCTTATATACTATTTGATCCTTTTCACTCTTACCAGGATTGGACCACAACCAAAAATTTGAATACTTTACATTAATATCGATGGCAATGCCATAACTATGAGCACTCAAGCGATCCATTCCTCGCACCTTACGCCAATAAAATGTGGAAGCGCCAGAGAAATATTTCATGTAGGACTTCGGCAACCGAGACAACTCTGCCGCCACCGCCTTCAAACTATCGGCTGCTCCATTCACAGCGGTAAACAATATCTTCTGTCCAAACCAATCAACACGCACCAAATGAGACTGAACCTCATTGGAGGAGTTGCCATACATCTTACGAAAGAAAGATTCGCAACGTGCGCGACCAGGGTCGTACAAATAGGAGGGCTTCCACACTGACGTATCATACGGAATAGAAAACATATCCTCCAAATCCGCCGTATTCATCCGCTCTTCGTATGACTTCTCTCGACCATCATCATACGTCATCTCGCTTCCGTCTGAAAACCGCACCTTACCATCCGCATATCCTTGAACGAAATTCGGATAGGCTCTCATCAGTTTGCGAACACCAGTAGGTAGTGACACATCCGTTTGCGCATAACCAAGAGTTATGCCAAGCAATAACAATATACCAACCAGCCTACCCTTCATCGCCCAATCATTGGTCTGCCCAACGCATAAACTGATTCTTATAGAATACGTATTCTGGCGTATAAATCATTGCATTATCATTCTTTAGATCGATGGTAAACCAAGGAGAGCCATCCGCATTCTTCAAAATCTCAATCTCCTGAGCAGGCATATAACTTTGCGAGAACATCATCTTCACAGTCTTATTATCTTTCGATTTCAAGACATCCATCACAGTCACCACATGTCCTGGCATACCACCCTTAATCAACACATCACCTGGCTTTACATCCTCAATAGAAACTGGCACCAACTCTTTCGATAAAGAATAAGTTCCAGCGTATGTAAAGACAAGTTTCAGATACTCCTTGAAAGAAGCATAATCATAACTCAAATCAGCAGATCTGACCCATGTAGCTTTGCTTTTCGTTTCGAACTTAACACGAAAACCCATCCTCCACTTTTTGTAATCACAACGGAATCCTGAAGTGAACTTAAAATGAATCTTATCATACTGTTCTTTCTCATACAAATACTCAGCACGAAGACGCATTGCTGCATCTGCACATTGCTGCAAGTCCTGTCCTATTAAATCATATTTTAAGACACCCACCTGACACTCGTGAGACTTTACCGATCCGTCATAAAGGTGAGTTTTGTAACCAACAGGGTAAAGTTCCCGACTGAGAAGCCACTCCGCATAGCTCCCCTTCTCCACTTCTGGACGATAATAATTAGGATCTTGATTTATATAACGTGTTAAAATTGTATTCCCTTTTGCATCAATCTTATAATCCGCTTGCGATTCTTCCGTATGCAATCGAACACCAGGGCGAACCTCCTGTCCAACTGGAACAGCATCCCCAAATTCTTCTCCATCATATCGCTGCGAGTAGAGAGCATTCATTGAAGAAAGAAATCCACAAACAAGCATGCTATATAAAACTCTGTTTATTCTCATATTCCATTTATTTAATTTGTTCTACAATACAAACGCAAACATACAAATAAAATTGGCATTTATCAACTGTTATTTGTCTTAAAAAAACATAAGGTGTGTTATGTTTTCACAAATTATCCATAAAAAAGGCCGGAACATTCATTTTGCGAATGTTCCAGCCTTCATCAGACGTACATTTAATTTTTTAGAATAGTTTTTATGTGATTATGAATCAAGTAGTGTCGTGACATATCATCCAAACCGGACTCAGACTATTTCTTCAGAATAGTCGTTCGTTTCACCGGAGCCCCATTCTTTGACATGACAACGAAATAGGTTCCAGCGGAGAGTCCCGAAACATTATAGACAGATTGTTGAGAGAACTCAGACACCTTCAGACCAGTGATTGAATAGATGGTCAGTTCAGTATATTCACTCTCATCACCTCCCACGCTAAACTCATTCTCAACAATGGTAGGCACGATATACAAAGAGGATGCTTTGAGGTCGTACACATCCGTTCCGTCTGAAACAAATTCAAAGCCCCACAACTGATTATCTTTGGATGCCCAGTTGGTAGATTGAACCACTTGAGCTCCATCATCCATCTTAGATTGAGAAACCTCCAATGCTGAAGAAGCATTATTGCAGCTCTTGTTCTCAAATCTGAACCATGTACCATTTTGTTTTGAGATCTTCCATCGTTCAGAAGGATTATCATAATCGCTCAACTGATTCTGAACAATCTCTGCACCATCATTCGGATTGTATTTATTGGTCAGATATTTATTGCTAGACATGTTTCTAACCAAGTAGTAATCTCCAGCATCTTGCAATTGGAACCATTGTTTCTTATCATTCTCGTTTCGATCTTTCTGAATCAGTTTGGCATTCTCCTGATCATCTGCGAAGGAGAGAACACGGCAACTGTTTTTATTAACGATACGATAGATGTTTTTGATGGCAATGTTATCAACCAACTGAGGACATTGTGCAGCTTGAGTCTGCTGATTCTGTTGGTTTTGATTATTTTGGTTGTTTTGGTTGTTCTGATTATTTTGATTGTTTTGATTGTTCTGGTTATTCTGGTTGTTTTGGTTATTTTGGTTATTCTGGTTGTTTTGACCATTGCAAGCAGTATAACTCATACGGTCGGTGGAGATTAGGCTCTTAATCAAAGATCCAGAATCTGTCGTGTTATTCCAGCTTCTAGAATTACAAGCTCCCGGTTTCAAGGCAGCAGACACCTCACCTTTGTCCGAATAGCTCCAGTTGATCCAACTGATTTTATTCTGATTAGCCCAATTGATCCATGTTTTTGTAGCATCAGGGCTGTAATTTCCATCACCCGAAGCAGAACTTGTACCGAACTCAGTAATAAAAATGGCGCATCCATTTCTCATTGCAGATTCTGCTTTAGAACGCAAGGAAGCGCCATGCGTACCAGCGTAGAAATGGAGAGTGTACATCACATTGGAATAAGACAATTTATTTTCAGCAGCTTTATCCACGTCCTGACTCCAGGTAGGAGTACCGACAATGACAACCGTTTCATCATTGTTTTGATTACGAATGATTTTCAGGATGTTTTCAGCATACTCTTTTACTGTCGACCAAGAGCACCCACTATTTGGTTCGTTGCAGATTTCGAACAAGACGTGATCTTTAGAACCATGTTTCTGAGACATATAGTTCCAAAAATCTTTAGCATCATTGAGGTTTGCATTAGGATCTCCAGGATTGAGCACATGCCAGTCGATCATGCAATAGATACCACGATTAGCGCACTCATCCACGTATGTATCAATAAAGTTTTTCCACTTGTTTGGGTTGGTCACATATCCCTGTTCCTGTACGTACATAGCGATACGGAACACATCAATTTTCCATTGATCCACCAAAACGTCCAACATCTCTGTACAAATACAGTTTTCATACCATTGAGGACCATGCGTACTCATACCCCTTAGTTGTATGGGATTACCACACGCGTTTACCAACTGAGTTCCAACAACCTTCAACTTACCATTTAAAGCAACTGGAGACCCTGCGGGGTAATTAGCAGCACTCATAAACAATGAGCAAGATAGAAACATCAATACCCCCACGAAATGTTTCATCTTTCCGTTCAGTTTTACCATAAAATTCGTTTTTTAAATACACACAATATTGATAAACATTTATACTTTCCGAACGTTAACTGCCTAATACACAGTTAGACGAACGGGTGCAAAGATATAATAATTTTTTCAATTGCCAACTGAACGATAAATAATTTGCAAAAAAATGGACAGGCAGATTGGAAGAGTCTGGTTGGATGACATAAAAAAAGAGGATGTGTCAGAAACACATCCTCTTGATATTTGAAATAATTGGAATTATTCAGCAACCACTTCGAAACTGATTTCAGCAGAAACCTCTTTGTGAAGTTTGATAACAGCCTTATAATTACCCAATTCTTTAACGTTATCGCTAATAGAGATAATCTTTCTGTCTATTTCGAATCCCTTCTTTGCCAAAGCGTCAGCAATTTGGATATTGTTAACAGAACCGAAGATAGTACCAGTAGCACTAGTTTTAGCAGGAATAGTCAAAGAAACACCATTCAACTTAGCAGCCAATTCTTCAGCATCAGCCTTGATCTTAGCCAACTTGTGAGCACGTTGTTTCAAGTTTTCTTCCAACACTTTCTTAGCAGAAGGAGTAGCCAAAATAGCTTTTCCTTGAGGGATAAGGTAGTTACGTCCGTAACCGTTCTTTACCTTAACGACTTCGTCTTTATATCCCAGATTTTGAACGTCTTGCAATAATATAATTTCCATTGTCTGTCCCTCCTTTTATTATTTCATCAAATCGGTTACGAATGGAAGCAATGCCAAGTGACGAGCTCTCTTAACAGCTTGAGCTACTTTTCTTTGGTATTTCAAAGAAGTTCCAGTCAAACGGCGAGGTAAGATTTTACCTTGCTCATTCAAAAATTTCTTCAAGAACTCAGGGTCTTTGTAATCGATATATTTGATACCACTTTTCTTGAAACGACAATATTTTTTCTTCTTAACTTCTACTGATGGAGGAGTTAAATATCTAATTTCTGATGAATTTTGAGCTGCCATAATTAAGCCTCCTTTTCTTTAGATTTTAAACTTTTTCTCTTTGCAGAATATTCAATTGCAAACTTATCTAACTTAGTAGTCAAGTAACGAATTACTTTTTCGTCACGACGATACTGAGTTTCCAATGTGTTCACAATAGTAGGTTCTGCCTCAAACTCCAATAGGCAATAGAAGCCTGTTGACTTTCCTTCGATAGGGTAAGCCAACTTGCGAAGACCCCAACACTCCTCATTGATGACCTTAGAGCCATTGTCTGTAAGGACTGTTTTGAATTTTTCAACCGCTTCCTTCATCTGATTATCAGACAAAACGGGAGTCAAAATGAAAACGGTTTCGTAATGATTTAACATATAAACAATTATTAATTAGTTAATTTTAAATTTTTACTAACGAGGTGCAAAAATAGCGGTTTTATTTCATTTGACAAAATAAATAGCAAAAAATCTCCTTCCTCGATTCTCGGTTCCCCTCCTCCATAGATTGAAAACAAAGACGAGGGCGCATCAAAAATCAGATTTTGATACGCCCTCGTTTTATGTCATACTAATCTGTAAAAACAGAGTGTGTTTTATTTTTTAACGACAAATTTCTTTATTGTAACGCCATTTTCCGTGATGATGCGAATTACATAATTACCATCTTGTAAATCAGCAACGGAGATAACGTTTTCAGTGCTTTCCTTCACCACAGCACCTGTTGTCGAGATAATTTCGACACTGATTGGTGTCGCACCAAAAATCTCAACCACTGACGATGCAGGGTTAGGCGCAATTGTGACAGGAGTGACTGCAGCTTCATTAAGACCAACAAAGTCGCCATCAAACTTAATCCAGTCTATATCAATATAGCTTCCTGTATTTTTGATGACCATGTTCTGCACACCCTTCTTAAGAGTGACCTTCTTAGACAACTTCACCTCATCAAATTCACCCCAATCACCTATTTTATTAACATTAACATCGAATGACACATTTGATTCGTCAAACTCTACTGACAATGAGCCAGAATTACCACCTTCACCCAAGCGCAATGTCACATCGTATTCACCATCTGCTTGCACATCAACGGTATAAGACAACCACTCATCACCTTCGAACGAACCAACGGCCACACCGTCTGAGATTTCCTTGAGGTCAACATCATCTTTACGATAATAATTGTTGTAACTATCACATTTGTTTCCTTCAGACTTATCGTAGAAAGCCATGCCAGAAGCTCCTTCATCATAATTCTCTGCTTCAATCTTTCCTGGGATGACTGCCGCTGTTCCGCCATAAGGATGGTTTGGCTCAACCACTGTTACAGTCGTACTACCTTTCACCGTCTCATTACCATTTGTGACTACCTCTACGGTAATCTTATGGCTACCAGCAGTTTCTGGAGTCCAAGTGTAACTTTCGCCTTCACCTATTTTTGTACTTCCATCGTAGTAGGTTATGCTTTTAATACCATCTTCAACATTATTCACTTTAACTTTCAAATCGACACTTTTGCCAAGCACAATTGTAGATTTGCTCACCTCGATGCTTGCTGATGGGCCTGCAGGACCACCAGCATCTTTACCACAGAATTTTGCGGTTACGTTCTTAGCTTTATCGGATGCCATGTATTCACGCAACCAACTCATGCTGGCACGATCATTTCCATTTCCATCTACTATCCAAGTACCATTTCTCCATGTTTTACCCTGAACAGATCCCCAAATAGTAATACCAGAAACAAAATCAGCCTCCCACATTATAGGGAAAGAACCCTTCATGATATTCAACTGGGTGTTGTCATTAGACTGATTGATATCATACTCGGTGATATAACACTGCAACTCCCTACCACCTTTTCGCGTGATTTGGTCGTGAATATCCTTCAAATTATCTTCAAAGCCATTCATACTACTATTGTGTCCACTGTAATAGTCATCCAAATCATGCGTTTGGTGTCCATAAGCGTCTATTGGTGCACCTTGTTGTACCAAAGAAGAGACAAGGTTTATGAAGTCAGTTTTTTGATGAGTAAGTGTGTTATAGTCATTATAGATCAACACAGCATTCGGGAATCGCTCACGAGCCATTCGGAATGCCTCAGCAATCCATTTATAGTCGTAAGGATCACTACTGTTACCTAACGCCTGACTCAAAGCATTCTTTAAGTCCATAGCACCGCTTTCACCTTCAGCATGTCCTTTAATAGCTTCATTGACCACATCAATTATTGCCACATCAGGATATTTGATCGCAACAGCATCCATCCAATATCCAATCTGTTCTTTCAATGCACTTCCTTTCAGACCTTTTACGCATGACGGAAACTGACTGGTCCAAACAAGACAGTGGAATTTAAACAACACGCCATGCTCCTTGCACCATTTATAGTGAGCATCAGGAGTTGACCAATTCCATTTTTTAACTCCCTCTTCACCGCTGCTTACCGTACAATTCACGATCACCCCCCATTTAGTTTCGTTCTCGCAGGTAAGCTGGTCCCACAGTTCTTCATATTTTAAAGAACCAGCGCCAGGCTGTATTTGATTGCGCGAGGTGATGTTACCCAAAAATTTGCAAGTGCTTTGGTTTAACTGTGCGTCTGCTATACCTATGCCCATAAGCGTAGCCGCGAAAAGTGTAATGATTTTCTTATTCATGATTTTGTGTTTTTTAATGGTCTGTTAGTGTAAAATGATTAACTCCCTATATAATACAATGTTTATGACAAATATACTATTTATAAAAACGGCTAAAGATTCTCTTCTGTGACTATCAATTCATCAATCCACAATTTTTCAACTCGCCTTAGCCACCGACAAAAATAGACAAATAGTATCGGATATCCAAATTTTTATCTAAATATCTATAAGATTCTCAATTCATTGCATTTCATAGTGCCGTTTTTCAGTATATTTGTCCTAAATAAATACGTAACAACATGATACACCAAGTAGAGAAACCAATTGAACGAAGTCCACTGAGAAGGAAAGTAACCGAAGAAATAGTAGCAGAGGACAACGCCATCATGATGTATAATCCAATGTTGAATAAATAAAATTTAACAAAATTTCTGATAAACACCCCAACCCATGCCACAAAATGGCGTAGGTTGTGTCTTCCTTTGCAAAAAAACAGTAACGATTATGGGAACAAAGAAGAAGACAAAGGAAGGAATGAACCTGATCACAGCTATGGAGCAGGTAGTGAAGCTATCAAAAGAGACTCACTTGAGCGAAGAGATTTTCAAGAAGGCGGCCAAACCGCTGAAGTATATCTCCGAGAAGCAGGAAATCACCATGAGGCAAAGTGTGATGTTGGCTCTCTTCGTCGAATTTTTCTTTACCGAGTCCAATACGAGCCTCAGAGATATTGCCGAAAAATTCGATTGTAGTTCATCTACCATCCTCCGATTCATGAACGACATCGACGGATTGGAACAACGTGGCATAGTCTATTGCTCTCGTAAAAGGCAACTCATAAGCTATCGTCTTCCCATGAAAGCCATTGATGCCTTTAGAAAAGACGAAAAGTTCATTCCGGAAAAACATGTCAACATCACTTGCGTCGAGCTGTTCCTCGTACTGGAAGAAATCTTCTCAATGCGAACTGACGATGAACTCACCTTCGAACTGGCCAAAACCCGTGTCAAAAGACTATTAGATGACAACCAACACCTCGTCTTTGTACAAAAACTACGTAGTTTCGGTTTCGTCGAGAAGGACGAACTGCTCTTAGTATACATCTCGCATCTGTTTGTTAACTATAATGACGATTCGATTGAATTATATAAATTACGTTCCCTATTCGATAATAAATTAGAATGGAGTTTTACGAAAACAAGCCTAAACCGTGGTTCTCATCCTCTATTGAAAAGAAAAATAATCGAATACAACAACGATGGTGGTTTTGTCAACAAGGAGTCGTTCCGCATGACCTGGCAAGTCAAGGAAGAGCTCTTCCCCGAACTAAACCTCTCCTCGATGAATCGGGAGACCCAGCGCAATAATCTCATCAAGCACGAGGAAATCACTGCGAAGGAGCTATTCTACGACCAGGAGATCACCCTTCAAATAGAGGACCTGAAGCATATTCTGGAGGAGGAGCATTACAAGGCGATTCGCCAACAGATGAAGGACAAAGGGTTCCGCTGTGGACTCACCTGCCTCTTCTACGGGGCACCCGGCACAGGCAAAACCGAGACCGCAATGCAACTCGCGCGACTTACGGGACGTGACATCATACAAGTGAACATCCCCGAAATAAAGAGCATGTGGGTAGGCGAAAGTGAGAAGAACATTAAGGCTGTGTTCGATCAATACCGTGCGAAGGCGGAAAAATTGGACCTCATACCCATCCTGCTCTTCAACGAGGCGGATGCCATCATCAACAAGCGGAAGGAGGGTGCGGAGCATGCAGTCGACAAGATGGAGAACTCCATGCAGAACATCATCCTGCAGGAGATGGAGACCTTCAACGGAATCCTGATTGCCACCACGAACTTCGCCCAGAACCTGGACAAGGCGTTCGAGCGACGATTCCTCTACAAGATCAAGTTCAACAAACCCACCTTGGAGGCCCGCAAGAACATTTGGCACGAGATGCTCCCCTCTTTGGGCGACGAAGAGATCCACACCTTGGCGACGCAATACGACTTCAGTGGCGGACAGATCGAGAACATCGCCCGTCACCACACCATCGACACCATCCTGCACGGCGAAACCGCCCACTCCCTCAAGAAACTGATGGAGCACTGCGACAATGAACGATTAGAGAAGAGAGAGAGGAAAAAGGTGGGATTTTAGTTGTGGCGTTGATTATTTTTAATATATTTGGGAGTGAAATACAATTACAGCAAACAACAGAACTAACATTACAATAAATTTAGCATTATGCAAGAATCGTCTTTAGAAATATGTTCGGAAATTTCAAACGAATGTGAAAAACTCCTAAAGTTAGTGGATGAATTTTCAAAAATCCGCACACGAGAACTGTTGAAAATACCATATTACGTCAATATAATTGACGAACTACATATAAACGAAAATGCACATAGTCGAATTTTGTTGAAATTTCTGGAATTTAGGAATCAAAAAGGTGAATATGAAATTCTACAATCGTTGTTAGATTATATATCTTCTCAATGTAGAAAAGATTCTTTCAAAGATATTCAAATACAAAAACCAAAAATAACTCAGGAAATAGAACGTATTGATTTATGGATTAAAGACAAAGACTATGCTATAATTTTTGAAAACAAAGCATGTGGAGCAGACGATCAAGATGCACAAATTTCGCGCTATATAGAAAAGACTAAGAGCAAGGGGTACAAAGAAGAAAATATTTACATTATCTATTTGCCACCAGAATCAAAAGAGCCAGCCCTCCAAAGCTGGGGTACATATAAAGTCGACTTCGAGAACAGATACATAAATTTTTCTTTTAAGGAATATGTGCTACCTTGGTTAAAATCGGATGTCATTCCTAATGTGAAACAAAAAGATGTGTATTTGTATACTGCATTAGTACAATATGTTGATTATTTGGAAGGTATTTATCTATTAAGAAACAACCAAAAAAATATGAATATGGAATTAGAAAAATTTTTAATCGAGCATTTGAAGATTGATGAGAAAAGTGGAGAAATTGAAAAAGAAAGAGTTCTTGACGAAAACATTAAGAATTTTGATGTTATATTAACTCAAATGAAATCGTTAAAAGACAAGATCAAAAACGAATTTTTTGAAAAATATAAAAACAAGGTTAAGTCAGATTATCCGTCTTTTAGACCTTGTGAACATCAAAATTATTTGTTAGATGTTACTATAGATAATGATGGAGAAGGAATCATCATAGGAATAGGTGATAATGGACAATTTTTTTGTCAGGCGGAATATGAAAGCCACAAAAATATCGACAATACACTTTTAATGCGTTTTAAAGACGAAAATATTTTGACACTAAATAATAGAAATCAAATCTGGAAATATTTTCCTAACAATTTGGATGAGTTTGATAGTGTATATGAATTATTTAAAAGTGTAGTAGAAAAATTAGATAAGGAATATATACAACAGGGGAAACAAATTCAAGACATATTAACTGAATTGAATGAATCGAAAAAGAATGAAGATAAATGGTGGTTATATAATGGATTGGACTTGGGAATATCTTTTAATGATGACACTGAGACGAGAATAGGTATAGAGTCGGAATTCGAAGCAACGCCAGACAATCCAACAGGTATTTTTAAAATCAATATAACTACATGGGCTGTTGGCTCTTCTACTCCTCAAAAGTGTTGGGAATACTACGAAAAAGAAATTCTTAAAAAGTACCCTGTGACTGATGGCTACTCTCTAGATACAAAGGCGTCAAACGGTCGTGTATACTACCATATGCCAACTATTAATGGAGAAAACAGAAAAGAAATAATTTCGAAATTAGACGAATATTATAAATTCATAGAAGATTTAACAAAAAGGATATGTAATCCTCCATGCTCCACTTCATCCCCTACACCGCCCTCCTCCCCCGCATCCAATCCGTGAAGCACACGCTATGGATTGGTACCGCCGATACAAAAGGCCTCTATGTGGAAGTGGGAAGTCGCTCGGAAAAGTATTGAAAATTTGCATTACTTCCTGCCAAAATTCCTCGTTTCGGATGGTTGTGATGATTGAAAATTCGCAGTACTACTTCACATTTTCAATGAAAATTCGCAGTAGTACTGCGAATTTTTAAGGTAAAATCCTTAAAAAATTAGTTTCAGTTATGATAAAATCCCCCACCTCTGCCCCTATCCGGCAGAGGTTTCTTTTTTCTTTGCCCATAATAACCAAAATTCGAAGAAAGATGATGAATACACACGAATACTCAGAGGGTGACTGTTTGGCACTGGACAGAGTGATTAGTAGAATACAACCCACACAAAAAGAGGGAATGTGCTCTGATGTCGAATTGCTTATCAACGAGATGCTTAACGCACCCAAAAGCTATGTGAAGTTGGATGCCCACGACATTTGCGATTTCTTTCAAGGAGATGGACCCATTTCCCTTCTTGAAACAGCTGTTGACGACACAACAAGCAAGCGAATGGTCCTAGCGTTGGAGAATATCAAGAATGAAATCGACCAATACAATTCATTTGAACGTCTCCTCCTATTTTTCAATATCCCCCAAGAACACCCTCTGCTGATCAAGGAACTACAAACTCTCACGAAATGGATCGAGTCATTTCAGAACACTCCAGATGTTTTGTGGGGCACCGCGTACAACCAAGAGGGCTTGTTTCGGATTGTTGTGATGGGGGGATAGGTTGGGATAGGTCGCTCCGTAATAACAACACGCTTTTTTTTGCGTGTTGTTAGAGTTATACAGATTGTAACATATTTATTTCTGCAAGTACAACAACCTACACAATAGAAAACATTGATAATAAATAGGGAGAATGAAAATGTTTGTGTGTTGAGTTGGAGGGATTGATTGTTTTGGATATATTTGAAAACTAAACTACAATTTTAAAAATACAGATTATGAGCAAAATATTTAAAGTTACTCCGAAACGCATTAAACGCGCAAATGGAACAGTTCTAACGCCAGAAATGGAAATAATAACGACATCACTATGAATACACTTGAAGAATTGAAATTTGAGTTTCGACAGCAATACAAATTATTCCACGACTATGTATTAAAGAATAGTCAGTCCGGTGAGGTTGAATTGGAATATATTGAACCATATGGAAATTCCTGTGGTGTTTATATAAAGATTGATAATTTCGTAATGGAACTTGTCTTCAAACCCATGGATGACCCCCATAAAAATGAAATTCGAACGAGGTTTTATTTAGATGTTGATGGGTTATATAAACCATTCATGCTAAGAAAAGATGCTATTCTCTCTGAATATGATGTAATTCAACGTAAACGTAAAGATTATTATTTGATGTCCGTGGAATGGCATAATTGGGGCAATCTGATAATCAACGCAATTAAAACAGTAGTAAACGATCCCTATAGATTCCTGCAAATGTGCCAGTTGTCATGTCCCTTCAATAAAGATGGTTCACACAAATATAAATTTTGGAAAACCAAAGCAACAGTTACGGTTTCGCTTAATGCAAATACCGGCATCATTCAAGGAGTTAAGAATGGTGAGACTCCATCAGGGACACACATTGTTGGCAGTAATGGTTCCTTTCGTTTCTTTGGGAAAGGAGATTACGTCTTGAACATTGAATTGGATTGTCTGTCCTATGAGATTCCAATAAAACAAAAGTGCATTATTAATATAGACTCATTTATGAGACAACTGAAAGAGGAAAAGGGATGGGGGCGTAATATGCCATATGAGAAAGTAAATTCTGCTCTTATAGGGAAAGTAGCGGTAATTACTTACGATATGGACAAAGATCCTACTGAGCGTTCATTTTCCCCAATCGAATACGATGGAAATTGGATGGTTTTTCTAAAAGAGAAACTTGAAAATATTTAATGAATAAATTACTAATCATATAACATCATTGCTGACATGTCAGAAATTAATGCAAGCATAGTAAAAGTCGAAAATATATTATCATTAAAGAATCTAAGAATCCCTGAATATCAACGACCATATAGATGGGAGACAGAGAATGTACGTCAGTTGTTAGAAGATATTCTGACAAGCAAAACCTTTGGCAAAAAACAATACAGAATAGGTAGTGTCATTTTGCATGACAATAACGCAGAAAACTCACTGGATTTGGTAGACGGACAGCAAAGAATAACAACCCTATTTTTAATTAAAAAAGCATGCTATAAAGAAGATATTTTGTCTTGTAATTTGAGATATAACCACATGGATTCTTATAATAACATTAAAAGCAATTATGCATATATTGATTCTTGGTTAGATGAAAATTGCAAGGAAAATAGAACAGACTATTTTAAATATATAAATGAGTCATGTGAGTTTGTAAAAATAGTTGTTTCTGATTTGTCTGAAGCATTTCAAATGTTCGATTCTCAAAATGGAAGGGGAAAAGAACTTGAAGCTTATAATTTATTGAAGGCTTATCATATTCGTGCAATGGAATTGAATGGTCAAGATGAAAAAATCAAGTGTGATAAACAATGGGAAGTCTCCACTATGTATGACATAACTCCATCTATGGTGAAGGATGCTAAAGGGAATATAGATATCTTAAAACAATTATTTAACGAACAAATATATCGAAGTAGGATATGGTCTAAAAAAGAAGCAGCATATAAATTTACAAAGAAAGAAATTCATGAATTTAAGGGGTTTTCCATAGACAAAAATCATCTTGCACAATATCCATATCAAAACCCACAATTGTTACAATATTTAACATCAAAATTTTACAAAAATGTCTTAGAAGGAACCGTATCTACCCAAACTAGATTTATATCAGGTGATGGAGAAAATATTAATCCGTTTGTAAGCATCAATCAAAACATAGTGAACGGGAAACCTTTTTTTGAGTACATTGAAACTTATGTTGAAATTTATAAACGAATGTTTCTGGAGTTAGGCTCGTTTCAACTTTCTGAATTTAAGTCTTTTTTCTATAAATATTGTTTGCACTATGAAGATGATAAAGGACAGTTTGACGATCATGCATTTTACCCCAAAAAAAATGCACGTCGTAATGGAGATACATATTTAAGAGAACTTTATAAATCGTTGATTTTTGTCCTTTTTGATAAATTTGGAGAGAAAGGGCTTAACAAATACTATAAGGTAATCTATCGTTTAATCTATTTGAACAGACTTGCATATAAACAAGTAAAATATAATAAGGTTGCGGAATTGCCTCATGAATATTTTAACATTATTATTCAAGCAAAGGAATTGGCTGAATTAGTACGGTTTCAGCAGTTACTTGAAAAAGAGAAAGAAAATAAGAACTTAGACTACTTTTCTAATATAGATCAATCAGTTATTAATTTTATAAAAGAAGGGAAATGATGGAAACAATAAAACTAGAAAAAAGCATAAAAGAAATTTTTGAAAAAGGGAAATATATTGTTCCATTATATCAAAGAAATTATGCATGGCGAAGGAAAGAAATAGAACAGTTGTTACAGGATGTCTATGAATCCTATGAATCATTTAAAAAGAATAGAAATAGTAATTATTTTATAGGGAGTTTAGTCGTTTTAAAACGTCAGAATGGTGATTACGAAGTAATTGACGGTCAACAACGTTTAACCACTCTGTCTTTAATTGCTAAAATATTGGAAATCAGCAAACATCCTTGTTTGTTTTATGATTCTCGCCCAGAAGTTGAGGCGTTTTTTAAAGAATTTTATACTAGTGGGGATATCGAAAGAATAGATTATCCACAAATAATGCATTTAAAAAATGCGGTTATGTATATCAATGAAGCAAATTTAGATGCAAATAACATTTCATCTATTACAATTAACAATTTGCCCGACAAGGATAAGTTTATAGACTATTTTTCCAACAATGTAAAATTGGTTCTAGTAGAAATACCAGAAGATACTGATGTCGCATCATATTTTGAAATTATGAATAATCGAGGAGTACAACTTCAAAAACATGAGATTCTTAAATCGCTTCTTATAGCTAAATTAAAAGATAATGAACAGAAAGAATTCGCTCAACTTTGGGATGCATGTTCACAAATGGATGTCCCAATCCAAAGACTGTTTAATGAAAATTTACGAAAAAAATATTTTGGAGATAAATATGATAGCTTTGTCAGTCCTTACTGTGACACAACAGAAACAAATTTTCCTTTGATACAACATGAATCATTTAGCATAGAGGATATACTTCAAGAGACGGCAGATAAAGGTATTTCGGAGTATCAAAATGAAGAAGATGATGAAATTGAAGAAGAAGCGTCAGAATATAAATCCATAATTGATTTTCCAAACTTCTTAATGCATGTAATAAAATTAAAATATCAGAATAATATTCCATTAAATGAAAAAAATCTTTTATCGGAATACAAGAAAATAAAAAAAAATGTTAATCCGAAGGATTTCATAAAAACATTGTTCTTTTGCCGAACGGTATTCGATAGATATGTTGTGAAAACAATTGCCGACCCAAATGAAGAAGATGAAATTAAATGGATTTTACAAAAACCTACTAAGTATGAAAAAAGTTGGAAATATACGAACACATTTAATGACCCGGAGCAATACCGTATAATAAAAGCATTGTCCATGTTGCAAGTTACCTTTAGGACAAGGATTAATAAAAATTGGTTACAAGATATACTAAAATGGTTTGTGGAGAACGGATTTTCTTTAAATGTTGATGCAAAAGATTATATTAAGAAGTTAGATGCGATTATACTTAAATACTATGATGAACAAGTAATAATTAAGAATGAGCCACTATCTGAGGGAGAATGCATCAATAAAGAAAATTCATATTCGTCAGGAACGAACACGCCTCATTTTCTCTTTAATTTTATTGATTATCTATATTGGGTTGACAGTCAATATAATAATGTTTTAGGTACAAAAAAAGAATTGACAGACTTTGAATTCAAATATTGGAATTCAGTAGAGCATCATTTAGCACAGCAATATGCAAAAGATATTGACACAGATGGCTATTCTAATTACATTGACAATTTAGGTAATCTTTGTTTGATAAGTAAAAATGCAAACTCTCGGTTGAATGACAGATCCGTACAAGAAAAATGCGAAAGAAGCAAAAGGAATAAAATGGGGCCTAACAGACAAATTATGTATAATGAAACAAAGAATTCTAATGATACTTATACTTGGGATAAACACAAAATAAAAAAACATTATAATGAGCTTTTAGAACTATTATCGAAGCGCAGAGAAATTCTAAAATAAATGCCATAATAACTTATGTCCATCCACTTCATCCCCAACACCACCCACTACACCACCCTCCTCTCCCGCATCCAATCCGTGAAGCACACGCTATGGATTGGCACCGCCGATATCAAGGACCTCATGTGGGTGGGAAAGTCACCCGAAAAAGTGTATGTGCGCGATAAAAAGTCACCCGAAAAAGTGTGATGATATGGTTGAAAGTCGCCCGAAAAAGTGTATATTTGCATTGCAATATAACTGTAATCGTATGTATAAGAGAAAGATAGATAGTTTTTTTTCGCAATGGAAAAATACACCAGGAAGGAATCCATTGGTCATTAAGGGGTGTCGTCAGTGTGGAAAGACGAGCTCGGTGCTGTCGTTTGCCCGTAAAAACTATAAGAATGTAGTCTACATTGACTTCCATGAGCAGAAGGATTTGTGCGAGTTGTTCGATGGTTCTTTACAGGTTGATTATTTAACAGTTGTTATTTCAGCCGCTATTCCGACAGCTCGTTTTGAGGCGGGGAAGACATGTTTGGTGTTGGACGAAATACAGGACTGTCCGCAAGCACGAG
>JAFZLC010000002.1 GCA_017551675.1 Paludibacteraceae bacterium | reverse complement strand
TTCTTTGTAATATTTTGCAGAAAACAGATTACTAATTCCGTGGAACCTTAACAACTGTTCTGCACGATGTTTTGAACTGTAAGTTAGCAATATGGAAGACATGTTTTTGCCTTTCATATATTTGAGCACATCCACAAGCGCTGTGTTTAATATTGTTTTGTTGATATGTTTCTCATATTGGTGTTCCTTCTCTTGAATTACTTTTGACATTTCAGTTGCAGATAAATTAGGGAACTGCATTGCAATACTATCTCGTGTTATTCTAGAACAACAAATTTCCAAGTCTGCTCCGATGATATTCTTAACAGCCTCTCTGTATGCAATGTTATTTGCAAAATCAGTATAAATAAGCGTGTTATCTAAATCAAAAATGTAATTCATTTTCATCGTATTTTTAATTACGATGCAAATGTAGAATGGTGTTACGAACTTTATTTTCGTAATTTTGCTTATATGGAAAAGGTTTGTTTAGATGATTAAAAAAATGATTAAATATAATATGTTAGGTGGCTACAACTAAGATGAGATAGACGGTGTTTCAATGGTTTGATCGATACAATTCTTCGGTCACACTACTTGTGTGGTTATATAGGTTAATTATGGAGAGTGTTATGAAGGCTATTTATATGATTGTTCTTACATGTATTGTTACAAAAACTATAATGTGCGAATCGGAATATGTTTTTTATAGGTTTTCGTCCGTAATATCTTACCGATGGCTCATCTTGCAGGATGTGACACCTCTCAATGTTTGATTCAACCATAGGGCATTATCCCGTGTTATATCTGTCCAAGCCCTTCAGGCTTGTAAATTAAATTCTAATGGACGTTCCAACCCAGGGTGTTGCCCTGGGCTATATCTGTTGCGCCCCTCCGGGGCTTGGCGGCATCACATTGCGGAGATATGTTGCGTTTTCCAACCCAGCGTGTTGCCTATATATGGATTAAGCCTTTCCGACCAATTCGCCACCGTACCCCCACAGAAACACCTGCCCGAAAAATTCTTAACTCTTAATTCTTAATTCTTAATTTTCCCCTATCTTTGTCTCATGAAAAATTCTTCCCCGAAGAGATTTTCTACCATTGTTTAATATTTTAATAACCATTTTATGGCAAAGTACATTGATCTGAAGAGCGACTTCGGATTTAAGTTCTGCATGCAGGACGAAACGATTATGAAATCTTTCCTGAACGCCATTCTCGACGGCGACTGCGAGAAGATTACCAGTGTGAAATTTGAGAATGTGGAGTCACCCCGCTACACACAGAGTGGACGTGGTGTGATTTTCGATCTCCTCTGCACGACGGAGACGGGCGACCATATCCTCATCGAGATGCAAAACAGTACGCAACGGTTTTTCAAAACCCGTTCCAGTTTTTATGTGTATAACCTCATGCGGAGGAAGTTCAAGAAGGGATTCCAGTGGTCGGAGATGCAGGAGGACATCTCACGTATCATAGGGATTTTCATTGTGGGACGTCCCAACATGGGACTGTCTAAAGTGCTGACCCGAACGGGTGAGTGCGACTTGGATACAGGCAAAGAATTTTGGGACAGAATGCGAAAATATTTTGTATCTTTGCCCCACTTCGAGTTTGATAAGAAAGATATCACGACCCGAAATATATGGATTTATTTTTTCAAAAACCTAGGCAATATGGAATTTATAGACCCATCAGTATATGAGCGAGCCGACGAAGGATTACGTCAGCTGATCAAACGTGCCGAGGTGGGAGCCCTCAGCGAGAAAGAATATGACCAGTACGAAGCCAGCATGAAACTTCTTGCTGACGAGATTGACATGGAAAAACAGGGGTTTGAACGTGGTGTTGAACAAGGCATCAAACAAGGAGTTGAACAAGGCATCAAACAAGGTGTTGAACAAGGCATCAAACAAGGTGTTGAACAAGTTGCTAAAGAATTGAAACAGAATAATATCCCTATTGATATTATCATGAAAACAACCCACTTGACTCAAGGCCAAATCGAAAAATTATAATCATCAGATTATTGTTTTTTTCAAAAACCTAGGCAATATGGAATTTATAGACCCATCAGTATATGAGCGCGCCGACGAAGGATTACGTCAGCTGATCAAACGTGCCGAGGTGGGAGCCCTCAGCGAGAAAGAATATGACCAGTACGAAGCCAGCATGAAACTTCTTGCTGACGAGATTGACATGGAAAAACAGGGGTTTGAACGTGGGGTTGAACAAGGCATCAAACAAGGAGTGGAACAAGGCATCAAACAAGGTGTTGAACAAGTTGCCAAAGAATTGAAACAGAATAATATCCCTATTGATATTATCATGAAAACAACCCACCTAACCCAAGACCAAATTGAAAAATTATAATCATTCGAGTATGAAATTCTTTTCTTTTTTGAAATCGATGTTGCTGCTTCTTGCTTTCGCGTGTGCGACATCAGCAAGTGCTCAGGATAGTCTAAACGTACAAAATACTCATAGAAAGAAAGTGGGGGTCGTCCTTTCTGGTGGTGGCGCTAAAGGTGCTGCTCATGTCTCGGCCCTTCGTATTATTGAGGAGGCGGGAATCCCTATCGACGTCATTACGGGTACAAGTATCGGCTCTATTGTCGGCGGACTCTATGCTAATGGTTACTCCTGCGATCAGATGGATAGCCTCTTCCGAACTCAGGATTGGCAACTCCTACTCACTAACTCATCCGCTCGCCTCGATAAACCATTCAGTCAGCGCGAATGGGAAGATAAATATATCTTAAATGCAAGAGTCTCTGATAGAAAAAATATCATTCCTGGAGGTATCCTGTCGGGCGACGCTGTTATGAACCTCCTCAACCGCCTTACCTCCGACCTTCCTGATTCAATTGATTTTACTACTCAACTCAAAATTCCTTATGGTTGCGTGGCAATGGATGTGGTTAGCGGTCAGGAGATCGATTTCGTTTCGGGTAACCTTGCTAAGGCAATCCGCGCTAGTATGTCTATACCAGGTGTTTTCGAACCTGTCAGAACTGACCAATATGTGCTGGTGGATGGCGGTGCCGTAAACAATTATCCAGTGGACCTTGCTAAATCATTGGGCGCTGATATCATCATCGGTGTGACCTTCAAAAAGAATCCTCGTACGGTGGAGAATGTGAAAAATGTGGCTGATGTCCTTACGGCTCTTGCGGCAGACTTGTCTAACAAAAAATTCGGAGGTAATGTCGCACAGACCGACCTTCAAATTGATGTGGATGTTCATGGCTTGGGTGCTGCCAGTTTCACAGAAGAGGCTATCGATTCCTTAATCGTCTATGGCGACGTGGCTGCGAGAGCGAAACTACCGGAGCTTATCGAACTGCGTAAAAGTCTTGGATTGCCAGACACCACCCTTAGACAGACTGGCAGAGGTTTGCCTCCTTCCAAACAGAATGACTCTCGTAAACCCGTCAGAGGGGGTACGTTGAGTGTCGGTTCACGCATCGATTCTGAAGAGTTGGCTTCCGTTATGTTGGGCGCTTGCTATCAGTCGGGTCGCACACTCTACCCTAAAGTGGAATTGGATTTTAGACTTGGAAAACGTAGTTATGGTAGAGCCGCCCTCTCATTGTCACCTGCAACTAATTGGCTAATAGGTGGTTCTTATCGATATAGTTACTACGAGATGAGACTCTATCATAATGGAGAACATACCACAGATCTTAATTATCTCGAACACCTGTTTCACCTGGGCGTGTCTAGGTATTGGCATGATATGAAAGCAGAGATTGGTGCTAAATTCCAGTCTCGTAGGTACGATGATCTCTATAGTAGTTTTGAATGGCAAATGCCTATCACGAATAAGATAGAAAACCTTTTGATCTATTTCGCTGATTTTAAATATGACAATCAAGACTCTGAAGTCTATCCAGAAAGAGGAATGAAGAGCGGCGTTCGATTGGAGTATCTGACCGATGATGGAGCTCATTATGGTGAAAACCACGGACTTATGCAGTTTGGTGTTCATTACGAACATGCGATTCCATTAGGAAAAGGATTCACCCTTATGCCTTCGGTATACGGACGTTCTATTCCTTCAGCCAACACTTCTTTGGGAAATCAGAATATGATTGGCGGTATTGGTACGATGGGTCACTATATTTCACAACAGCTTCCTTTTGCTGGTATATACAGAATGCAAGTGGTGGGCAACCATTTGGGTATTGTAGGATTGACAGGAAGGAAGAGAATTGGAAAGAACCATAACATATTTGCAGTGGCAAATTATGCAAAGGATGCCGATGAGATAAGACACTTTTTGAGTGAGAACAATCGTTTGGGCGCAGCACTCGGTTATGGGTACAAAACGCCATTCGGACCTGTAGAGGGACATTTTAGTTGGAGTAATACAACGTCAAAATTCGCCTTCTTCTTGAATCTTGGCTTTATGTTCTAGTCACGGAACATAACTAAGAGTGCAAATTGGTTTCGTCGTAGAGACAAATAGATTCTGACAAGGCTTTGGGTAGATTCTGTGAATTCATTTCGAGGGATTTTTATTTGTTCGTCAATTAATTTGTTACAATAAACGTTTTTAAGTAAATTTGCCTGACATATGTGATATACACACTAAATGGTGAGTTCTGTTAATTCACCGTGTAAACAAATATTAGTATGAATAGTGGGTTGATAAGTTATTATGGGACCCACCTTATATCTATTAACGCGAGACATAAAGAATAGAAAAATGACAGAAAAGTATTGGGAAGAAGAGATTGAGACGATGAGTCGTCCTGACCTCGAGAAACTCCAGTTGGAGCGTTTGAAAAACACAGTAAAACAAGCGATGAATTCGCCATTTTACAAAAAGTTATTTGCAGAAAAAGGACTATCGCCCGATTCTATAAATTCGTTAGATGACATAAAGAAATTCCCTTTTACAACGAAAGAGGATCTTCGTAGCAATTATCCATTCGGATTTGCTGCCGTCCCTATGGAAAAGGTGGTTCGCCTTCACTCTTCTAGCGGAACCACAGGAAATCCTACTGTTGTGCTTCATTCACAGAAAGACCTTGATACATGGGCTAATCAAGTGGCTCGTTGTATGTACATGGTGGGTGTTCGTAATACGGATGTGTTCCAAAACACCTCTGGTTATGGTATGTTCACAGGAGGATTAGGTTATCAATACGGAGCAGAGCGTTTGGGCTGCTTGACGGTACCAGCTGCTGCGGGTAACAGCAAGCGTCAGATTAAGTTTATACGTGACTTCGGTACGACAGTGCTTCACACTATTCCAAGTTATGCTACTCGTTTGGCTGAAGTCATTCAGGAAGAGGGCTTGGATCCTCGTAAAGATACCAAATTGAAAATTATGTGTGTTGGTGCAGAACCACACTCAGAAGAGCAACGTAAACGTATCGAGGAGTTGCTTGGATTAAAGGCATACAACTGCTTTGGAATGTCAGAGATGAACGGACCTGGTGTTGCATTCGAATGCCAAGAGCAAAATGGTCTTCATATATGGGAGGATTTGGTGTTGGTGGAGATTATCAATCCAGAGACTCTTGAACCAGTGAAAGAGGGTGAAGTAGGAGAGATGGTGTTGACCACTCTTTGTCGTGAAGCCATGCCATTGATTCGTTATCGTACACGCGATTTAACCAGTATCCTTCCAGGACAGTGTCCTTGCGGTAGAACCCACAGAAGAATCTCTCGTATCAAGGGACGTTCAGATGATATGATGATTGTGAAGGGAGTTAACATCTTCCCAATTCAAATCGAGCGCATTTTGATGAACTTCAAAGAGTTGGGTATGAATTACCTAATCACGATTGATACGATTGGCAATAACGATGAGATGTTGGTGGAGGTAGAGTTGGGTGATCTTCATACAGATGATTACACGAAGTTGCAAGCTCTCACCAAAGAGATTACTCGTCAGTTGAAAGATGAGATTCTTTTGACACCAAAGGTTAAGTTGGTTGAAAAAGGCACCCTTCCAGTATCAGAAGGAAAGGCAGTGAGAGTTAAAGACTTAAGAAAGAATCATTAATTGTGAGTCTTATCAATTCACTGAATAAACAAAATTAGTATGAATTATGGGTTGAAATGAATTCATGAAACCCATCTAAAAAATATCAGTATGACTATTAATCAGATTTCGATATTCTTGGAGAATAAGTTCGGACGTTTGAACGAGATTCTCTCTATTCTCAGCAAGGAGAATATACGAGTTCTAACAGCCACGGTTGCTGACACATCGGATTATGGCATTCTCCGCTTGATTACATCCAATCAGCATAAGGTGATTCAACTGTTGAAAGAACATGGAGTAAGTGCCAATCTAAACTCAGTTTTAGCTGTTTCTGTGGAGTCCTCAATGGAGAAGTTTGCAGAGACGATAGAACTATTCACCAAGGCTGGTATCAGCATCGAATATATGTATAGTTTTTCTTTTTCAGGTAAGACAATCTTGATTTTAAGAACTAACAACATTGATGCTGCAAATGATGTTATTCGTAGATACAACTTGAATAACCTATCAGAAACAGAATTGAATAACTTATAAAAATAAAAATTATGTTTGGTATTTCAGACCCTGGTATTTGGATCGTGTATTTGTTGTCTATACTATGCGTGATCGGCTCCGTTGTTTTTGGAGTAAAATATTGGAACAAAGAAGACGAAAACGATAAAAAAGAGTAAGCGTTATGGACAATTTTTCAATGTACCTAATTGTAATGGTTTATTTCTTAGCCGTTGCATTTTTAGGATATCTAGGATATAAGAAAACAAAAGATTCAAAAGATTTTCTTATCGGTGGAGGTGAGATGAACCCTATTGTTATGGCACTCTCTTATGGTGCGACGTTCATATCGGCTTCTGCTATAGTTGGATTCGGTGGTGTGGCTGCTACTTTCGGTATGGGAATTCAGTGGCTGATGTTTCTTAATATGTTTGTTGGTGTTGTTATCGCCTTCATCATCTTTGGACGTCCGACCCGACGTATTGGTGCGAAGTTGAAAGTCTCCACATTTGCTCAGTTCTTAGGAGCATTCTACGATTCAAAGAAGATTCGCATATTTGTTGCAGCTGTCATCTTCATTTGTATGCCGCTTTATGCTGCTGCGGTACTTCGTGGTGGTGTATTCTGTATGCAGGAGGTGTTTGGTATCGATTTTAACTTAGCTTTGTTGATTTTTACCATCATTGTTGCATCATATGTAATCGCTGGTGGTATGAAAGGTGTGATGTATACAGATGCTTTGCAGGCTGTCATCATGTTCTTATGTATGGCCTTCTTGGTGATTGGTGTATACAAGGCTTTAGGAATGGGATTTTCTGAGGCGAATGCAGCCCTAGGAGCTATCTCAGATCAAGTGCCTGAGAAACTTGCGGCTGTTGGTCACAGAGGATGGACCTCCATGCCAGCGTTCGCATCTCAACAGTGGTATACATTGGTTACTTCACTTATCATGGGTGTTGGTATCGGTTGTTTGGCACAACCGCAATTGGTGGTTCGTTTCATGACGGTTAATAGCACGAAGAAACTGAACCAAGGTGTTGCTATTGGTTGCGTCTTCCTACTGATCACTGTGGGTGTTGTTTATCACGTAGGTGCACTTTCTAACCTCTATTTCTGGCAAAACGATGGTAATATCTCCATCAACATGGTGGATGCCTCTGATAAGATTATTCCATACTTTATTGGACGTGTCATGCCAACATGGTTTGTAACCATCTTTATGCTATGTATCCTTTCTGCCAGTATGTCTACGCTAAGTGCACAGTTCCATACAATGGCTGCTGCTGCAGGTTCTGATATCTATGGCTCTTGTGTGAGCGAGTCGGCTAAGAAGAAGATGACTGTTGTTATCCGTCTTGCCGTGTTGGTGTCAATCCTCATCAGCTTCATCATTTGTTTCGTGTTGGGTGAAGGTAATGATTCTCCAATCATTGCAATCTCTACTTCATTATTCATGGGTATATGTGCATCGGCATTCTTGCCATCCTATTTCTGCGCATTGTATTGGAAGAAGGTGACTACCAAAGGTGCTTATGCAAGTATGTGGGTTGGAGTCGTTGCGACAATCTTGGCACTCCTATTCCTTCATGCAAAAGAGGCTACTGCGTTAGGCATCTGCAAAGCTATTTTTGGAACTGACGTATTGGTTACGAATGGTATGATTAAGTTTATCGACCCTATCATGTTCGCATTCCCACTCTCTTGCATCACAATCGTTGTTGTGAGCTTGTTGACAAAGAAGAAATAAGATCGTTTTATATAACAGAAAAGGTGCGTGGAAGCGCACCTTTTTTTGTATCGTTATGTGACGAAAATATCATTCTGGAAGTCCTTCGCCTTTCTCATTGAGGTGGTAATAACGTCCTTTGATTTTAACCCAAATCAAACCGTCACAGAATAAAGAGTTTATCTTATACTTAAATCGTCGTAAAGTCTTTGAAGATAAGCTTTCCCCTGTTCGATTGTTTGTTCGTAAGTGGTTCGTACAGTCCGATTTGCTCCACAGTCATATATTGATGTGTCCTTTGGTGTGATGAGTCCGAAGCCATCGATAAAGGAGTAAAATGCATACTCAGGGTGGGTTGAACTCATGATATCGTGACTGAAGATAAAGCGCTCTGACGGCAGGTCGAGTTGGTTCAATAGGGTGGCGGCAATGTCTACTTGTCCGCACGTCTTGGTGATGGTCCTAACAGAGTCGATAGCACCCCCCAACCAAATCATTGGTATTCTATACCTCCATGGTGTTGCATTGTCGAGTGTTGCTGGGTATCGGAATGCATGGTCGGGCAGAATGATGATAAGAGAATTCTTCCAAATCTCCTGTTTTTTGTAATCTTCAATGAGGTCGTCTATGCAACTGTCTGTGTAGTGGACTGAGTTGGGATAAGGTTCATCCAACACATGAGAGGGTACATCGAATGGTTCGTGACTGTTGAGTGTCAGTACGGTCTTGAAGAAGGGTTGCTCTGCCTCGTGTAAATCCTTTTTGACACGATTGAGCACAACATGGTCGTAGGCGCCCCATTTGCTGGACATATCCTTTCCTGCGAAATCATGTTGGTTGACGATTGTCTGGTAACCGGCGGTGACCAAATAGGAGTGAAGGTTTGTAAAATTATCATCACCACCATAATAGAAGGCTGTATGATAACCATTGGCGCGCAGGTCTTGCGTTATGATAGGAACGTTCTGTGTTTTATTTGGGAATTTCATTAATGAGTTGGTAGGCTGAGCAGGATAACCACTCAGAATAGCTACCAATCCTCTGTCTGTTCTGAAACTACTGGCAAAGAAATTGGAGAAACAGATGCTCTCTTGGGTATATCGACATAGGTTGGGAGCCACACCAGGTTTGCCGCCAAGCGTCTCTATCATGTTGGAACCGATTCCTTCCATAATGATCAATAGGATGTTGGGACGATTGGTGTTTAGCAACTTGCCTGTTAGGGAGTCTGCTGTTGTAGTGTTTGGTACATTTAGTTCATCGACGAGACGAACCGCTTCGCCCTCTTCCATGAAACGATATTGTTTATTAAAATCGTTTGATTTGGTGCATGAGTTGATGAAATTCCATGTTGGATTGATAGCAGCATGATTGAGGAAGGTTGACTCGCTGAAATAGACATAACCGGCATTCATGGTTGATACACCCACGCCACCTCGTATGAGTATGAACAATAGTCCAAAGAGCAGGGTCAAAGGCAAGAGGGTTATATATGAATGAGTGGTGGATTCCTGCGTTTTTGTACGCATGAATCGATAAAATTTGACGAGTGCAAAGATGAAGATGGCTAAGGTGATGAGTGCGGCGATGTATTCATACCATGATCCGCTTGCCAACGCATCTTTAGGTGTTTTCAGATAAAATAGGGGAGTATTGTCTATTCTAAATCCCCAATAGCGATAGAGAAAGAGGTCGGCGACAAATATGATTGAGACGAAACCAATCAGGATGTAGGTGTAGATGTCGATAGTCTTTCGAGCCCACTGGTTGTTGGAGAAGAAGCAAGAAACCATCGTCACTACGAGTGGCAGTAGAGTGCAGTAGCCAGCCATAGATAGATCCATGCAGAAGCCATGCGTGATGGTGCCTATCCAGTCGGCAAAACTGTCATGTGAGAGTTGAAATAAAAGGAATATCGGTTTTTGTAGAACAAAAATGATTAACCAAAAGGCAAAATAAAATGCTATGGATTTTAATCGTTCCTTCATTTGTTAAATCTTCTTTCCTGTATGATAAACAAAGCCTCGTCTTTGAGATTTTGAGGGATCTCAATTTCTCTTATCTGCATGCTTTTCAGCCATCCACTTACATCTCCTTCTTTTAGTGTGTAAAAGACATCGTTAAATAGCTTTATTTCATCTTCTGTGTACGATTCAGGGTTGCGACCCTTAAACTGGTCAAGCTCCTCGTCATCGTAATATTCCGCTTGTATGCGCGTGTTGATAAGAGAATCGCGTTCACACACCTCGTGCTGACCGCAGCATTCCCCATTCTCAATAGCTCTCTTGCGTTCCTCGCTCATCTCCGTAGGAATCTTTTTCTCCTCAGTTGCTGAATCCTTCGCTTGTTTCCTTTTGTTGATGTATACGAGGTACCAGATAAGAATGGAAAAGAATATAATCAGGAGTATAATCGTATTGTTATTCATCATATTATAGTAAGCCGACGCATTCAATAAGTTTCATACTGTTTGATCCTTTTACGAGAACCAATTTTCCGTTGATTGGGTTTTTGCTAAGATAGTCGTTCAGAGCAGTTACATCATTAAACTTTTTAGCTCTTGGACAGTTCGTTTTAGCAAAATTGGGACCGATGAGCAAGATTTCGGAGATGGTGGATTGACTCAGTTTGTCTGCCACCTTTTGGTGTTCTGAATCACTTACAGTGCCAAGCTCCTTCATGTCGCCTAAGATTACTGCTTTCTCTTTCCCATTGATCAATATGAAATTGTCCAAAGAGGCATTCATGCTGGTTGGATTGGCGTTGTAGGCGTCGATAATCAACCCGTTACGCTCTGTTTGTTTGAATTGAGAACGATTATTGGTTGGGGTGTAGTTCTCGATAGCGTTGACGATTTGTTCGTCAGAGAGTTGGAAGTTTTTGCCGATAGCGATTGCAGCCACGATGTTTTCGAGGTTGTATCGACCGATTAGTTGACTCTTTATTTGATGACCATTCCATTGGATGGATAGGAAAGGGTCGGATGATAGAATTTCAGCATCTATGTTTGCACCCTTTCCGTAAGGAATGGTTGCGATACCTTTTTGTTGAGCCTTGTTGAAAAGGATTTCGTTCCCTTGGTTGACGAAGGCTTTTCCATTGTTCTCTTTTAGGAAATCGTACAACTCGCATTTTGTATTGATAACGCCTTCAAATGAACCAAAACCCTCTATGTGAGCTTTTCCTACATTGGTGATGATACCATAGTTAGGACGAGCGATGTTGACAAGTGTTTTGATTTCACCTGGGTGGTTGGCACCCATTTCGATGATGGCGATCTCATGTTCCTTTTTTAGTTGAAGCAATGTCATTGGTACACCGATATGGTTGTTGAGGTTACCTTGGGTGTATAGAATATTGTATTTCTGTTTTAGGACGCTTGCAATCAACTCTTTTGTGGTTGTTTTACCGTTTGTTCCAGTGACACCGATGATAGGGGTGTTCAAAGTCATACGATGTTTCTCAGCCAGTTGTTGAAGAGTGGTGAGGCAATCGGGAACATAGAATATTTGTTTGTCGTCAGCATACTCTTTTTCGTCTACGAAGGCGAAAGCGCATCCTTTTTGAATAGTCTCTTTTGCGAATTGATTACCATTAAAGTTCGCACCTTTAAGGGCAAAGAAAATGGCTCCTTCGGGGCAGTTGCGGCTGTCTGTTGTGATGACAGGGTGAAGGAGGAAAAGGTTGTAAATTTGATTGATATCCATAATCTTATAGTAGGGTCAACATCCTATTTCAAATAAGGTGGGTTTTTGAGAAAGGTTCTTAGCCCACAATATGTACTAATTTATTGTTTAAATGGTGAATTTTATAGGATTCACCTATAATCCGCCCACTTCATACAATGTTATCAAAGGTGAGGTGTAGGGCGCACTTTTTTTTATGGAGACTGACAAATAAAAAGCCCCTTTTTGAGGGGCTTTTTATCTATTAGTAGTGTTAACATTATCTTACATCACCATCTTCTGCACCAACTTTACTCATAGCGCAGCGGAATCCGATATCACTTCTACATTCTGTTTGTTCCAAGTATCTTCTTTGACCAGGATTCAACCAGTATGCACGGTCTTTCCATCCACCACCTTTGTAAACACGAGTAGTGTTAGAAATTTTAGAAGTTAACATACCTTCTTTGTCTGTATCAGGATCGTACAATTTCTTAGTAGTAATGTCAGGATCGCCAACAACCAACCAGTCGTTTCTGTTTAGAGCACTTCCTGCATCACCATCACGGAAGTTACGAACATCAAGTTTAACGTATTGGTTCATACTATCCTTAGAGTAAGGATAATCGAATTTAACACGACCTAAACTATCGATTGTAGGAACTTTCACGTTTTGTCCATCAACAGTAGAATCAACTTTGATAGGAACTTTGTATTCGTTACCACGGAATGGGTTGTACTCTTGAACATCGTCGCTTGACAATACACGATATACATCCAATACCCACTCGTTAACGTTACCAGCCATACAATACAAACCGAACTCATTTGGCCAGAATGCATCAACTGGAGCAGTGATGGTAGCGTGGTCATTCAATTTTCCACCCATACCCATCATATCACCACGACCACGAACGTAGTTTGCGTACATTTCACCTTTTACTTTTCTAGATGGGTTACGCATTTGGTGACCATACCAAGGATAAATCTTCTTCTCTTGATAGTTCTCTTCGCCGTCGATTGCTTTTGTACCGTAAGCAGCGTATTCCCACTCAGCTTCAGTTGGGAGACGATACTTAGGAAGAAGGACACCGTCAGACATGTTTGTCTTTCTTACGTTTCCGTAAACATCTGTCATAGGTTTCTTACCTTCTGTTGGCTTGTAGTCAGATTTCATGATATACTTAGATGTATTGAACACCTGATTTTGAGCAATATCATTTGCGTCTGTATTTCCTTTCAAAGCTTGGAAATCAGTATAAGTAATGATTCCCCTCTCTGCCATTCTCATCTCGTTAACACGGTCTGTACGCCATGTAGCGTAGTCAACACATTGTAACCATGTAACACCTACTACTGGATACCAGTTGTATGCAACGTGAGAGAAATAGAAATCCAAATATGGTTCGTTGTATGCCAACTCCTCACGCCATACTAGTGTATCTGGGTATACTTTTTCAACGTATTCTGGATTGTTGTGGAACACATTTGACATCCAGTGAATGTACTCTCTCCAGTTTACGTTGCTAATTTCGCACTGATCCATATAGAATGATGCAACTGTAACACGTCTTGGAATATTATTCCAATCTCCCAAAACATCTTCGATTACACGTCCTTGTGTAAACGTACCACCCTCGATGAACGTCATTCCCGGAGGGGTGTCTTGTTTGTAACCACTAACAACTTGGAAACCTCCGTTCTCCTTGTCGTTATACTTCCATCCCGTGACATTAGATACTTTTGAGTCTTTCAGCTTCTTCTCTTTGCAAGATGGCAACACCATCCCCGCGATCATTAGCACCAATGCCATTTTAAATAAACTTACGTGTCTCATAGCACTATAAATAATAAGATAATGTTTTACTTTCTAATAATTCAATAACTCTGTTTCTAAAAAATATTGCTTAGAAAACAAAGAATTTTATCTCACATATTTTTTCTTCGCTTTCAAAGTAGTGGACAAAGATATATATTTTCTATTTTTGCAGAAAATATTTTAGCTATAAATTTTTACTATTTTTAATATTTAAGTTTTTGTCATCATGTCTGATTTGTTCAAAAATAATAGTATATCAATGCTTTATGACTCATCTTCTCCTCTTGTGATGGGTATAATAAATGTTACAACTGATTCCTTTTTCGAATCTTCTCGTTGTTTATCGACTTCTCAATTATTAGAAAAAGTTGATTTTTTCGTACAGAACGGTGCTTCGATTATTGACATCGGTGCGTGTTCCACTCGTCCGAATGCTACATTTGTCTCTGAAGAGGAGGAGAAAAAACGGCTGTTCCCTGCTTTGGAACTCCTTCGTGCCAACTATCCTTCCTTAGTTATATCTGTTGATACTTTCCGTGGTGCGATTGCTAAAGAGGCAGTGGAGTCTTACAACGTCTCTATTATTAATGATGTATTCGGTTTCGATAAGGATGATTCTATGTTGGATGCGGTCGCTTCTTGTGCTGTTCCGTATGTTCTTACTCATTCTTTAGAGATTAAAATGGAAAATGATGATTTTATAAAAGAAATTTTTCGTTTCTTTGCAGATAAAATAGCAGTATTACAAAGTAGAGGTGTGAAAGATATCATTCTGGACCCTGGTTATGGTTTCGGAAAGACTATGGAACAGAACTTCGAACTGCTGGCTCGTCAGTCTGAACTGCTTCAGTTCGGATTACCAATTCTGGCGGGATTGTCTCGCAAAAGGATGGTTTGGCAATCGTTGAACATCACTCCTAATGAGGCATTGAATGGTACGACGGTGTTGAATACAATCGCACTACAACAAGGTGCTAAGATCCTTCGCGTACATGATGTCAAAGAGGCTAATGAGGCTGTTCGTTTATTCTCCCTTTGTAATAAGGTGAGTCCTAATAGTACCCACCATAATAAATAATATAATTAAGGTGTTGCTTTTATGCGTTTCCAAATTAGGTTTATAGACATAGTTGATATTGTCCTCGTTGCCATCTTATTATACAAGACATATAAGATGCTGAAGGGTACGTCTGCCATCAGGGTCTTCTTCGGTATCTTGATCTTTGTGTTGGGATGGTTGGTGGTCAATTTCGTCTTTGGAATGCAACTGATGGGCGGTTTGATGAACCAGATTGTGAATGTGGGCGCCATCGCTCTAATCGTGTTGTTCCAGGAGGAGATTCGTCAGTTCCTCTCCATGATTGGTTCGGACAATAGACTGGTCTTGCGTTTGTTTGGTAAATTCTTCTCTTCAAAGAAAACTTCGTTGGTCGAATCGGATGCCATGCAGATTGTGATCGCTTGTAAAAATCTTTCTAAACAAAAGATTGGTGCACTGATTGTCCTTCGTCAGGGTGATGATCTGCGAAGCGTGGAGATTACAGGTGAGACGCTGAATGCAAATATTAGTACTCGATTGATTCAAAATATATTTTTCAAAAACTCCCCTTTGCATGATGGTGCTATGATTATCGCGGATAGTAAGATTGTGAGTGCGGGTTGTATCTTGCCTGTGTCTCATAGTTTGGACGTTCCGAAGGAGTGCGGCTTGCGTCATCGTGCGGCATTGGGTATGTCTGAAAAATATGATGCTTTGTGTGTAATCGTATCGGAAGAGACAGGTAACATCTCTGTTGCAATGAAGGGTGAGTTGAAACTGAATATTACAACAGAAGATCTGGAATCGGTTTTGTCCAATGGTGAAATAATGAAGAAGGGAACTCCTCAAAAATAAGTGATATTTGTATGGGTAATGTGATGATAAAGGCAGAGAACATATCCAAAAGTTTTGGTTCATTGCAAGTATTAAAGAATATTTCCTTGGAGATTCAACAAGGGGAGTTTGTCTCTATCGTTGGTCAGAGTGGTGCGGGTAAAACCACCTTGCTGCAGATTCTTGGTACGCTCGACAAGCCTGACACGGGCTCAGTAAACATCAATGGATCATCTGTTTTTGATTTGAATGAGAAGGAACTCTCTTCATTTCGAAATCTGCATATCGGTTTTGTTTTTCAGTTTCATCAACTGTTGCCTGAATTTACAGCCTTGGAAAATGTGATGATTCCTGCACTGATTGCCAAGAAACCGAAAGTGGAGGCTCAAACAAAAGCCTTAGAATTATTGGAGTTCTTGGGAATGAGTGAGAGAGCAACGCATAAACCGAATGAGTTGTCGGGTGGAGAACGTCAGCGTATCGCAGTCGCTCGTGCATTGGTGAATCACCCGGATGTCTTGTTGGCTGATGAACCGTCGGGTAGCTTGGATTCGAAGAATAAAGCAGAACTGAACAAACTGCTGTTGAAACTGAAAAGTGAATTGAATCAGACATTGGTGGTTGTTACTCATGATAGCGAGATGGCTTCCATTTCTGATAGAATTTTGAAAATGCAGGATGGAATCATCGTTTCATAGATAAAAAAAGGTTTTCCATCCTTTTTGTTTGATTTTTCAGATAATAAAATTATTTTTGCGTTTACTAAACAGAGCGAACTGTTGTATGATAAATTTACCCGCTTGGAAAATGAGGTTGTCCGCCTACTTTCAAGGATTTGGCAGACAGATAAGAGAGAGAAGGAATGACCTTCTTGATTTGTTTTATCCTCGTTTTTGTATCGGGTGTGGTGCTACTCTGATTAGAGACGAATCTGATTTGTGTCTTTCTTGTTTGGTGGGTCTTCCCATGATAACAGAAAGCTATAGACCAGAAAACTTCATAGAAACGAGATTCTATGGTCGTGCAAAAATTGAATCGGCGGCTTCCTTCCTCTATTATGAGAAGGAGACTATGTCACAGAAGATTTTGCATGAGATAAAATATCATGGGAATAAAGAGTTGGGTCGCAGATTGGGCAGAATGTTCGGTTCTCGACTGAAAGGGGTGATGTTTAAGGATGTGGATGCGTTAATTCCCGTTCCGCTTCATGCTAATAAATTAAAGACGAGAGGCTATAACCAAAGTGAATGGATAGCGAAAGGAATGGCGGATTCGCTCGAACGTCCTGTTTGGACTGACGTTATTGAACGTGTTGTGGAGAATTCCACCCAGACGAAAAAGAGCGCGTATGAACGTTGGGAGAATGTGAAAGGTATATTTCAACTGACTCATCAACGAGAGGTGGAGGGTACCCATTTACTGATTGTAGACGATGTGTTGACGACAGGTTCTACATTAGAAGCGTGTGTTTTACCATTTAAAGAATTAAAAAATATTAGAATTAGCGTTGCCACGTTGGCAGCTGTAAATTAATTAGAGTGTTTAATTAAAATTGTATAGAAAATGAAAAACTTGAAATTTTGGTCATTGTTAATGGCTTTGGTTTTTGGATTATCTTTCGGTGTTACTTCTTGCGGTGATGATGATGATAATGAGAAACAAGAGAATACTGAGAAACAGTATGTTGAGAAGGATGTGATAGCTAGCGGACAAAGCTTTTATCAGAACTGCGCTAAAGCTATTAGCTCTGAGTCAACTGCAGCAGAAATAACAGCTTCTACAGCTTCTGTTGTTCTTTTAGGTCAAGAATACTATAAGAATAGAAAAAATGCTGAGTGGTCTACTAACTTCTTGGCAGGTGTTGCAATGGAGAAGTATGGTATCACAGATACTGCTCTTGCAAAATCAGATGAATATCAACAAAAAGTTTCTACAGTAAAGAAAGTGTTGGACGAAGGTATTACAACAGAGAATGTTGCAAATGCTTTGGCTACTATAGCAACTTTTATTGCATCTAAATAATTTTATGAAGATAAAGGGAAGCACGGATTAGGTTAATCCGTGCTTTTTCTTGTATTGAGTAATTATGATTGATCCCGTTACCGTAGATAAAATTTTTGAGGCGGCAGATATCGTCAGTGTGGTCTCTGACTATGTCTCGCTGAAGAGGAAAGGTGCGAACTATTGGGGAAACTGTCCGTTTCATGAGGAAAAGACCCCTTCGTTCAGTGTCTCTCCTGCTAAGAATATCTATAAATGCTTCGGTTGTGGAAAGGGTGGCAACTCGGTGAATTTCATCATGGGGGTGGAAAACCTTTCTTATTATGAGGCATTACTTTTCTTAGCTAAGAAATATCATATCGAGGTAAAGGAAAAAGAGTTGTCGGACGAGGAGGTACAGCAACAGAACGAGAAGGAGAGTCTGATGTCGCTGACCGAGTGGGCACAGAAACATTTTACAGAAAATCTACAATCACCCGAAGGACAATCTGTGGGTATGTCATATCTGGCACACCGCGGGTTCCGAGAGGATATCATCAAGAAGTTCCAATTGGGATATGCTTTGGATAAGCGTGATGAATATACAATAGCAGCACAAAAGGCGGGTTACAAGTTGGACTATCTGGAAAAGACGGGTCTGACCATTGTCAAAGAGAATAATTATATGATCGATCGTTTCCATGGTCGTGTCATATTCCCTATACATTCCATCTCAGGTCGTGTGGTGGCCTTTGGTGGTCGCGCCATCAAAAAGGATGAGGTGGCGAAATATCAGAATTCACCCGAATCGGATATCTATCATAAAAGTTATGTGCTCTATGGCTTATATTTCGCCAAGAGTGCAATCACAAAGAAGAAGAAATGTTACATCGTTGAGGGATATGCGGATGTCATCTCAATGGTGCAGGCTGGTATCGAAAACATAGTGGCTCCGTGTGGTACGGCTCTGACCACCCAACAGATACAACAGTTGCGTCGCATCCTTCCATCGGCGGATGCGGAACGTTCGGATGATAAAAACGTCACATTGCTGTATGACGGAGATGGAGCGGGTATGCATGCTGCCCTGAAAAATGGTAAGATGCTATTGGAGGAGGGACTGAATGTGAAGGTGGTTGTTCTGCCTGAACCTGAAGATCCTGATTCTTTTGCTCAGAATCATGATTCGTCGGAAGTGGCCAGATACTTGGAGGAGAACGAACAAGACTATGTGGTATTTAAGATCAACCACTATCTGAAAGAGGCTCAGAAAGATCCGATGAAGATGTCTCAATTGATTGAAGATGTAGCTTCTACAATTGAGGTGATTCCCGATGAAGTGAAACGTTCTGTCTATATCAGCATGGCGGCTAAGATGTTGAATACGGAGGAGCGTATACTCTGCTCGAGAGTCAACCAAATCAACAAAAAGAAGGTGGATGAGGCGGCTGGACCATCACGTGCTGATGTTATATCCCAAATGCAGTCTGTCGACGTTCCCCCTACGGAAGAACCTGCTCCCGTTCATGTGGATTCGATGGTGGAGAAATTGGAGAGGGAGTTGTTGTGCTATATCGTTCGTTTTGGAGAATACCCAGTGGCGGTGGAGAATCCAGAGACAGGGGAAAAGGATACAATCCCTGTGGTCGAATATATTAAAGATGACCTTGAAGTGGATGGTCTCTCTTTCCAAAACCCATTGTATCAGGGTATGATGATGGACTATTTTGAGCGTTACCAACAAGATCAGATCTCATCGTCCCAATTCTTTATTCGCAACACGAATCCTGACTATGTGAGTGTGGCTGCGGATGCAATGAGTGATCCTTATCCGCTGAGTAAAATATTCAACGAGAATGAAACCAATTGCCGTATTAAAGTGAAGAAGGTCTCTGCGGATGCTTCTGTGACATTGGTTCACGACTTGAATTACTCATTATTGAATTACAAAAGTCACTGGTTGAGTAATCTGATAGTGGAGAAAACGGAAAAACTAAGAAACAACCAAGAGGAGGAGGGTACCCTCATCGCTCAGATACAGGAGTTGATGTTGTTTAAAAAGGAGATTGACAAACGCTTGGGTGAGCGTCATATTCATCCATAACTCATTCTTTTCTTTCTTGGATGTATCGGGTTGGAATCCATGCGATTAAAAGTCCAACCAACAGTACAGAAAACATAATGAGCAGAATATCTGTTACCTGAACACAAACAGGGTATGCATTCACAATGAATGTTCCATCATCATATCCATTACCTAATTTGATAACTCCGAAATACTCTTGTATCAAGCAGAGTATGATACCGAGTATCAGTCCGATAATAGCTCCGATGGCACTGGTAAGCCATCCTTCCAACATGAAAACTTGTTGAATGAAGGAGTGTGTAGCTCCTAAGTTTTTCAGGGTGGCGATGTCTTGTTTCTTTTCTAGTATCAACATGGATAGGGAACCGATGATGTTGATGACAGCCACAATCAATATAAAGAAGAGAATGAGGAAGGTGATCCACTTCTCAATTTTCATCATGTGGTAAAAGTCCTCATGTTGTTCTTCCTTGTTTTTCACTTCATATTTGTTGCCTATGAGTGATTTGATTTCCTGTTGTGCCTTTTCGATGGAGACCTCTTTGTTGATGTTGAGTTCGATGGCAGATACTACGTTCCCATAGTTAAACAGCTCTTGTGCATATTGCAGTGGCAAAAAGGCATATTTGCTATCAATCTCGAATTGTCGTGTGGCGTATATGCCTCCGACAAATATTTGTTGTTGGTTGAACGAGTTTTCTGGATTGGCGACATTCACCTTCGTAGCATATTTAGGCGCATAGAAAGAGACTGGGGTTAGAAAACCCATGTTGGCTTCTATCTGATTGGCTAATGCTGCGCCGATGACAGTGTAGGCACCATCTTCATCTTCTATAAGGAATCGTCCGACATCAATGATGGAGTCGGTTCGAATCAGTTGTGTGTAGTTGCGTGAAACCCCTTTGATGGTGGTGAAGGTCTGTTTCTCTTTGTTTCTTATGAGGGCAATCTCTTCAAGCACTTCCGATGAAACTTGAATGTAGGGAATCTGACCCAGTGATTGGTTGACCTCTGTCGGATCGAATGTCTTACCTTCTTTTAGGGTGATTCTCAGATCGGGGTCGAACGAGGTGATGACACCCGAGATCAGTTGCTGAAATCCGTTGTAGACAGAGAGGGTGCAGACCAGTGCAATGGTTGCCACACAAATTCCTCCAGCACATATCATCGAAATGATATTGATGATGTTATAGCTCTTCTTGGAGAAGAGGTAACGTAGTGCTATGAAGAATTGTAGTCTCATGAAAAAACGAATCGAGCATTATTTCCCCTCAGGTCTTTGGTTGATACCGAGAAGTCTGTCAATGTTTTCTAGATAATTCAGTGAATCGTCGATGAAGAAGGTGAGCTCTGGCGTTTGTCTTAATTGATGACGCGTTCTTTGTGAGAGGTCATAACGGATAGCCTTTGCACTCTTTTGGATCATCTCCATCATCTCTGCTTGCTTCTCATCAGGGAAGATGCTGAGGTGTACTCTCGCTATGCTCAAGTCGGGAGAGACCGTTACTGAGGTGACAGAAATTAGTATGCCCCCTTGCGATTTAGTGAATTTCTGAAAGATGTCGCTCAATTCCTTTTGAACTAAGCGGTCTATTTTATTTTTTCTTGTTGATTCCATCTTGTTCTTTTTTGCAATAAATTATTATCTTTGCAAAGGTAATATTTAAAAGTAGAATCTACAATCACCTGAATGAATTGCTTTTTCGTATTACGTGAAATTTAACTGTTTTTATTATTCTATTTGTTTCGGGAACTTCTATCTATTCCCATAAATGATGTTGTTTTTTATATGGATACGGATTTAAAATATCCCATTGCCCTTACGATGGTGAAGGGGGTCGGACCTGCGATTGCAAGAAAGTTAATCACCTCATTAGGAGATGCAAAAACTGTTTTTGAAGCCTCCAGAAAGGAGTTGGAGAGCATTCCAAACATTGGTAGAATCATTGCCTCACAGATTAAGAAGAGTGATTTGTTGGGACGTGCGGAGCGTGAACTTCAGTTTATAAACAAGGTTGGCGGACGTGTTTTGTATTTTGAAGAGGATGATTACCCGACTCGTCTGAAGGAGTGTGAAGATCATCCGATTGTTTTATATCAGAAGGGGAATATGCGGCTGAATGTACCTCGTGTGATTGGAGTGGTGGGTACGCGACGTATGACACCTTATGGAAAGGATAAGGTGGATTCGATTTTAGAGGAGTTGCGCACTCGATTTCCTGATTTGTTGGTGGTGAGTGGATTGGCCCATGGCGTGGATGGTTGTGCTCATCGGCGGTCGGTTGATTTGGGCTTGCAGACGGTTGGCGTGGTCGGTCATGGATTGGATATGATCTACCCTGCGGAGCATCGATCCCTCTCGGAGAAGATGATGGCAAATGGCGGACTGCTAACGGAGTTTCATTCCCATTGTGTGATCGACCGTAAAAACTTTGTCTCTCGCAATCGAATCATTGCAGGGATGAGTGATATTGTGTTGGTGGTGGAGTCGGGTATTAAAGGTGGTGCATTGCTCACTGCGGAGTTTGCCAATTCTTACAATCGGGATGTGGGGGCGATACCAGGACGTGTAAACGATCTGTATTCCATGGGATGCAATAATCTGATAAAAACGAATCGTGCTACTCTGATAGAGTCGGCCAATGATATCCTTGAATTGATGAATTGGGAAGAGGGAAAGGAGGATAACCCGGCGGCGCGTAAGGTATCGTATACGAATTTGTCTGAGAAAGAGAGATTGATAGTCGGCCGACTGGAAACAAATGGGGATATGCAGTTGAATGCCTTGGCTCGTGAATTGCAACTGCCCATGTCAGACTTGTCATCATTATTGTTTGATATGGAGATGAAGGATATTGTGACACCTTCGCCAGGAGGAATGTACGGACTTAAATAAAAAAATGCGGAGTGATGAAACCCCGCATTAAAGATTATAGAATTCTCATTTTAATATTTGAATGTTCCGCCTCCTAAGAATTCTCGTAATAGAGAGTTGAGAGGAATCTCCACTTCTGGTACGATAGAGAAGTATCTTAGGAAGTTGAGTAGTCTGTGTACCTCATGGTATTCAGGTGAAGACTCAGGTACGACAGAAAGGATTGGCTCTGCAAATTTCTTCAATACGCAGATCTCAAATATGAGGGCTGAGTTGAACACCATATCGGCATTTTCTTGGTAAGGGAAGATCCATTTTTCCTCACCTTCCATCACTTTATCCCATCTTGAGATAGTCTCTTCAGCAGAGTAGCCTCTGTAGTTGTAGTCGCGAATGATTCTTCGAAGAAGTCGGTTGTCGCGTGTTGGTATCCAGTTATGATTATCAAAAGAGATGGTTGTCAATGCTGAGATATAGACACGGAATATGGTTTCTTCAGGAACCTTCGACGTGAGCATTGGGTTCAGTGCGTGAATACCTTCGATGATAAGGATACTTCTATCAGTGAGTTTCAGTTTCTTGCCTAAAAATTCACGTTCTCCTTTTTCGAAATTATAGTGAGGCAAGTCGATCTCACCACCTTCGAGTAGTGTATTCATATCTTTGTTGAAGAAATCGAGGTCTACCGAGTAGATGGATTCGAAGTCGAAATCTCCGTTTTCATCGCGTGGTGTCAGTGTACGAGGATGGAAGTAATCATCCATAGAGAGGGCCACTGGAATGTAACCATTAACAGCCAGTTCGACGCTTAGACGCTTACTGAATGTTGTCTTACCAGAGGAAGAAGGACCTGCAATGAGCACCATTTTGATCTTTCCTCTGTTGGTTATTTCGTCGGCAATCTTCACAATCTTTTTAGCTTGAAGTGACTCTGCGATTTTGATCATTGCAGAGGCATACTCTTTGTTGGTGACTACGTTATTCATCTCTCCCACGTTGCCTGAGAATCCCATTATGCCGTTCCATTCGGAGTGCTCGCTGAAGGTGCTGAATAGTTTGTCTTGAGGGATAAATGTCTCCAATTCGGTTGGATTCTTTCTGTTTGGTATCTGTAAATAGATGCCATCATGATAAATCTTCAAATCGAATAGGGTAATATAACCGGTGGAAGGAGCCAAAGGAGCAAGGAACCAGTCGTAACGTCCATCTAATTCATAGATTCTTGTATATAAGAACCCTTTGGATTTTAGTAGGGTTACAGTCTCTGGAGATCCTTGTTTCGTGAAGATGTCGATGGCCTCTTCGGTAGCCACGTTAGCCATGTTGAATTGAATGTCCGCATCAACGATTCTTTGCATCTCCTTCTTGATGTTATCCACCATCTTTTGGTCGATTGGTTGGTTGTTGTTTAGAAGCTTGCAATAATAACCTTTTGCGATGGGATGTTCGATTCTTACTTTAACATTAGGATATAACTTATTGACAGCATTGCAGAAAATAAATGACAAGGAACGAACATAAGCTCTCATTCCTGCAGGTTGGTCTGCGCTGATGAACTCAATTTTCTTTGGCTTGAATAATTTGAATTTTAGGTCTTTGGTTACGTTGTTTACTTTAGCAACGATGACTTTGTATTTCAAATCGGGTTTTATGTCATTGTAAATATCTAATAGGTTAGTGCCTAATGGATAGTATTTCTTTTGCTTGTTGTTAGCACAGAAAATTTCAATCAAATTTGGATCCGTATTCATAATAATAAATTTAAAGTATTCAACAATTACATAGCCTAACCTCTCTCTTCTTTTTCAGTGGGAAAGAGGAATGCTATATTCATCAATTCTCTCTTTTTTAGAAGTTTGTATTTACCGTGATATCAAAATCTTTAAGGAACTGGGTGAAGTTATTGATCAGGTCTGATCTGACCTTCTTAGTTTTATCGTCCACACTCTCTAATAGAGAAGTCACCTTACTTGCCTCCATTGGTCCGTTGGCGGTGACGGACTCAACAGCTTTAGCGAGTTCCGTTTCGTATACCTCTTTGTATTTTTGTGCGAAGGAAAGTCCTGCTTTCTGTAAATAGTCTTTATTGTCGCAGCTTCCTACGTTTTGCATATATTCAATTGTTTTATCTATCTCAGCTACGTTTTCTGCATATTTCTCTTGAATGTTAGAAAGGTCATTCGAAGATAATTGGTCGATAAACTTATTGATGTTTTTTTCGATTTGTGTGCATCTAGTCATAATACCATCGAGGTAATCGGCTGGTGTTGTGCATGAAGAAACGAGCAATGCAGTTGCCACAATTGAAAAAATAGCTATTAGTGATAATCTTATTCCTTTCATGTTATTTATCGGTTGAAGTTTATTTTTTGATAAAGATAATAAAAAAACTGAAATGAAAGGACACTTCTATAATAAAACTGCATTTGCATGGTCATTTCATTTGTGTGGGTTCTATAGATTGATATGTAAAGAGACGTCACGTCGTGGCGTCTCTGTTCTGTTCGGATTTAATCCTCGTACTGAGATTTGAAGGCTAAAGCGTACATTCTCATTTGTTTCACCATTGCCAACATTCCGTTGGAGCGAGTGGGTGAAAGGTGTTCTTTCAATCCAATTCGATCGATGAAATAGAGGTCTGCATCCAAGATCTCTGTAGGTGTATGGGCCGTTAGAATATCCACCAACATGCTGACGATTCCGCCTGCAATATCTGTGTTGCTTTCCCCTTGGTAGAAAACGAACCCGTTTTTGTATTCAGCATGTACCCATACCTTGCTCTGACAGCCTTCGATTAGGTACTCTTCTGTTTTATACTCTTCATCAATGCCTTTGTTTGACATCCCTTTGTCGATGATCAGTTGATATTTGTCCAACCAATCCTCTAAAAACTCAAATTCGGAAATAATCTGATCCTGTTTCTCTTCTATTGTCATCTCTTTCTTAATTATCTTCTGAACATCTTGGCGGCGCGTTCGATGCCTGCTACCAATATATCAATTTCTTCTTTTGTGTTATACATTGCGAATGAGGCCCTCACTGTTCCTTCTATGTGGAATGCTTGCATGACGGGCTCTGCGCAGTGGTGTCCTGTTCGAACGGCTATTCCCAACTTGTCGAGAATCGTACCCAAGTCATACGGATGAATGTTGCCAACCAAGAAGGAGATCAGTCCGCTCTTTGAATCTGACTCGCCAATGAATCGCATACCATCGATTTGACTTAGCTTTTCTGTGGCATAGTGAAGTAATTCATGCTCATGTTGGGCAATGTTCTCTATGCCTATGGCCGACACGTAGTCGAGTGCTGCAGCCAATGCGGTGGAACCAATATAGTCGGGTGTTCCCGCTTCAAATTTGAATGGTAGTTCGTTGAATGTTGTCTTCTCAAATGTCACCTTGTGAATCATCTCACCGCCACCTTGGTAGGGAGGAATCTTCTCCAACCATTTCTCTTTTCCATAAAGTACGCCGATACCTGTAGGACCATAGATCTTATGTCCTGAGAAAGCAAAGAAATCAACGTCTAAATCTTGTACGTCGATGGATATGTGTGGAGTCGATTGCGCACCATCCACTAAAACAGGGATGTCGTGTGCATGCGCGATCTTCACAATCTCTTTGATTGGGTTGATGGAACCTAACGCATTTGATACGTGTGATACGGCAATCAGTTTCGTTTTTTCATTGATGAGACTCTCCAGTTGATTCACTTGCAACACACCTTTTTCGTCGAACGGAATTATGCGAAGACGAATGTTACGAATGGATTGCAGTAGTTGCCAAGGAACAATATTGGAGTGGTGCTCCATCTGTGTGATGATGATTTCATCACCATCTGAGCACTGACTGATACCAAAAGAGTGGGCCACCAAGTTGATGGCTTCTGTCGTACCTCTTGTGAAGACAATTTCATGGGCATGTTGCGCATGGATGAATTGTTGAACGGTTTTACGGGCCGCTTCATGCGCTTCGGTAGCTTGTTGACTGAGAAAGTGAACGCCTCTGTGAATGTTGGCGTTGCAGTCGTAATATCCTTTGACAATCGTATCGACCACGCAAGTTGGTTTCTGTGTGGTAGCTGCATTGTCAAAATATACGAGAGGCTTTCCGTATACTTCTTTTTTCAGAATAGGGAAATCCTCTCTTATTTTTTCTATATTGATAGTCATTTTATGCTTGTTTTTTTACGCGTGCAAAGTTAAAAAAAAACAATTGAAGGAATGGCATTTTATTCAAATTTGTAGCTGACTGTGATACCAATTTGTCTTGGTTTTCCTTTCTGACAATAGTGGTTGCCGAAATTAGTGAACGAATATGTGTTGTACTCTTTGTCAGCCAAGTTCTTAGACCATCCTTTCACGTTTAGTTTATTCCACTCCCATGTGATGGAGGCGTTGAACAATGAGTAGAATTGTTGGCTGTATAGATTGTCTTCGTTCCAATATACTTTTCCGTAACCTTTCCATTCTGTAGCGAGAATCAAGTGAGTGATCCATGGTTCGTGGAACTTGATTTTGTACTGAATGTCCAATCCGATTGTGTTGGCTGGTGCGAAAGGAATTCTTTTGCCACTGTAATCAACGTCGTCGTGTTTGAACTCTATGAACTTCGCATTGGAGTAACCGTATGATCCTTCAAGGTTAAACGTGTTGTGTGTCTCTTTGCTGGTGTGCTGATAGTTGATAGAGAACTCACCACCTACGCTTCGGCTTTTGTCAGCATTGATAATCATACTTCCTGAGTTTTTACCTGAAGGGAAGGTCAGAATTTGTTGGTCTCTACAGATGATGTAGAAGAGTGAGAAATCTATGTTAAACACCTTTTCAGGGGAGAGGAAGTGACCACCAAACTCAAAGTCCCAGCTGTGCTCCGACTCGTATGCAATGTTTTGTGTATAGTCGAAGATAGGCAATCCGGTCTCTTTCACATTCACATCCACCTCATTGAAGATGTTGGTCATGATTTTGTTTTGTATGATATCCGAGAACAATAGGGTGTTGAATCCACCTGCCTTGTGACCTCTTGCTGCGTATGCATATAGGTTGCAATACTGGTTGAAGTTATATTGAGCAGAGATCTTTGGCAAGACTTGGAAGTCTGATAATGTTTGTGAACCATAGAAGTGAGTTTTGATATCCTTCTCCTTATCCATGCAAAGGGAGACGATGTAACTCATATCGTTCTGACTCAGATAATCAAGTCTGGAGTGCTCATAATCCAAACGGAGACCTGCCACCAAGTCCCATTTCTTCAATGTGAACTCTGATTGATGGTAAACAGCGGTTCCGATGGTTGGTATTTCAAAGTCGTTGGTGACCGTTAACTCATTGCCACTAATGGTCAGTCTGCTGTTCGGGTGTGCTGATTGTATACCTTTGTCCACCGTGCTACCGAACAGATAGTCGAGTCCGTCTTGATGGTAGGTGATGGGCGATTCAGTTTTGTTATGTTTGTAGAAGACCCACAATCCGTTTTTCCAGTTCCATTTACGTTCTTGGTTGATGGTGGAACGGAAGTTGAATTCGTGAGAGAAGGCATGTTCTTTTTGCTTCTCATCTCTTGTGATAATGGATTTTGTCATGTAGTCAGGGTCCAAAAACATCTTATCAGAAAGGAATTGGTAACCAGTGATACTGTTGAAGATGAATTTCTCATATCGATATTGAATCACCAAACCATCTGATATTGTTGCTCTCTTGTATCTGTTGTCGCCATCGTAAGCGATGGGTTGTGTCTGGTCGTAACGGTCGGTGAAGGCGTAAGGGAAACCTCCCTCTGCTAAGTAACCTCCAGAAATGACATTATCGACGGTGAATTTTTCTTTTGGCGACCATATAATACGACCTCTGGCACTGAAACTATTGTGAGGGTCGCAAGGGACACCTTTATATTCATTGATAAAGAATCCGTCTGTGTGTTTGTAGTTGCCAGCCACAGAGAAACCGAAATTGTCCTTTGGCTTTTGGTAGGTGGATGCCTTTAGTTTGACGGTGTTGGCTGTGGAGTAATCAGCTGAAACACGTGTTCCTTGATAGTTGAGTGGTGATAGTGTATAGACGTTCAATACACCCATCATGGAATTACGACCAGTGGATGTTCCTTGTGGTCCACGTAGCATTTCAATACGTTCTACATCAAACAGGTCTGCATCGAAAGCATTCTTGTTGAGCGTAGGCACGTTATCCACATTCATACCTACAACGGGAACACCAACGATAGAACCGAATCCTCTCACGAATATGGCGGATGTCATACTGGAACCGAAATCAGGCATGAAGAAGTTTGGCGTGTTACCACTGACGTCTTTGATGGATTTTATCTCTCTCATCTCCAATTGATCGGCACCAAAGGAGGTGAAGGCAACAGACTGCTCCTGTAATGACTTGCTATCACGTGTGTTGGCAATGACGACAAACTCACGAAGGAAGTGCATGATAGGATCGTCAGGTATCGTATCGTCACTATTTAACCATGCTGCTAGTGTATCCATCGTCACCTCTCTTAGGGTGACCTCTTTTCCATCATGAATCTCCGTCCATGTTTTTAGTTCAGGTTTCTCTTTCTCCTGTTCTTTTGATTCTTGCGTCTTTTGGGCGGTTGCAATGTTCACACAACATATCCATGAAAGTGCTGTCAGTACATATATTAGTTTGAAATGTCTCATCTTTTATGCTAGTTCGTTTCAATAATAACTACAAATATATGTTAAGATGTGAATAAATCAAAAAAAAGCAGATAAAATCGCTCATTCATATCTGATCTCCCTTCTTTTGTCTCTTTCGGAGACGATCTGTTTATTGTCTCCACCCGAATAAATTCATTCCCAATATTATATCGTTTTTATCCTCTGAATTCAATTCTTGTTTCAAAGTCTTTGATTGTGAAGTCGGACGAGATGCCGCCTATTCTGAAATGGTCTGAGGTGGTTTCGCAATAGACATATTTGCGGCCGTCAATCTCGGTGGTGACATCCTCTTTGTCGTTTTGAAGCAGTGCTTGCCAACGTTGATCATACTCTATGCAGATGGCTGCATGACCCAACTTGTATGAGATGATAAACAGCACATTATACCCCATTAGATGAAATAGTATGGTGGCTAAGAATGATTTGCAATCACAGTCGCCATTTCGATCGTAAAGTGTCTCATCAGGGAATCGTATGTACTCTTTAGAGTGTTGAATCTCTGCACAATCGTGGTCGTAATTGTATCGTATGTTAGGCTCTTGAACAAAGTCTAAAACAAACTGAAGTTTGTCTAACTCCCCCACATTGTTGCGACTACATTCCCGATTGATGTATTTAACCACCTCTATTGCATGTAGGAGTGTGCGAGGATGGTTTAGCATGTAATAATACATGTCGCGCAAATTGCTTTCTGTATCGTGATGGGGCGTTATGGCAAATGGATTGTTTAATCGTTGCTCGGACAACTCTTTGAGATTGAAATGCAACACCAAATGACCTTTTAGTTTCGTCTTCCTCGCTGAGTCTAGTTTCCAACTGTATGTAATGCGCTCCTCTTTGCCATCATAAACATCCATTAAGGAAGTCTCCGCCTTCTTTTTTTTGTTTTTAGACACAAGAATTGCGATTAACAGAATGATTATTATTGATTGAATAATGAGAATGTATTCCATGAATTTTGTTTTTGTTTTGACAAAAATACTAAAAATAATCATTATACGATGAATTTCTGTTTTTGAAATACTTCTTCTTATCTCCATAAAAATGGTTTGAATCTCATTTTGCGACTGAGTTGCAAATTCTCCTTTCTATTTTTGCCATGTAAAACAGAAATAGTAATCATAAATTGAAATAGTATATGGCACATCATCACGAACATTGCTGTAGTTCTGAGGAACATGAACACAGCCACAGCCATTGTCATTGCCATGACCACGAACATTCGCATGGTCACTCGCACGACCACTCTCACGGAGGGTGCGGACATTGTCATGAGCATTCTCATGAGAATGGAAGTATGAAACATCAAATCGCATTGATTGTTGCAACTGCCATCTTATTGGTTGTTGCTATTGTCATTGAGAAAAATTTTGATTTGCCAACATGGCAACTCTTATTGATTTATCTTGTTCCTTATTTGTTAATCGGACATGAGACATTGCATGAGGCATGGGAGGGGATCATGGATAAAGATCCTTTCAACGAACATTTCCTTATGGCAGTGGCAACTATCGGTGCTTTATGCATCGGTTTCTTGCCAGGCGTTGAGTCGGAGTTTCCCGAAGCGGTTTTCGTTATGCTCTTCTTTCAAATTGGAGAATTATTTGAGGGCTATGCCGAGGGTAAAAGTAGGGAGTCTATCTCTCATTTGATGGATATACGTCCAGATAGTGCTAATGTGGAGCGCGATGGACAGATTGTGGTGGTCTCGCCAGATGATGTAGCGGTGGGCGAGACGATTGTTGTTAAACCAGGCGAGAAGGTGCCGTTGGATGGTATTGTGATAGAGGGTTCTTCCAGTTTGAATACGGTTGCATTGACGGGCGAGAGTGTCCCTCGTGATGTGAAAGAGGGCGATGAGGTCTTTTCTGGTTGTGTCAATTTAAGTGGGTTGCTTCATTTGCAGACGACCAAGGATTTTGATGAGTCGACGGTGAGCAAGATCATCGAATTGGTGGAGAATGCGGGAGAGAATAAGTCGAAGAGCGAAACATTTATCACTCGATTTGCACGTGTTTACACTCCGATTGTTGTCTTTGCTGCATTGGCATTGGCGATTCTTCCTCCGTTGTTCTCAGGGGTCTTTTCTCAGTCGTTTCCTGTATGGCTCAGTAGGGCGTTGATCTTCTTGGTGGTGAGTTGTCCATGTGCGTTGGTAATCAGTGTGCCATTGACCTTCTTTGGTGGTATTGGAGGAGCTTCTCGCAACGGAATATTAGTCAAGGGAGCTAACTATATGGATGTCTTAGCAAAAGTGAATACGGTTGTGATGGATAAGACGGGTACGCTCACGCAGGGGGTGTTTAACGTGGTGGCTGTGCACGATCATGGGTGTGACGAATCACATGCAGCGTTACTAAATTCCAGATTGTTACACTTGGCGGCACATGTCGAACATTTCTCCACGCACCCCATTGCGGAGGCCCTTCGTATGGCTTACCCAGAGGCAGGAGGCGATGATTGTGAGGTGAGTCAGGTAGAGGAGATTGCAGGATGTGGTATTCGTGCGGTGGTGAATGGTGATGTTGTCTGTGTGGGTAACCCGAAGATGATGGAACGTGAGGGCGTTCAGCATCATATATGCAACGCTTCTGGTACGATTGTGCATGTCTCTGTCAATGGAGAATATGAGGGTCATATCGTCATCAATGATTGTATCAAGGAGGATGCTGGGCAGGCAATTGCTGATATGAAATCCCTGGGTGTCTCTCGCTTGGTGATGCTGACAGGTGATTTGGCCTCCGAGGCGGCTTCTGTGGCAAAGCAATTAGGTATTGATGAGGTGCATGCAGAGCTCTTGCCTACGGATAAGGTGGCACATGTGGAGCGCTTGATGCAGACGAAGGGAGAGGATGAGGCTTTGGCGTTTGTTGGGGATGGAATCAACGACGCACCCGTCTTGGCGCGTGCAGATGTTGGAATCGCCATGGGCGGTTTGGGAAGTGATGCCGCGATTGAAGCTGCGGATGTTGTTTTGATGGATGATCATCCGTCAAAATTGGCACTGGCGATTAAGATCGCACGACGTACGATTCGCATTGCCCGTCAGAATGTTGCCTTCGCCATTGGAGTGAAACTGATTGTACTGCTTTTGGCTGCATTTGGATTGGCTACGATGTGGATGGCTGTTTTTGCTGATGTGGGTGTGACTGTCTTGGCTGTTCTGAACGCTATGAGGGCGTTGAAAAAGATAGATTAATTTTCTTCATGAGACTTGTTTATAAAGGAAGATGGACGGAACCGTTGAGGCTCCGCCCATCTCTTTTTATCTCTTGTTGTGGCATTTCGGACAAATGCCTTTTACCACATATTCTGCATCTTCCATCTCGAAGCCTTCAGGCATCTCGACTAGTGGAATCTTGTATTGAACAAGGCAATAGGTGTGACCACACTGAAGACAAGTGAAGTGAATGTGGTTTAGGTGACTCTCATTCTCACATCGACAAACGCAATATTTCTGTAGTCCCGAACCATCATCAATCTCATGTAGTAGGTGGTGCTCTGTGAAAAGTCGCAATGCACGGAATATGCTTGATCGATCCAGTTGAGGCATCCACTCTTGAATATCAACAAGCGTGAATGTCTCGGTATGATTGATGATCTCTTTCCATACGAGTATTCGTACGGCAGTGGGTTTTACCCCATGTTCTGAAAGATGCTCTTCAATGGATTCCATAGCATTGCGCTTACCCGTTTCATTATTTGATCAACTTGAAGGTGGCAACCTTTTGGTTGGCATCCATCACCTTGATTAGTTGAATAGGGAGAGAGAGGGTGATCACTTCTTGGTCTTTGCCCTTGCCCTCTTTGATGATTTGTCCGTTCAAATTAATCAATTGATAGGTGAATTCGCCTTCGCATGTGATGGTCACGTCTGGATTCGCATAGGATATTTTGATATCCTGTGAGTTCTCATAATTCTCAACGTCGACTGGAAGTTCCATGCCCTCAATGATCTTGTAGTAAGCGGATTTTGGTTGGTAGTTGGAGAACAAGAGAGGTTTTCCCTCCTTACGCCAACTGATCTCATCGTTTATTCCCCAAACAGTGACAGAACTGATTTCATCCTTATGTTGACGATAGAGATCAAACAAGTCTTTGTAGATGCTGGCTTGCTTATCAAAGTTGTCGCCATCCGACACGGTGATGTCTAACTCCGTGATTTGTATGTCGCATCCGATTGTAGCGTATTTCTCGAGTGCTGTTTTGTACAGAGATACTGAAGGGAATTGAGTGCTTAAGTGAGACTGCATACCGATACCGTCGCACAATCCCTTTGCGTATAGGTCTCTAACCATATTGTAGATGGCATCTCTTTTGTTATCTATGTATTCATTATAATCGTTGTAATAGATTTTACAATTTCTTGGAACGTGTTTTCTTGCATATTCAAATGCTCTGTATATGAATGAGTTATCGTTGAATATCTCCATCCAACGAGAAAGTCCTTCTTTTTGGTAGTTGCTTCCTTTTTCACGTAGGGAACCATTGTCTAGGTAAGCCTCGTTGACGATATCCCATGCATAGATTTCAAGGGATGGATATTCAGAGGTGATGAGTTCGACAACGTTTTTGATATAGTTCTCCATTCGTTCTAGCATGACATTCTCCGACACGGTGGATCCATTTGTCTCAAACCCTTCGTTGAAGAACCAGTCTGGCGTTTGTGAATGCCATACAAAGACGTGTCCGCGAATAGGTATATGGTTTTGAACACAGAACTTCAATACGGTTCTTGCCTCAGCTGACAGTTTCACCTGTGGATTGACGTTGTCACCATTGCTAATGCTGGCTGCTTGATCGAGCAGGTTTTCTGGCTTCAACTCATTTCCTGGTGTCAAACTGTTGAAGTGGTGTACCACCATGTTTTTTGCATTCTTAGGTGTGATTTCACTGGCAACAGCTGCTGTTCCAAATTTAAAGTAGTTGGAGAAGAGCGTTTTAAGAGGGAGTTGTTCGGAGAAGTCCACCAAGTCCTCTGACTTTTCCTCGCAAATGAAATCGTCGATGTAGTAATCTAACTCTGGATCATTAGGTGCCTGAATGTAGGGTTGAATTCCAATGGCATCCTCGGGAATGACAACCTCGCCAGACAATTGTTTCCATGAGTAGGCATATACATCCGATTCAGCCACGCATGGGTACGAATTATCTTCACCGATGGTGTACTGAACACTCAGGTTCAGTTTGGTGTTGGTTTTTGAAAAGACATAAACTGAAATTTTATAAGTCTTTCCAGGTTCGATGTAATCGTTTTGCATAGAGGCACCATGCCATGATGCAGAACGTTTGCTAACATAGAGTGATTTATCTCCTTCGTGATGTTGGTCGGAGGATAGTTCTACAATGACGCCATCGCCTCTACTTGCCCAATCGTCGTAACTAGACTCAAAATCATAAGATAGTCCGGCAGCAAAAGCTTGTGCGCCACAAAACGTTAGTCCTAAAAGAAAAAATTGTTTGATATTCATAATGGGTATTTAAAAATTAAATGGTTTTGGTGCAAAGATAGAAAAAAGTATGATAAGATGGGACCTATAACTTCATTTTAATACCTTGTATTCTAATAATTTTTAGTAATTTTGCAGAACAAATTTTTGAATGAAAGGGAGTTGAAATCCCGAATTACCATAGGTGAGTTTTAGAAATTCACCATTTATAAAGTTAAGATATGAAACTCTTTGATGTTTATCCGCTATTCGATGTCAATATCGTAAAAGGAAAAGGTTGTAAGGTATGGGACGAGAAAGGTCAGGAATACCTTGATTTGTATGGTGGTCATGCCGTTATTAGTATTGGACATTGTCATCCTCATTATGTTGAGATGATGACGCAACAATTGAACACTCTTGGATTCTATTCCAACTCAGTCATTAACAAGCTTCAGGTGAAGTTGGCTGAGCGTCTTGGAAAAATTTCCGGATATGACGATTATCAGCTTTTCTTGATCAACTCGGGAGCGGAGGCCAATGAGAATGCTTTGAAGTTGGCTTCTTTCTATAATGGTCGTAAGCGTGTCTTGTCGGCTGAGAAGGCTTTTCACGGACGTACCTCTTTGGCAGTTGAGGTGACGAATAATCCAAAGATCATCGCACCTATCAACGATAATGGTCATGTCACCTATCTTCCTATCAATGACATTGAGGCTTGGAAGAAAGAACTTGAAAAGGGTGATGTCTGTGCTGTTATTGTGGAGTGCATCCAAGGTGTGGGTGGCATTCGCATGGTGACGAAAGAGTTTATGCAGGAGCTTCGCAGATTGTGTGATGAGTACAACACAGTTTTGATCTGTGATGAGATTCAATGTGGATATGGTCGTTCAGGTAAGTTCTTTGCACATCAGTATTTGGATGTGAAGCCTGATGTTATCACAGTGGCTAAGGGTATTGGTAATGGATTCCCTGCTGCGGGTGTTTTGATCGCACCTAAGTTTGCTCCTGTGTATGGTCAGTTGGGTACTACTTTCGGAGGAAACCACATGGCATGTACTGCTGCATTGGCAGTGATTGATGTGATGGAGAAAGAAAATTTGGTGGAGAATGCAGCTGAAGTAGGAAACTATATCATGGAACAGATCAAATCGGCTAACTTGCCTCACGTAGTGGATGTACGTGGTCGTGGTTTGATGATTGGTGTGGAGTTGGATTGCCCTTATAAGGAGATTAGAAACAAACTGGTCTTCGAACAACATGTCTTCACAGGTTGTAGCGGTACGAATGTGCTTCGTCTATTGCCACCTTTGTGCTTGACTAAGGCGGATGTGGATGAGTTCATGGTTCGCTTCAAAAAAGCGTTGGCTTAATAGTTAAAGCAGGCGTGGAGTGCTTCCGCGCGAGTGGTAATTACTCTTTTGAAAAAACAGAATAAAAATGTCAGAACAAATTATTAAAATAGGCGGAAAGAAATTGAACGTGAAGATGGTATGCGAAACAAATGTTTTGCAAGCTGTTGTTCAAGATGTACGCACCAAACAAATTCTTCGTGTCGGATTCGTCAATGATGAAGCCATTGCCAAGATGGAGGAGACGAAGACGGTTTATATGTTGAATGATGACCAATCCGGATTGGAAGAGATTACGGGTGGTGAATATTTCAAACCAATTGCAGTCGATTCATTCGTATACAATACGGATAAGAGTGCAGTGATCATCAAGGCACTCCCTGAAGGGTCTACTACGGGTGCGGATACATTCCGTGGTGATAAAAACATCGAGGATTTGGCTTTCCTTTCCTACTTGCAAGATTTCATTGAGAAACGTAAACGTGAGATGCCTGAGGGCTCTTACACTACTAAACTGTTTACGAAGGGTGTGAACAAAATCTCTCAGAAAGTGGGAGAAGAGGCTGTTGAAACAGTTATCGAAGCTACAAACGGAACCGGAGAACAGTTCCTATATGAATCGTCCGATCTGATTTATCACCTTATTGTCTTATTGACGGAAAAGGGGTACCGTATCGAAGATTTGGCTCGCGAACTGAAAGCGCGTCATAAAGAATAACCTTTTAAGCAAATAATGGTGAAATGGAGATAATTGAAGAATACTCGTGGCTTTTATTTATACCTTTCGGGGCAATTGTATTCTTCAAGATATTCATTAGAGTATTCTCCATTTTAGCCATTCCATCAATATTAAAAACAGAGAGAAAAATAAAATCCTTCAAGAAGGATGGAGAGGGTGATATTTTCCCAAAGGGAATTTATGACCTTACCGAGCATAGTTTATACAAAGATGGTATTACCGCCGTCGTGGCTGTTTTTGACAAACTGATCAGATGCAAAGAGACGACGACGGAGGCGGAACGTGAGACGGCGACTGCCTATTTTCGGAAAAGATTCCAACATTCGCGTTTCATATTTCCGATTTATAAGGATGCCGATAGAATGGAGTATTTGTTGCGAAACAAATCAGGAAAATATAATTTAAACTATCGGCTCTATGCTATTTCTATTCTAAAAACAAGGATGTCGTATGAGGCCAGACTGGAGTTGCTGGAGTATCTGTTTAAAACCGCCTATCTGAATGGTGGTGTGAATGACCAGCAACGTTCCCTATTGGAGGCATTTGCCAAACATACGTTGATTGACGAGTGGGACATCACACAATTGGAATATCAGTATGAATGTAAAAAGGAGGAGAGTGTTAACAATCAGAAATGTATTGAAGGCAGTCTGTCGGCACAAGCCTATGCTATTCTCAATCTGAAACCGGAGGCTACTGATCAGGAAGTCAAGGACTCGTATCGTGCTTTGGCGAAAAAATATCATCCAGATCGCTTGCCGCCTGATTCATCTCCAAAAGAGATAGAAGAATCAATTGTGAATTTCAGACAGGTGACGGAAGCCTATCAGCTGATATGTAAAGTTAAAAATTTGTAGAACTCACATATAAAAGTGAATCGGGATATGGAATATAAAATCGAGAAAAAAAAGCTGATTATACCTGAAGGGGTGACGGAGATAGAGAAAAAAGCGTTTAATTATAACAATGATTTTGTGAAAGTGGAATTTCCGAAATCTCTCCGTAAGATTGAAGAAAGTGCTTTTGAAGGATGCCGAGAATTGAAAGAAATCACTCTCCCTGAAGGATTAACCTCCATAGAAGAAGAGGCATTCCGTGACTGCTCAAATTTGAAGACGGTGATACTCCCCAATAGCTTAGAAGAGATCCCATCAAAATGCTTTGATGGTTGTTCAAAGTTAACCAATGTCACCCTTGGAAATCAATTGAAGAAGATTCAAGATAGAGCTTTTCAAGGATGCAAGGCATTGCCGTCGATAACACTGCCTATTAGCCTAATTACAATTGGTGATTCTGCTTTTGAGGAGTGTTCATCTTTGAAGAGTTTCTTTTTGAGCAACATATTGGAATATGTTGGGGAAAGGTCTTTCGCAGACTGTACCTCGTTGGAGAGTGTTGAAATAGACGAGCTGACTTATTCTCCTCTGTATGAAGATGCGCTAGAAAACACAGCCTTGGTCAACAGAAACAGAAAGGAGCATAAACTGACCATTATTGGCGATTGTGTGGTGGATGGTAGAGGTTGCACTGGCGAGTTGGTTATTCCTCAAGGAATTAGGGAGATTGGTCCTGCAGCGTTTAAGAATTGTACGAGATTGACAAAGATTGTTTTCCCTGACACGATTGAAAGCATCTCTTACAGAGCATTTTATGGATGCATATCTCTTGATCATGTGGAGTTGCCTAACAGTCTTGATTCTGTGCTTGGTGATTACATGTTTGAAGATTGCACCTCTTTGAAGAGTGTGGTCTTTCCGAAGGATAAAACATTGCCAATAGGGAAAGAAATATTCAAGAATACACCATGGCTGAGGGAACAGCAGGAGAAGGGGCTTGTCGTGATTAATGATTTTCTTCAGGATGGTAAGGCTTGCAAAGGTACGGTTCATGTTAATGGAGTGAAGGAAATCTCAGGATATGCCTTTCATGGAAACATAGATATCACAGAAGTGATTATCGAAGAGGGTGTGGAAACAATAGGGTATGGTGCTTTTTCGTATTGTTCGTTTTTAAAACGGGTGATACTCCCCAAGAGCCTTAAGAATATATATGCACATGCTTTTGAGTATTGTGCTTCGTTGGAAGAGATTGTCATTCCAGAAGGAATTGACGCCCTCTATTTTGCAACATTTAGAGGATGTTGCTCGCTTTGCCATGTGGAGTTGCCTTCGTCGTTGGAGCATATTTATGCTTCTGTTTTCGATGATTGTGGCAATTTGACAGATGTGCAGATTCCAGAGGGAACTGAAGTCTATGACAACGCTCTGCCGGGGGAAGATGCTGCGAAAGAGAAACCGATTATCTTACAAGTGCCGCAATCATATAGTATTGGGTATGGAGCGTATCAAGATCGAGAAGATATCATCGTGGCCATCATTCCAGAGGGAGTGAAAAAGATTGGACAACGGGCATTCTCCTCTTGTCGGTTCCTACGGAAGGTGGTGTTGCCAGATAGCGTGGAGGAGATTGAAGATGGTGCTTTTTTCCCTTGTAGAAATCTTCATGAAATCAACATTCCTAAGAATCTTAAATCTATCGGAAGAGAGGCATTCTATGACGTGAAAGTACGGAAAATGGATCTTCCAGAGGGATTAATTGATATTGGGGAGGAAGCATTTTCAACCTCATATTTGGAAGAGGTGGTGATTCCATCCACTGTTAAATGGATAGGGAGAAACTGTTTTGCCTCTTGTGAAAAACTAGAGAAGGTAACTTTCTTGGCGAATCCGCAAGAGATGCCGGAAGAGTTGTTTTCTCGGTGCGGACGTCTTACCTATTTCAGTGGACAAGGAGCTTTGTTCCAAAAGAGTATGTTCGAAGGCACACCGCTTATTCGGGAGATCAAAGAGGCGAATAAGGACTCTATGTTTGAAATCTTTGCGGGTACACTCTTACGTGCGAAACGGAAATATGATGAGTCTGTTGTGATCCCTGAGGGAATATATAGCATTGGGGAAGATGCATTCAAAGGACATAAAGAGATCAAAAGTGTTCATTTGCCATCGACGCTTACTCGAATTGGTGATAGGGCGTTTATGGGTTGTACAAATCTTTCGGAGATTCACATGCCTGACACTCTGCAATATATAGGCTCGGAAGCCTTTAGTGATTGTGCCTTTCAGACGTTTAAATGGCCTGCATTTGTTTCTTGTATCGAGAGTGGTACATTTGCGGGTTGTACTGCTCTTTCCCACATTGATCTGCCAGATAATTTGAAATATATTGGAGAGTCAGCCTTTTCTGGCTGCGACATCCATAATTGGGTGATTCCAGCCAATGTGCATCACCTCTCTGGCTCTACGATAATAACCGATTCTTGTTGGAAGGAGGATTGTCGTGATCGCTCGGGAGAGACGTTGACCTTGCTTGGAGAATACCTGATATATGAAATGAACGATAACTTGTACCGTAGTATATGGAATGAATGGGATGATTGCCAGCAAACGGTTTTGTGGAATGGAGACTTGTCGCAGATAAAGCGACCAGCCATGTTCCATAAAATGGTGAATGACTTCTGCAAGGGCATGGAGATGGGGTATGCGTACAGGGAAGAGACGGTAGATCGCAATCGAAAACTACTGAGACGCTTGATGCGTCGCACACCGTTCTTTGTGACGTTCTTTTATTACCTATATATTTTATTGCTAAGAATAGTTAATGGATTTTTATACGTTGTATGCTTCCCATGGGTATTTTTGAAATCATTGGCACATATGTGGTCGACCTCAGGTTCAAAACAGCACATGTTCTTAGACCGTTATCTGGAGGATATGTCAAGGGAACACAAGAAATACAATGATTATGAAAATAATGCAAGCAAAAGTGCTGTGCGTTACATGATGAGGGAGGGCCTTTTGAAGCGTCGCCATGTCTCTCGTTACAAAAAAATGTATTCCGATGACGAGGCTTTGTGCAAAGAGATGGACCAATATTTGAAAAGCAGATGATTTTCGTTAAGTAAAATTGTTCAAGGTGGGTTCTGTATGAGTTGATGTGTAATTATGTTGAATTCATATTGAACAATTTTTCCTATAAAATATTGGATCAGATAGGGCGTTTGAAACAAAAATCGCACTGAAAGCACAAAAAATCATAAATTTTAGCTATTTCTCCATTCTAATTTTGTGACAGGAAATCATAAAATTAAAACTGTCATGAAGAATATTATTAGAATTTTTATCATCTGCATCTTGTTTGCTTCAATTACTATAGAGAATGTTTTTTCTGTAGAAACATTGAAGGTGGACCTGTCGGATAGTATACGTCCGGCTACCCATTGTGCTTCAGGTGCACTATATGGAATAACAGCTGATTTGCCTAGAGATATAACAAGTTTGGTGGCTTCTTTAAAAGGTAATGTGTATGTGCAACCTGCCATCAGTGGTAATGGACATCAACAGCCCATAGGAGATGCTTTTGACGTTGCAAAAAGATTGCAAGGCACTACGGGAAAGGTGCAAATACGTCTTGCCGACATCCTGCCAGGATGGCCTTACAAATGGCCAGGTTGGAACTCTTGGGAGAGTAGTGTTACTCAAATCATTCAAAAGAAACTAAATTCAGGGTATACGAATTTTGATGGGTATGAGATATGGAATGAGCCTTATGGTACATGGCAAGACTCTAACGGAGACTTTCACTCTTCTTTGTGGAAACCTACGTACAATCTGATTAGAAAATTAGATCCGAATGCGAAAATCATTGGTCCCTCTTTTGCCTATTACAATTCCACACGAATGGATAAGTTTTTGGAATATTGTAAGAATAATAATTGTGAGCCAGATGTTATTTGTTGGCATCAGTGGGGAAGCGGAGGCTTCATTGGGGCTCTTGAAAACCTTCGTTCGTTGGAGAAGAAATATGGAATGAAAGAGCATCCTGTGTCTATCAATGAATATTCGTCGGAGACGCACACCTACGAGGGATGTCCGGGTGTCTCTGTTCCATTTATTGCCAAGTTTGAACGTAACAAAGTGGAGAGTGCCATGATTTCGTGGTGGTTCACCAATTTGCCAGGTCGCTTGGGTAGTTTGCTCACTGCCAACAATGAGAAAGGTGGCGGATGGTGGCTATACAAATGGTATGGTGACATGACGGGTTACATGGCAAGGGTGACCCCTCCGAATGATAGAAGTGAACGTGTGGATGGCTTTGCAGCAGTGGATAAAAAGAATAATTATGCCTCCATCATCATAGGTGGTAATTCTGTGGGAGATGTGGATGTTGTCTTCTCCAAACTGCCTGCTTTCTTGGGTGGAAAGGTGCATGTTAAGATTGAGAGGGTGACATGGAAGGATAAAGATACCCCCGTTGCATCTACCGATTTGGTTTCGGAGACGGATGTGGTGTTGAACGGAACCACCCTAACCATCCCAGTGAAAATTGAAAGTCAGTTTTATGCCTATCGAATTTATATGACCCCGTTGGATGTCCCTCAGACTCCATACAAGGGGGAGCCTATCCTTATTCCAGGTACTGTTGAGGCTGAGGATTATGACGTAGCCGGTCAGGGCTTCTCTTATATGGATAATGAGACGGAGAACAAAGGCGGTAAATATCGTACTGATGGTGTGGATATCGTGCAAGGAGGAAGTGGCTATGCCATCGGGTATACGGAAAAGGGTGAGTGGATGGAATATACCATTCAGGTTGCCGCTACGGATGTATACGTAATCACAGCCAATGTCTCAAACTCTGCAGAGTTGGAAGGATTCCGCCTCTTCCTTGATGGAAAGGAATTGACGAATGACTATCAGATCCCTCAGGTGAGTGAAGATTAGAGTGTCTATGAAGAGATTCCTATTGTGACGACCCGATTGGAAGAGGGTACCCATGAACTGAAAATAGAGATTGTGGGTAGTTATGTAAATATCGATTGGTTGCGATTTGAAAAAGCAAGCTCCACAGATTTGAATTTTATTCATAGAGATGATGAGGAAATGAACGAATATTCCTATTATGATTTGAATGGAATTCAGTTGAAATCGAATGAAATATATGGCGAGAAACCTTGTATTGTCGTCAAACAAAACAAAATAGGTGTTAAATCCTACGAGAAGAAGTTGAAGTTTAGTTATCTGAAGTAATAATAATTGTTTCTTATGGTGAGATGGCGGGGAGTCATCGGTGTTAGAGTGACTCTTCGCCACATTTGAGAAAATGAAACAAAAGTTATGGAAAACGGATGATAAATTATAGTTTGATACCCCTTGTGGGTTCTAATTTTGGCCGTGTGTATTTAAGAACTATATGAAATATTAAATGTAAAACCATGAAATCTTTAAGTTGTAAGGTTAAAAAGTATTTTTCGGTGCTGTTAGCCATTGCCTCTGTGCAAGGAGCTTATTCAGCAGCAACGTTGAAGGTCGATTTGATGGATAGTATTCGTCCAGTGACTCATTGTGCCTCTGGTTCCCTTTATGGGTTGACAGAAACGCTGCCGAGTGACATTTCTAGCTTGGTGGCACCTTTGAAATGTAATTTGTTTTGCTTGCCACCAGAGGGTGGATCAGGCAATCAACACCCTTTTGGCGATGGCTTTATCGCTGCAGAACGATTGAAGGGAACAACAGCCAAGGTGCAGATCACATTCCCCGATTTGTTGCCTAATTGGCCTTATAAATGGCCGGGACAACAATCGTGGTTGAATTCAGTGAGTAAGTATTTGGATAAGAAAGTGAATGGGAATTATGATAATATTGACAGCTATGTAATATGGAATGAACCAGATGGTACGTGGAACAATTCGAATGGTAATTTGAACACGACAGTTTGGAAACCAACCTACGACTTGATACGTCAGAAAGACCCTAAGACTAAGATTGTAGGTCCATGCATCTCTTATTATCGTAGTGATAGGATGAAGGAGTTCCTCACGTTCTGTAAGCAGAATAATTGTATGCCCGATCTGATTTGTTGGCATCAATGGGGTAGTGAAGGCTTTATCAGTGCGGTGGAAGATGTGCATAAGATAGAGCGCGAGTTGGGATTGCCAACCGACTATCCATTGTGTATCAATGAGTATTGTGCAGGTGCTTCTGATGATAAGAAGAAATATGAAGGATGTCCGGGCTATTCGGTACCGTTCATTGCCAAGTTTGAGCGTAACAATGTGGAGAGTGCCACTATATCGTGGTGGTTTACCAATCTACCAGGACGCTTGGGTAGTCTGTTGACAGCCAATAATGAGAAAGGTGGTGGATGGTGGCTATACAAATGGTATGGCGATATGGAAGGATATATGGCAATGGTGACACCTCCGAATGATAAGAGTGATGGAGTGGATGGCTTTGCCGCTGTGGATAGAAAGCAATATTGCGCATCGCTTGTGTTGGGAGGAAATACAGAAGGAGATGTGAATGTGGTGTTCAGCAGATTACCAGACTTCTTAGGAGGAAAGGTGCATGTTAAGATAGAGCGTGTGACATGGAAGAGTAAAGACACCCCTGTATCTTCGACAGATTTGATTTCGGAGACAGATATGGCGGTGAGTGGCTCTGGACTGACGGTACCAGTAAAGATTGAGAGTAAGTTGTATGGATACCGAATCTTGTTGACGGCGTTGAATGTACCACAATATCCATATAACAATGTAGCCGCTACGATACCAGGCGTGATAGAGGCAGAGAATTATGATGAAGCCGGACAAGGATTCTCTTATTTTGATGTTGACACAGAGAACAAAGGCGGAGCATATCGTACGGACGAAGTTGACATCGTGGCAGCAGGCCAAGGATATGCGGTAGGATATACGGATAAAGGAGAGTGGTTGGAATATACAGTAAATGTAGCCGACACGGATGAATACACCGTTACAGCCAATGTATCCAACTCGAATGAATTGGAAGGCTTCCAGTTGTATGTAGATGATAAGTTGGTTACGAACTCGTATACGATACCGCAGGTGAGTGAAGATTGGAGTGAATACAAGGAGGTACCCGTATGCAGAACACGATTAGAGAGAGGAGAGCATATAATAAAGATACAGATTGTTGGAAGCTACATCAACATAGATTGGTTAAAATTTGAGGTGTATGATCCAACAGGAGTAAACATAGTCTTTACAGATGCTGATTTACAAACACTTGAGAATGTACACTATTATGATTTAAAAGGTCATTCGCTACTTGTCGGAGATATCCGCAAGGATGAGATTTATGTATTGGTTACCGCGGATGGCAAGCGAATTAAGTTTATCAAACGATAGCTTAAGAAGCAACAACAGATCAGTAAAGTAAAGATTGAAAAAAAAGATGGGCGGGATGTCCATCTTTTTTTGTTGGGGGGGGATTAATATCTTTTTCAGTTCATCTGAATTGAAAATGGTCTCTCTTTATATTGAAAAACTGATTGATTGTTTAGGGGTGCAATTGTTCGTTGCTCGTCAATTCTTTTAGTCTGTCAAAATCAGTGTCGATAAATGTATAATTTATTAATCCTGACGTGTCAATCTTTATAAATTCTTCTGACAACCTATGGTGTATATGCAGGTGGAATGCTAATCGGATATCATCAGAATGAGTTTCGTCAGGTGTTAACTCTTTTGCTTCGCTACCTTTGATTGTACGTATTTTTGTGATTTCGTATACGTCACGTATCCCTTTCCCTTTAATGTAGGGAATAAAAAAGTGAAGGTCGTGAAGCGCAATGGTTGATGGAAAGTTAGGACCTGTGTAATATATGTCAGCCTCCCCCTTGTCAAAGTTCTCATTATAATTTTTCCTTGTGCTTGGAGAGACAACTCCAATCAAGACGCGATTTGGAACATAGACGGTTGTGCCTTTTTGTGGAATAACTTTT
>JAFZLC010000030.1 GCA_017551675.1 Paludibacteraceae bacterium | reverse complement strand
TTCGGCAAATCTCTGATTGAAGATTGTCTTATGGCTTCTTCCTAGCTTCGGGAGGGATGCAACTCTAAAAAAAGAGTTGTTGAATCTTTGTTGTGCGCATGTTTAACAAATATATTTAAATTACAGGTTGATTATCAACGGTTTATAAATTTTGATAAAAATTTTTTTGGATTTTTTCTTGGTTTACAACATAGAAGAGACGCAATGCTTTGCGTCTGTTTGGTTGGAGATGCAAAACAGTTCGTCTCTACTGACAATCAACAAGATAGAGAGAATTTTCAAATGGTTTCAAAAAATCTAAAATTCCATAGTTCATATTGATTTTTGTATGTGCGATATATATATAAAACTCATCCTTAAAAAGTTTGGCACGAACTTTGCACTATCATAAGTGAACGCTTTATGATCAAGTAATTAAGAATTCATATTCTTGGAAAACTTAATCTAAAACAGCATTATTCGCAATAAAAAAACGATAAAAATTCGCTGGTATGATTATTCATAAAGCGTGAAAACAAAAAGACCCTAAATTGTGTTGTTCTATATATCATTGAGTCAGTTCGCTGTGAAGCGAGCTGGCTTGCCGTTTTTATATACCCCTTTCATGGTACATAATCGCATCTTACGTATCTTAATGGACTAAGGAAACATTGTCTCCTCAATCCATGTTTTTCTAATTAATCACCAGCTATCATATCAACTTTACCCCAAAAATCTTCACATTTTCATCTCATCATTATTCTAATTGGCGAATTACTAAAAATCGCCCTATATTTCAGAAGCCATGTAACTTGTCCTTCGCAAATATAATTACTTTTTCATAGAAAAGAGAAACTCTCCTCATAATATTTTATGAAATTAATTTTTTTCATAACAGAAATATATTAGATTTGCGATAGTGATGGGAATATCTTCCATTCTATAACTTATGATGGATTTGAAATCCTTATAAGAATTTGAATAGATAATTTTATAGGTCCTTACTTAAAGCAAATCTATAGAAGTTCCCCTAACCTAACTTATTAATCGAGGAATACGTTATACATTCCATTAAACATTTGGTCGTATGAAGATAAGAGATAGGATTATAAGCCTTTTAGCGGCTGTGTTTCTGATGAGCGGCTCTATGTGTTACGCACAATCCGACGAAAACGAGGATTACTATGGTCCCATAAAATCAGTAACACAATATGAATCATTTGTCGTTGATGGAAAAGAAGAAAAAGGCAACTATGAATGGAAAATCTTATTCAATAAAGATGGTAAGATCACCGAGGAATACTGCTACGACAAATTCGAAAACTTCTATGTCTACAAACGTACTTTTTCCTACAATTCACAAGGGAAAGAGGTGGAAAAGAGTGAGTATGATGGAAATGGAAGTTTGTACTACAAGAAAGTATACAAGTATGATCCCAAAGGCAATCAGACAGAATATGCTCGTCAGAAAAACGATGGCACTTTGCTTTGGAAATACACCTACAAATATGATAGCAAAGGGAATGAAATCGAACAATGCTTCTACAACCAGGAAGGCAACATCGAATCTAGATGCACCCGTAAATATGATGAAAAAGGTCATCCTACAGAATATCACCAATACAAAGGGGACGGTTCCCTACTCTTTCGAAATACATTCAAATACAACGCGAATGGGAAAAAAACCGAACAGGTATTGTTCAATAAGGTCGGTGGCATAGATACCAAAGACACCTACCAATATGATAACAATGGAAAACAAATTGAGCACTGCTGCTATAAAGGAGATGGAACCCTCCGAAATAGAGGAGTCTATAAATACGATGTCAAAGGGAATATGATAGAATATTGCCAATACAAAGGAGATGGATCCATCGACTACAAAGATACCCGTAAATACAACGAGAAGGGTAAGGAAACGGAATACTGTCTCTACAGCAACACGGGCTCCATCACCGAGAAATCAGCATACAAATACAACAAAAAAGGGATTCTCCTTGAAACACTCTTCTACAGATATAAAGAAGATGGTTCCGTCGAGACGCAAGAGACTCACAAATTTGATGAACGAGGAAACATGATTGAAGAAATCCGATACGACGATGGAGCTCTGACAGAAAAAAACACCTACAAATTTGATGAGAAAGGAAAACGCATCGAAGAAGGTCACTACGGAGATGAAATAGATGGCGAAAAATTCTCTTTCAAATATGACCATCAAGGCAACTGCATCGAAAGAAAGCGCTACGACAATAGTGACGTACTGAAATCAATCAGAATCAGCGAGATTGAATATTACGAATAAGGGTGGGGTCTATATATTCACCTAAAGAATGCACGAGTAAAAAGTAAAACTTAATGCATTTTTCTTTTCCCCTTTCAACAAGGTTAGACTCAAATAGTTTCAAATAAAGACTGTCCGCTAAAAAAGAATTTTAGCGGACAGCACCTATTAATTAAGTGGGTTCTATATTTCAACAACCCACTATCCATTTTATCTTCGTTATTTCTTAGATACCAACTCTAATGTGTCAGATGCAATCGTATACTCCTCATCAGTAGGAACAACAATCACTGTTACCTTAGAATCCTTAGCGCTGATGACTTTCTCCTCACCATGAACGCTATTGTTGATCTCTTTATCCAACTTGATGCCGAAGCATTCCAAGTTTGAACATACACCTTCACGTACAACCTCTACGTTCTCACCAATACCACCAGTGAAGACAATCACATCAACACCACCTAAAGCTGCTACATAAGAACCAACATACTTCTTGATACGGTAAATCACCATATCCAATGCTAATTTAGCACGCTCGTTGCCTGCAGCGATAGCAGCGCGGATCTCACGCATATCAGAAGAGACACCAGAGATACCCAACATACCACTCTGTTTGTTAAGAATGTCTGAAATCTTCTTTGCGTTGTAGCCTTCAACCTCCATCAAGTATGTGATAGCACCTGTATCAATATCACCCGAGCGAGTACCCATCACCAATCCCTCCAATGGAGTCATACCCATTGATGTATCGAATGACTTACCATCCTTGATAGCGGTTACGGAACTACCATTACCGATATGACAAGTAATCATCTTCGTACCCTCAGGCTTCATACCCAAGATTTCGAACGCACGTTTGGATACATAACGATGGCTTGTTCCGTGGAATCCATAACGACGAACAGCATCCTTCTCATACAATTCGTATGGGATAGCATACAAGAAAGACTCCTTAGGCATAGTCTGGTGGAATGCCGTATCAAATACAGCCACCTGAGGACAATCAGGCAACAATTGCTCGACTGCCATAATACCTTTCAAATTAGCAGGATTATGCAATGGTCCTAATGGGAAGCAAGCACGGATTTGATCCTTAACCACCTTGTTTACGATGCAACTCTCCGTAAACTTATCTCCACCATGGAGGATACGATGACCAACAGCATCCACTTCGCTCAAAGATTTGATACAACCCTCTTTAGGATCTGTCAACACTTTGAAGATCAATTCAATACCATCAGAGTGATCTGGCATATCTTTTTCTATGACTGCCTTTTCACCATTATTCTTTGTGTATTTAAGGAATGACCCAGGGATACCGATCTTCTCGACTCCACCTTGAGCCAATACCTTCTTGCTGCTCATTTCAAACAATTTATATTTGATAGAAGAGCTACCGCAATTGATAACTAATATTTTCATTCGATTTATTTTAAGGGGTTTCCGCCCACATTAGTGAGGGAAACCGATTAGAAACAATTAATTATTATTCTTAGCTTCGATAGCTTGGTTGACAGTGATAGCCACCATCTTAACGATATCCTCTACGGAGCAACCGCGAGAAAGGTCGTTGATTGGAGCTGCCAAACCTTGCAACAACGGACCGATAGCCTCTGCACCAGCCAAACGTTGAACCAATTTATAACCGATGTTACCAGCTTCCAACTCAGGGAATACCAATACGTTAGCAGAACCAGCCACCTCACTGTTAGGTGCTTTACTCTTAGCTACAGAAGGTACAATAGCAGCATCAGCTTGCAATTCACCATCCAACTTCATATCAGGAGCCATCTCCTTAGCGATTTTAGTAGCTTCAATTACCTTATCCACCATCTCGTGTTTAGCACTACCCTTTGTAGAGAAAGAAAGAATAGCCACACGAGGATCCTCGAATCCATAAATGTTCTTAGCTGTCTGACCGCTACATACAGCAATCTGAGCCAATTGTTCAGCATCAGGATTAGGAGTTGCAGCACAATCAGCAAACAACATCAAACCATTGTATCCAATTGATTTATCTTTGAAGATCATGATGAAACAACCTGAAACAACACCAATACCAGGTCTTGTCTTAACAATCTGGAAAGCAGGACGAAGCACATCACCAGTAAAGTTTCTAGCACCAGCCACCTCTCCATCAGCATCACCATTCTTAATCATCAAACAAGCCAAATACAAAGGATCTTTCACCTTCTCGATAGCCTGCTCCTCTGTCATACCCTTCTTTTGACGAAGTTTAAAAAGAAGATCTGAATATACCTTGCTGTTAGGATTATTGGCAGGGTCGATGATAGTCGCCTTGGAAATATTTTTCAAACCGAACTGAGCTGCTAACGACTCAATCTCTTGTTTGTTACCCAACAGTGTCAACTTAGCAATTCCTTGCTCTATAATCTGATCAGCTGCTTTCAACGTTCTCTCTTCCGTTCCTTCTGCAAGGACAATACGCTGAGGGTTAGCTTGTGCCCTCTTAATAATACCTTCAATCAATTCCATAGTATGTTATTTTATATTTTTTTGATAATTCTTATAAGGTAACGCGGCTAAGGCATTAGCCAACTTGTTTAATATAGGCTGAATCATTGGTTCCACCATCGACTTGATAATAAAATTCAAATCGGCCTTTATCGTAAGTTTGATACGTGTATCATTCTCGGCTAGCTGTTTCAACTGAATCCAGAAATCAAAACCTATCATAGATTGATCTGACGTGAACTTTATCGTCTTATTGGGCTCCCTGTCGATAATCTTAATTCCCATGTTTCCCATCGGATTAATAGAGAAACGACAAGTGTCTCTATCATATGTCAAATCAGAAACCTTATCAGTAGGTATACGATCCTTTATATACTCAATGTTTCTCAAGTCTGACAAGACATTGAAAATCTCCTCGTCATTACATGCAGCCTTTGTTATTTCACTTTCAAATGTTGACATATCAAACTGTATTATAAAGTTTAAATGAGATCAATTATTTACCCCAAACTTCTGGAGCTTCTCTCCATTTCTTCAACGTAGCCATCTCCTCTTCACCAATCTGTTTAGTGTCAAGCAAGTGTTGAAGTACCGCGTTGTAGTTTGACAACGTCGTCAATTCTACATTTGCCTCGGCAAACTTCTCAGTTGCAATAGGGAAACCATACGTGAAGATAGCAACCATACCCATCACCTCCACATTGGCAGCACGAAGCGCAGCAACTGCCTTCAAGCTACTACCACCTGTAGAAATCAAATCCTCTATCACAACCACCTTCTGTCCTGCCTTCAAATCACCTTCAATCAAGTTCTCCATTCCGTGATCTTTCGGTGCCGAACGAACATATACAAATGGTTTACCCAATAACTCAGCCACCAAAGCACCTTGTGCGATAGCTCCCGTTGCTACACCCGCGATAACGTCTGCTCCTGCATACTTCTCACTCACGATGTTAGCCAACTCCTTCTTAATCAACGTACGGATCTCAGGATATGACAATGTCTTGCGGTTGTCACAATAGATTGGAGACTTCCATCCTGATGCCCATGTGAACGGGTTCTTAGGTTGTACTTTTACAGCATTGATACTGAGTAATTTCTCAGCCACTTTGTTTTCTACTTGGCTCATTTTATTTCTTAATTTAGTTATTGCACATTATTATTCGGAATCGTATTCCCACGCATACAAAAAGGTAATTTCCCTAGAAAGTTAATCGGACAGACATATGCTAAATCATAAAAGGACGATCTGCCGAAAAGAAAAAGAAAAAGATGGGAATCTCTTCCCATCTTTTTATCGTTATCCCAAAAAACTCTTCAATAAGTTATTGGATGAATTCTGTCTTAATTTAACAATTGCTTTCTCCTTAATCTGACGCACACGCTCACGAGTCAAATCGAATCGTAGACCAATCTCGTCCAAAGACAACTCTTGTGCATCACCCAAACCGAAGCTCATCTTCAAGACTTCTCTCTCCTTTTCTGTCAAAGTAGACAAAGCACGCTCTATCTCACGACGTAGAGAATCTCTCATCACACTGCTATCAGCTCGTGGCGAATCGGTGTTCTCCAAGACATCACCCAAACTTCCGTCTCCATCCTCACCAAATGGTGCATCCAATGACTTAATCTGGTCAGGTATCTCCAATACCTCGGCAATCTTATCTTCTGAAACATCCATCTTCTCAGCCAACTCCTCCACTGAAGGACGACGACCGAACTCCTGCTCAAAAGAAGAAATCGCACGCTTAATCTTATTCTGTAATCCTACCTGATTTAATGGTACACGAACAATGCGAGATTGCTCAGACAATGCTTGCTGAATAGACTGACGCACCCACCACACTGCAAACGAGATGAACTTGAAACCACGTGTTTCATCAAAACGCTCTGCCGCCTTGATTAGTCCCAAATTTCCCTCATTTATCAAATCGGTAAGACTCATTCCCTTGTTCTGATACTGCTTGGCAACAGAAACCACGAAACGTAAGTTAGCACGAACTAACTTGTCCTTGGCTCTCTCATCCCCATTCCGTATCCTTTGGGCTAACTCCACCTCCTCTTCTGTCGTGATTAATTCTTCTTTAGAAATGTCTTGCAGATACTTCTCCAGAGAAGCATCACGCACCGTAATGGAATTAGTAATTTTCAGCTGTCTCATTTTGTATAAAAATTTTTATGTGCAAAATTACGAAATCATTTGCTTGGTTGTTCTCTTCTGATTGAATTTTTTTAAACTTTTTACTTTTTCCTCCTAAATTAGTCCAAAATCTCTCCTACTTTTTAGGAAAAATAAGGGGGGAAACGCCTTTTTCTCCTCAAAAACATAGAGATTGTTCAAAATTCGTATTTTGCCTATATAATTGTTGCATATTTGAATGAATTTCGCTAAAATTGTAACTTGTTTCGAATTGTGTTCTTAAAAACAAAAACTGAAGATGATACGAAGACTCGCAACAATCATATTATTAGGACTACTCAGCGAAATTGCTTATTCTCAATCTCCTTTAAATTATTTGGAAAACACCTTTCCAAAACTTACAAATCTAATTCGCGACGATATAGATAATTGTCATGCGCATTATATCTTCGCCATTGATGTCTCCGGTTCCATGGATGAACATGAAAGCACAATGGTGCCCCTACTTAAAAACTTCATTCAGGCTCTGCCTAATGGAGATAAAGTAACCATCATCCCTTTTGGTACGGACACCAAAGACCCGATGGGGTTCTCCGGCATCATCTCAGACGAGATGAAGAAGACGCTTTGTGATAACATGAACCAACTCTATCACAACCCCAACTACGATCAATTATTTCGTGACCATACCAACATCTACAAGGCTGTAAAGAAAATAGCCGGAACGGTTAAAACAAACTCGGAATATAAGGTCAATATCCTTATCCCATTTACCGATTTCCTTAACAATATTCCTAAAGTACCGCCTCACAAATTTAACAAGCGGAAACTTACCCCAGAGGAACTACTGGATATGCAGACTGATTTGAAAACTGCTATTCAAGGTTCTTATGTGCGTGCCATTGCCGTGGAATTGTCTGATAACAAAATAGACAACAAAACACAAAAAGAGTATTGCCTCACCCAAATGAGAGACAGTGTCTTTAATGTGACTGAAAACGGACTTGAGATTGTACGTCCGGGCAACTCCAAACAAGCTATCGAACAATGGTTTGAACAATTGCGTCGTGAGATCCTCCTAGTCAAACTTCAGGCTATCGTGGATGCCGCTAATAAGGCAGGCAAGGTAAACATGAAAACCAATATTGATATCGATGGAAATACCACAGCAGAGATTCATTGGGTTCCTACTAAACTATACAGCAAAATCAAAATCGACTCCACCTTCCTTCATCAAGAGGGATTCACCTTTATCAACGACACTTCCAATTATGGCTCCACAAGAGACACAATCTTAGTCATCGATTTAGGAAAAATCAAACACCGCGAATATGGTTTTCACCAACTTAATGATAGTATTAACTTGGGTATATCCCTGCCAACAGATTTTGATGATGAATTAAACAAACTGGGTATTCAAAAACCTATTTCTGGTTCTGTCTCTTCTGCAGACAAACTTATATTCACATTCATTCTTCCTCTGTGGCTCACTATTTTATTGATACTCCTAATCATCATCTATATCATCTTATTTTTCCGTGCTATCATCATCAACAGTAAAGATAAAATGCAGGGGAAAATAACTGTATCTGACGAATATGGAGCTGAAATCCTCAGTAAGAAATTCGGACCTTGTGAGAACATTTACATTGGTAAGGCAGCAGACATCCGCGTTAACGATGCTGAATGGACAATCCAAGTGGAAAAGGTAAAACCTTCTCCTTTCCTATTATTCAAAAGACCTTACTACCGATGGTGCGCAAGTAAGGGATATGTTGGAACAAAAATTGCCACTGAGGGTAATTTGGACACGAAAAAAAATATGCTTGCAAAAGTAAAATGTGGTGCCAACAAAAGAGCCATCACACACAATGTAAGCATCCGATTAATTGAAAAATAAAGAAAGAAAAATATAAATTATGGCAAACGAAAAGCACATTTTTATCGGTTTAGGAGGATCTGGATGCCAAACCGTAACACAGATTAAAGAGAAGGTATACGCTAATCGTTACCCTACTCACACTGCAACTAAGTCACGTCTTGAAGCAATGAACGAAACCTATCGATTCTTATTCATCGATACGGATCAACGTGATATTGACCAGGCAAATAAAAATAACAGAAAGAGTTTTGAGGAGGGGAAAGTTCCTTTCATCAATCCTCAATCCGACCTTGTCAACCTCGGACTTGCCAATCCGCAAGCCATCTACTACGAGGCTACACAAGACACCTCTACACTGATTAACAAACGTATTCTTGAAGCTTGTTCTCCTGAACTATCCGTCAAAATCCCTGATCAACCCCTCGGTTTTGGCGCAGGTGCCTTCCGTATTAAATCGCGTATCGCATTTGCACACTCCCTAACGGACTTCCAAACCAAGCTTCAATCTGCGATCTCCGCCCTCAACGATGTAAAGACTGTGGGTGGTGAGAGCTGCACCATCTTCTACTGGGTGGTTGCTAGTTCCAATGGTGGTACAGGTAGTGGAATCGTCAACGACGTGCTCTATCACATCAACCAGATACATAAACAGATTGTCGGCGATGGAGACCCTCAACTGATTCTCATCATGTATATGCCTAAAGTATATATCGACTGCAATGCGACGGAAGAGAAATATGCTCTTAATGCATACGCTGTATTCAGCGAGATCCAAGCATTCAAAGAGATGAGCCAAAACAGAAATCAGAACACTGTCATGCACCGAATGGCCTTTGTCAACGACTATAACCTAATCGATAGCAAACGTAAGTATTGTCCTTTCTACTACTTAATCCCTATCGATATCCAAACTGACAAGGGTACTTCATTGGGTAGCACTCACGTTATGTATCATAACACGGCCGAGATGATCTACATATTGCACCATGGTGCAGGAGGAGAAACCTTCCGTTCTGATATCGACAACTATATGAATGATATCATGGAACGTAACCATGAGGACTTCCTCGTTCCAATGGGATATGTTCAACTTCATAAGCCAACGGATCAGTTCAATCGCTACTTCCGTGCTCGCTTTGAAAGAGATTTGCTCAGAACATGGCTCCTCAATGCTGAAGCTAAAGAGAATGCTATTCCTGAAAGCAAGGTGCCAGACCTCTACAACAAGTTATTCCGTGAACTATCTCACAAAATTCCTGGGACAATCGCAAGTCGATTGGTTGGAACACAACGAGATAACATTGATGCCGACATTCTAGATCCATCACTTATCAATGGTAAAGAAGAGTTACCTGCTACGTTAAAATTATCCAACGTGGAGAGCGAATTGGAAACTGTCGAAGCCAATGTCAAAGCGGCATCCATCAAACCTGAAGAGAGAAGCGCATACAAGCAACAACTTGTTAGCGGTGCATGGAAACAGGCAGAAGAGTGGATCCGTGAACATGGTCTCATCTACGCCATCAACGCAGTGGATGCTGTACGTACACTCGTGCGCGACGAATATGAGAAGCAAGACAATGAGATGAACAGTAAGAAAGATGAGTTGGACGACAAACGTACAGAACTAGAGAAATTGGAGAAAGAGGCAGAGACCCGCTCTATTGGTGAAAAGATAACTAAAACCAATAAAGAGGATATCCAAGAATATCGAAACAAACTAGAAGAGTACGTGGACGATTATATCAGCTTTATCATCAAGAACTGGGCTCACGACCTACTTCGTGATTTCTGCAACAATGATAAAAGTGATGAGTTGTCAAAGTTGAAGAATCAACTCATGGTCATCAAAGAAAAGGCATCTGAAAAGAACGAACAAGCGGTTCGCTACTACGACAAACTTGCCACTGAATTTGGCAACACTGCCCTTGATGTCACAACAGTCTATTTGCCAATGCTGAAAGATATCTGCAACGGTAACGGATGGAAACCAAACAACTTCTTCAGTCGCTGCTACCGCAACATCATCCAAGCGGATGAAGACAGAGCAGAGACACCAAATCGTGAAGATATAACCAAGCTAATCAAAGAGGGTATCTACGACACGAAGAACGAGAAACGGTTGGAACAACTGATGGCCAACCAATACATCCTTATCCAGAAAGAGAAATCGGAGAAAGGAAAGAAAGAACAAGTAACCGAAGAGTGCCGATTCTTCGCCAATCCTACGTTGGAAGATCGCAAACCAGAGGCTATCATTGAAGACTTCGTTGAATACGCTCAACAGGTACTTGAAGTGGCTACTCGCGAAAACAAAAACATTCAGGAGAATTGGGCCAACAAAAAGGTATCTCACTTCTTCCATGATTTGCCTAACGAACAGAAAGATGAGGTTCGCAAGAGCTTAAGTCCTGCCCTCTTCTTCAACTATAACACAGCTCGTATTGAGGTTACCAAGAAAGAGGAACATTACGTCTTCGTTGCACAAGACAGAGACTTGGCAAAAGAGATGCTGGGATATGAAGAAGGCAACATCAAACACAGATATGTATCTGGTGGAGATGCCAATTCAGCCTTGGTATTGAAATCCAAATATGGTCTCTCTTTCAGAGATTACCGAATCTATGACAACATCGAAATGGTATACAACAACGCCACATTCCGTGAGAAATACCATTTCCACCACGACTTTGCCCAATTCCTTGGCAAGATCACACTCAACGACCTTCCAGACGAGGTTCTATCACAACATCGTACCTTTGTCAAGATGCTCATCTTAAAAGAATACGAAAAGGATTTGAAACCTCTGTTCTATGAAGACGAGTATGATCCAGAGTCATACGAGACCTCCATGTATCTTGTCAACGAGAAGAATGCCACTTCATTTGAAATCGCACGTCCTGAAGCCTTCTCCCTCTATAAAGGCGCACTCTGCCTACGCAAAGTGGAGAATGGTAAGAAACTATACGATGAGGTGAGTGGAGGTGATTTCAGCATTCAGTTCGAAGAATACTTCAAACTCTTCTACAACAGACGATATAGCGAAACACTTGACAGATTGTTGCAAGCCATCCTTCGTCAGAAGAAGACAGCCATGGATAAAGATGGACAGATTCTTCATAATGAAGATGGCAGCGCTATCGTATATGACGGAGAACAGATTCTGAAGAATCTCTATTCTGAAAAGAAGAATGAAGTGTTGAAGAAGATTGCACTGAAAAAGCAACAGAGTACCACCGACGATGAGAGAAGATTGTATAATCTCTTCTATAACATCATACGTGATGAGTATGATACCGTACATAAATTCATCGGATAAAAAAAGAAGGAATGCTTCCACTTTGGATTATAGATTTAACCGATTATTCTGACCGACAGGTTCACTTCAAGGAACTTGTCAGTCATCTTTCTGGCGTACTCTTTCAGGAAGATGTTTCTGACTGGCTCTCCGACGAGGCATCCGAAACGAAACAATGGCTGTATGCGAAGTTTGACAATCCATTTGCCACCATCGATACTTCAAACCATGAAACGATGTCGCAAGCCATCTACGACTTTCAGGAAGCCATTGTCAAATCAGGACAGGAGTTTGTCAAAATGCTACGTCATTCTAATGTGGACGGCTCCATCACTGTCAACGTGTGTGTGCTTGGAAACATAACGGAAGAACTGTCTCAACAGATATTCCCTTCCATCGCAGTCATGTTGCAAAAGGAGAAAGGTCGTATTGTGCCCAACCACATACACCAAGGAATGGCCATTATCGGTGTTTACTTTATACCATCCAACATCAATAGTCTCAATGTCAATCAGAGGCAGAAAGTCTATCTTTCGCTCAAAGAGATTGAAGTTCAGCATAACATTCCTTCCGTACGCGGATATGACCGTATGTTCTTCTATCAGGATGTACAGAACAGAACGGAGTGTTACTTCCCTCTTTTAGACGAGAAAGAACAAGCGGAATACCTCTTCCAATGTCTTGTCCACCTTTACTACGCATGCGATACCGTCCATCCACTCATCAGTGGTAGTAGTTCGGCAGACCATTTCTACTTCTCAATGGGTTGTGCCTCTGCCTTTTTTGATACAGATGTACAGGATAAGATTGAAAAGGTGACAGTACACAACAAACTTGTTGAGATACTAAACAAAGAGGGAGATTTGGAACAAACCGACACAGATTGTCAGCTCATCAACTTTGATAAAGTTGATGCCGATGAGATCATACAGAAATTCCAAGACATCAAATTTGATCTCCCTAAAGCGGTTTTAAAGGAGCCTTCTCCCCATCCTATCATCAACTTTGCCCATCGTAATTTAAAGCGATTATATTACGGATTATATCTTAAATATTATCCAATTAATTTCCGATTGAAGATTCTTGATGTGATTTCAAAGGAATCTGAATCCGTTCTGGAGGAAATCAGTGCGACACGAAAGCGAACACAAAACATATTCGCAGAAACCACCCTCCCTTCAGCCATTGAAAGACAGTTGTCAACCAGCAACTCCCATCTTGGCTGCATATCCAGAATCATCCGGAACCTGAAATATTTTAAAACAGAAATCGGAAAGATGAAAGGGAGGATAGGTACACAGATAGAACAAAATATCTGGCAATACCTCTTCTCTCACAATGTGCCTAAAAATCTAAAAGACGATTTTGAACGCTATCACGAGGCATACAGTGCAGACCGTGAAGGGAAAAAGAGAACGCATCACTGTGACGAGATGAAACAGACTGCTCTGAACGACCTAATCAACCTGCTAAAACAAGAGCCAACCTTCTTAGGTCGATTAAGTCGGTCATTCCTCGCCGGAATCGTTTTCGTGCTTGCACTCATGCCAATTCTAACATACGTTTCCAAATTCATATACGAATTAGGCGACGTGAAGGAAAATGCTGTCTATTGGTCTGCTTTCCTATTCCTAATTCCTCTTATCTACCAACTAATTAGCTTAGCTCTATATCATCGTAAAAGAAAGAAGAAAGAGAATAAAATTAAAGCATACTATCTGCATGATGCCTATTCTCGCATTGCCAACCGCATAGAGACGGAGTCCAATTATCTATATGATAGCATGTCAGATTTGTGTGACAACTATTTAAAACGTTGTAAACTAATCTACAAAGATGAGCGACCACTCTCTACCAATAATCTCTATGAAGAGGCCGAACTCCCTATCACACTATTCAACCAACCACTCATTAAAGGTTCGTTTGCAGGAAACGGGATGGTGGATGAAACTGATGAAAATGGAAGAGAGATTTATGTACAACGTATTCCACGGAAAATCAATGCATTGGACGATGAGGATTGTCATCTGCTACTCCATACTTACAAATCAGAAGTAATGATTCTCTTCAGGAACATTAAACTACGGGAGAAGCATGACCGTAAGTTTGATGAAGAACTAGGCTACAATGTGTTCTTATCCGAAAAAGAGAAAGAAGAGGAGGATGCAAAAATATGGGAAGAGTGCCAAGCCGAATTCAATCGCCATTTGCGTGAAAGAATCGAGAAGGACCTACTCCCTCGCAAAAATCCAACCATTGGAGAAAAGATATGGTCCTATGCGGAGAAGATGGATAAGACTGATCTGCTCAGACCACTTATTCACGCAGCCGCCACCAATGGAGAACTGACCTCCACGTCAGATCCTGAATCGGGTGATGTGAAATCGAATAATCACAAGATAAAAGGATTGATGGAAGATGCGATGCCTCCTATCAGTACACAGTATCAATTCGACACACACAAAGAGCTGCTAAGGAAGTATCTGTTTGTCACCCGATGGAGAACCTTCGACACCCTAGCGATGAACCGTATTCTTCCTTCGGAAGACTTCGACATGGAGGTTCGTAAACAGAAGGTGAACCACGATTCGCTAGAACTCCATCATAACGAGACATCCTCTCTCATTCTATGGGCTATATGCCAGAATGACAACTCTAGTGAATGGTTAAAACTTTTTGATGCCACTCATTTCAGTGAGTCAATGAGTATCAGGGATCAATACACAAGTAAACTTAACATCAAAGACTAATAGCATGTTTGACGATATAAATAAATTCTATTTTTTTATAGCAATAGCAGGTATCACGTTGCTCTATTTGCTGATCCGTCACTTGCGACCCAAGACGTGGATCAGTGTATCCTTACCTGGAAAGACGCTTCGTAACGTAGGGTATCTTATGAATGGTGAAAGCGAGGATATATTGGAGATGAAGGTGACCAACGAGGAGATAAAAAGACCTGCTGCTCGTATCGTAACCAATGAAAACGACACCTCCGTAGTGTGGCTAGCATACGGCGATCTGGATGACGATGAGAACCAGAACGACTATCGGATGAAAGGGTATATCACCAAGGAGGGTTATATCTATAGACAGTTTCTAAAGAAGGATAAACCTGTGCTTGTCGGCTATACCGCCAGAGAGTCTGATCCAACGGAGCCAACCATCAAAGGGAAAAGATCATGGTACACGCTATGGCTTGACAGCGAACTCAACGTCTACCAAGGAGACCCTAAAGCGCCGGGCGATCCTGCACAACGTCGCATAGGATACGTCCGTTTATCAGGTATATCTTTCAAGAAAAAGGTAATCTCAAGAGAAGCGCAAGGCGGTGCAACAGCTCTGTTCTATCAAAAATACGGACCTAAGGAAGAAGGTGCCAATATCTATAAGGAACCTGTATATGGATGGAATGATACAGCACTAGTCACCACCATCATCTACAGTGTGCTGTTCCTGATACTCTATTTCACATACACCAGCATCTTAGACAGACCTTTATTAGGGAATGATTATACAGCTGCCTTTATTTTAGCTGGATGTTATCATGCTTTGTGGGCTATCGTCCGACAAATTAAAATCGAATGCATCGAAAAATCCATCAGTATTCAACCACAGTTGGATATGTTGAATAAGGGATTAAGTCTGGGAAGATTCGACTCAGTGCTTGTCACTTTATGCGGATTATCCCTGTATTTCACTAGATTCTATTACGATTTTGATTTAATGCCATTGTTATATGCCATCATCTTTGGTGTCACTAAAAATGGATTAACCAGTTCTACCAGACGTCCATGGAAAATCATCTCCAACTATGAGGAAGAACTCAATTACGACGAAGAGGATGAGTTGGTAAAACCTTTTGCAGCCATGACTCCACCCCAAGGAGAGATGACACGAACCTACGACTGGGACCTCGATTCATCGACAGGTATCAAACTTCATGGAAACCTTGTCATCCATTTCTCCATGGAGCAATACAACAACTGCAGAAATGAAAATCCATATTTCTCACAAGGGATTGAAAAGACCAAACAGGAGTATGTTCAGGAGATGTTTGATCGGATGATTGCGAATCCTGCCATGACCGAACGAGTACGCTACATAGCCAGTTATATAAAGAATGAAAGTTCTCATGCAAAACTGGAGGAGAAAGACCGTTTGCAGTTTGCATTGGATTTTGTGCAGGAGCCAAACATAGACTTCATAATGGACAAGAACAGTAAGAGCATACAATTTGCTGCTGAATACGTCCGCTATCCCGATGAGACCCTTTATGATCAGGAGGGTGACAGCGACTGTAAAGCCATGCTAGCCAGCATGATACTTTTCTTTTTGGGCTACAACATTGTTTATCTCTCATCCAGCAAGCAGAAACATTCAGCCATTGGCGTGGAATTAGATAAAAATCCTTGGGTGGAAAATTATTCTGATCTCAAAACAGACTCAATAGTATCCGTTAATCATCACCAATATGTTTACTGCGAAACCACAGGCGATGGCTATCGTATCGGAAAACTAGTGAATGATATGAGAATAGATGATTTTGAAACACGAGTGGAGTTGAGACAATCATCACTCGAATTAGAAGAAGAGAATTATGAATAAAAAAATATTGACCACACTCACTTCCGTTGTGGGCGTTTTTGTTGTATTAGCATTTTTAGTAGGTAAAGTATATAAAGAGGGACAAAATCGACCTCCTCTCATATATAGCGACATACCTGAAAGTACGTTAGACTTCATACTTAGACTTGCAGATCTTGGCGGAGACCTTGCAGGTGTGGAATTAGTGGTGAACGGTCCCTTCGATTGGGAAAACGAGAAAGATTTAGGACAAACAGACGAGAAGTGGTCGAGAGAGGAAGATGATTATTTTATCGTCTATTATAAAAAAGACAAAGAGGCCGAGTGGCAAGGATATGCACAGAATGTGCTAAAAGCAGCCAACGATAATATCATGCCACTAACCCGCTTGATGGGTAAATACTATTACCCGATGGATATCAACGAAAGGAAGCTGCCTATTTATCTAACTACAACTGTTGATGAATACTTTGAAACAATATCCAGTATATCAGAGAAAGAGCAGGAGCCAAACAATTCTATAGGAATAACCATTTCGCAAATTGGTAGAGCAGGATGCAAATCTTCCATCGTATTGCACCCAATATGTTTCTCACCTGATGCACCCCCAACCTCTAATTATGTTTTTGTGTTGATGCACGAGATGAATCACTTTATATTACTATCATCTGTCGATTACTCCAAAGACATTGAATTATACAATTGGGAGATTGAAGGCATTGCTAACTATTGTGCAAGCGACTTCACCCATCTTCACGAAAAGATAGAAGATTCACTTCGAATTGAATACATAAAAGAAAAATGTCTCCTCACCGACAACTTCCCTGAAGAGATCATTGCACAATACTGGGCAGGAGAATCCTATTTCTACTATATGGAAAAAGCCCATGGCAAAAATTTCCTAAAGAAATTCTTACGTGAATCCTATACGAGGAGAACAAAAGAAGCATTTGCTGAGATGAAGATCAATCAAGAAGATGAACACACAGCTTGGGTAGAATATTTAAAGAAAGGAGGAGAGTGAGAAATATCCTATTTCTCACTACCTGTGATACGTAACTCCTCTTTGTCTTCCTTCTTAAAGGATATTCTCTCGAATGGATTCTTGATGTGTTTTCCGAAATCAGGCATAGCCCAACCGAAACCAAGCGAAGCATTTTCCACCTTTAGAAGATGAGACTTCACCTCAACAACCGTAAAGAACTTCGGTGTGAAGAAGAAACGTGTCACCAATTTGGTATAGAGTATATTCTCGATTAGATTTTCATTCTTATCTCCCACCTCATTATACTCAGGCACTTTAATCTTGTTAAAGCAATAAACACCGACATGGAGTCCGACTCTTGCTCTATCCATAGTCAACTCATTGGCCAATGAAACTCCGGCACGAACCTTATTTCCAAATCGATCTTCCTTTATGAAATTATAACGTTTGTTGTATGTCCTCTGTGTTCCATCATAAGCACTGTTAAAGAAACCATCAGCAGTAAGACCCAAACGATATGCATTGGAAAGTGGTAAAAAAGCACCCACACTCAATGTTCCGTTTGGATAATAACTATCACCAACCTCCAGTTGATTAACACCCACAGTTGCGTATGCCTCAAGTGCTAAGATACGCTTTACAGGACGAGCCGGATGTTTTATAGGTAATGGCCACACATTAGGTGTATACTTTGCTCCCAATGAGACATCAGCCAACAAGGTGTTCTTAGTTCTTCTTGTCACATTACAATTATGAAGCACCATGCAATTACCACCCAAAGTGATAATCCATTGTGCAGCAGGTTTACCATATCGCGTAGACAAAGCAAAATCCATATTGACACCTCCGACAAGAACACCTGTCAAAGGGAAATAATCATGCTTCTCTTCAGCCATCGGAATCTGTCCTGCCAATCCAGAACCCCACTTTATATTCAAAGCAAACGCATTCGTATGAACCACCGGATAATGGAAATAGGTAACAGCATGAACACTATTCCTCATATAATCCGGATCATCCATATTCAATAGACCAACGGCAAAACCCACAGTAGGGAAATTATATGTATACTCCCAGTTGTGATTACCTAACAATGGTAACTCCATCGCCATCTCACCTCCAACTGCATTACCTTCACTCTTATCAAGTAACCAACCATATAGGCCTTCTGCCTTAACTCTAAATATTGTATTCTGTTGCGCTTTCATCGGAACAATTCCTACCATGAGGAACATAATTAGAAAGCCTGCTATTTTATTTTTCATCTTTTTCTTTATAAATGAACACTGCAAACTTACATAAATTTTATGTAATTTTGCGACAAAACGTCAAACAATGCGAAATTTAGTATACATATTCTTAATCATCCTCCACTGCGAATTCATTTCTGCTCAAACAAATGCCTTTGAGGCTTTTATCAATGCAGATAATCTTTCTCAAGCGAGCGTGGGATTTATGATGAAAGAGATTACGTCAGGAAAAGTAATCGCATCCTATCAACCTATGGTGTGCCGAAACCCTGCTTCTGTTACTAAAATTATCACAACGGCTACAGCCATGCAATTGCTTACCGACACCTTCAGATTCCGTACAAGAATTGAATACAGCGGTAAGATCGAAGACTCTGTTCTAATCGGTAACATTTATATCTGTGGTGGTGGAGACCCCACTCTCGAATCGGCTTACAATCCTGTAAAAAATAGTTTCTTCTCATCGGTACTAGACACTATCAAAGGATTGGGAATCAAAAAGATAAATGGTCACATCGTAGGTGATGCTTCTCTCTTTCGCGAAGATGGAGCTCCTTTTAATTGGTTGGTCGAAGATGTAGGTTCTTCTTACTCTCCAACGCCCTCTTCCCTCTCCATCATGGACAACTTACTTAGTTTTGTCATCACCTCCGACTCCACCGGATTCTCCGTGAGCAAGGTGACTCCCTACACTCCTCTGTTTCAACCTAAATTGGAACTGACTCAGCGAAAGGATATCCCTACCGGATGGAGATTTACCAAAAGTGATTTCTCATGGACACCCATCGTCAGAGGAAACTTCCCCATTGGAATCTGTCAATTCTTAAAGACTGAATTGGCCGAACCTGCCCTCTTTGCTGCTGATTCACTGACAAGACTACTCATCCGAAATGGTATCGAAGTGGATTCTGCCGCCACCAGTACAAGATGGTTCCAACCTGATTCTGTAAGAAAAACATTCTTTACCTACCGTTCTGCCCCACTAAGGGATATCGAACGAATCACCAACCATAAGAGTATCAACCCCTTTGCTGAGAATATCTTCACCATCCTCGCTAAAAAGAAGGATAGTGCAACTGCATGCACCAATTGGGAAGCTGCCAACACCATCAGAAAATTCTGGAAAACAAAGGGATTGGATAGCAATAAAGTATTTCAAGTGGACGGCTCCGGTATGTCTATGAAAAACGCTTTATCACCACAATACATCGTCGACGTACTCTCTTATATGTACAACGATAGCATCTACTTCAAACCTTTCCTCGCCACCCTACCTACTGCCGGTAGAAACGGAACGGTCACCTCCTTTATGAAAGGTACAAAACTGGAAGGGAAAGCATTTATAAAGAGTGGTAGCATGGAACGCGTTCAAAACTATGCGGGCTACATCATTTATAATAATAAATGGTATGTGTTCTGCTTAATGGTTTCAAACTTCACAGGTCAACGCAGCACACTCAAACAACAAATGTCCTCACTCCTTAACGATCTGGTGATAAACGATAATAAACCTATCGGTGTCAAGAAATAATCATTTGGGGCCTTTCAACCGACTGAAATCAAACAAGATAGGTTGTCGATTACCATTTAAAATATAGGTTGAATCCATGTTCGTCAAAGAGATTCGACTGATAGACAGGGTTGTATCAATTACATCCGATTGAACATCTGCCATATCCAACATTGAATGAAATACCACCTCAGAAGTGAGACACTTATCTTTATTGGCCTCTATATTCTGAACCTTCTCTGGATAACGACTTGCATACTCATCGGAATATACAACAAAAAACGGTATGCGCGCCTCATAGTCCGACACAACCAACGAACCATGCAATATCAAATCATGCTCATCATCAAACAAATTCTCACCATGGTCAGAAAGGAAGATAAGCGACCATACGCCCCCTCTCTGTTCCAATCGTTGAATCAATGCTCCCAAAAAATGGTCTGTATATTGGATTGAATTATCATACGAATTGATTATCAACTGCTTATTATCCCGATTAATCGATAAGTAATCCATATCATTCTCATAACAAGGTTGGTATATCTTATATTCCTCTGGATGACGTTGACCATACTTGAAATGACTTCCCAGAGTATGAATGACGATGAATTTCTTCGGTGATTTCATTTTCAAACAAGAATCCAATGAAGGTAATAAGTCCATATCATAGACAAACTTGGAATCACTTGTCGTGGCACTGAAATCACACGTTTCAATGACACGTTCCTGATAGGTGCTTAATTCCTGATCACTGATCCATGAGGTAGAGAAACCCACCTCAGCAAACGCTTCGCACAAGGATTTTTCAGAGTATGCTATCTCACTATGAAGAGCATTGGCGCGACTTAATATGATGGGAACCGAATTACTCGTCAGATTGGCTTGCGTTACAAGATATGAATAGGAAATCAAATTCTTATGTCGCGACAATTCAGGTGTAGTGTTGCGCACATATCCATTGACACCAAAATTCCACCAACGGGCTGTCTCCCCTATCACAAGGATAGAAACCTCTTCTTCCTCATCCTCTTTCTTAGGCAGACCAAATGAGAAATCCTTCAACTTCTCCTGACTTCTCTTAATCTCCATTCGTCTTTCTATCACATCACCCGTGGCAATGTAAACATCAAATGGAAATATCTTTCGGAACTTGATTGTCATCATGTCCTTCATATCAATAAGGTTATCCTTGAAGGTTGTGTTCTCACTCGTCATCAGTTTGCGAGCCAACATAAAGTAATAAACAGAGCCTATTAAAAGAAGAACAGGAATCGATATTAGAAGGATTTTCTTCAGCTTTTTAGAAAAGAATTCCTCATTTTTTATGAATTTGAACGTGATAAAAAAATAGGCGATAAAGACGATGACAACCACCAATGCGAAGACCCATATGGAGGAGAGAAGTTCCATAGCCTCTGTCCAGTTGGTGTTCAGGATGGTATCCATCATCATAAAGTCGGTCGTGGTATGATTGAGATACAAACTAGAGAGTTCGATAGGTGAAATCAGGACGCTGAAGATACCTTCGAGAATGAAATAGAGTTTCTTTTTTAGGAATAGTAAAGGAATAAGTACACAAACAATAGAGATCAGCAGGAACCCCATCTTTTTTACAATAAATCCTTCAAGATCAGCACACCAAAGTGAGATACAAAACGAAGGAAGCAGGATAACGAGGAAAAGGAATACAGTCAATATCCTCTCTGCATATTTATTGTTGACCATTCCCATAGATGAAAAATAAAGGTGGATTCACAAATTTATTTTAGCAAGTCAGGTCGCAATCTTTTCGTTCGTTCCACCGCCTGTTCATACTCCCACTCCTTGATTTTAGCCTCGTTACCAGACAATAAGATATCAGGAACTCTCCATCCCTTATATTCTGCAGGACGGGAATAAACAGGAGGAGCCAACAAGTCATCCTGAAAGCAATCAGAGAGAGCAGATTGTTCGTCGCTCATAGCCCCTGGGATGAGACGCACCACGGCATCCGTCATGATACAAGCAGCCAGTTCGCCACCCGTCAGCACAAAATCACCAACGGAAATCTCTCTGGTAATCAGATGCTCACGTATGCGATGATCAATGCCTTTGTAATGTCCGCATAGAATAATCACATTATTCAGGAGGGACATGGAGTTAGCCATTTTCTGATCGAACATCTCGCCATCCGGAGAGGTATAGATCACCTCATCATACGTGCGTTGTTCCTTCAGATGAGAAATCAATCGATCGATAGGTTCTATCTGCATGACCATACCGGAACTAAACCCGAAAGCATAATCATCAATCTTCTTATGCTTATCCAGCGTATAGTCTCGGATATTGTGGACAACAATCTCTGCCAATCCTTTCGCCTGCGCTCTTTTCAAAATAGAATGATTAAGAGGGCTCTCCAACAATTCTGGGACTGCAGATAAAATATCGATTCTCATAATCTACTATGCTTAAAACTCAGACGAGAAGTGGAAACGAATCTTAGGGAAATCCGTTTGTGCCATTTGAAGGATATAACCGGAATCCGCCAAGAAGACATCTCTATCCTCCTTGTCCTTTGCCATATATTGATATTTACGTTTCTTGAAATTCTCCAATGCCTCAGGATCATCACTCTCAATCCAACAAGCTTTGTAGAGGTTGATAGGTTCCCAACGACATTTAGCGTTGTACTCGTGTAGCAGACGATATTGAATCACTTCAAACTGCAATTGACCTACCGTACCGATGATTCTGCGACCATTAAACTGGTTGGTAAAGACCTGTGCAACACCTTCATCCATCAACTGCTCGATACCCTTTGCCAATTGTTTAGCCTTCATAGGGTCATCATTTTCGATGTATTTGAACATCTCAGGAGAGAAACTTGGCAATCCTTTAAAATGAATGTTTTCACCAGAAGTCAGAGTATCACCAATCTTGAATGTTCCACCCGAATCAGGTAATCCCACGATATCACCTGGCCATGCCTCGTCGACCGTCTCCTTCTTCTGTGCCATAAAACAAGTAGGAGCAGAGAACTTAAGCATTTTATTATGACGTACATGTTTGTAATTCACATTTCTCTCAAACTTACCAGAGCATACTTTCACGAAGGCGATACAACTACGGTGGTTAGGGTCCATGTTAGCATGAATTTTAAAGACGAAGCCAGAGAAGGTATCCTCTTCTGGTCTCACCTCACGTTCAACCGTCTGAGTAGGTTGTGGACTAGGAGCTATTTGGCAGAAACAATCAAGCAACTCCTTCACACCAAAATTATTCAAGGCACTACCAAAGAAGACAGGAGCTACATTACCAGCCAGATACTCATTAACATCCAATTCAGAGTAAACACCATTGATCAGGTCGAGATCATCTCTCAATTGTTGAGCATCCTCTTCACCGATATGTTTTTCCAATTCCGGACTATTAATATCCGTAAACTCAATATTCTCAGTGACAGTCTGTTTACTTGGAGTATAGAGATTCAGTTTCTGTTCATATATGTTATATACACCTTTGAACTTATCTCCCTGATTGATAGGCCATGAAAGAGGACGAACACGAATGTTCAGCTCTTTTTCCAACTCATCCATCAAGTCAAAGGCATTGTTACCATTACGGTCCATCTTGTTAACGAAAACGATTACCGGAGTGTTACGCATACGACAGACATTCATCAGTTTACGAGTCTGCGTCTCAACACCCTTTGCGCAATCGACTACGATGATTACACTATCCACAGCCGTTAGAGTACGGAAGGTATCCTCTTGGAAGTCTTGGTGACCCGGAGTATCCAAGATGTTAATTTTGAATCCGTTATAATCAAACGCCATAACGGAGGTGGCAACAGAGATACCACGTTGCTTCTCAATCTCCATCCAGTCGGATGTAGCTGTTTTTTTTATCTTGTTTGATTTAACGGCACCAGCGATATGAATAGCACCACCAAACAACAATAATTTCTCTGTCAATGTAGTCTTTCCCGCATCTGGGTGACTGATAATCGCGAAGGTTCTTCTTCGTTTAATCTCTTCTGATAAGCCCATAAAATATAACACATTTTAGCGGGTGCAAAGGTAGTAAAAATAAATGAATTAATAGAACCATCCTGAAATATGTATAAGGGTAATTAAGACGAGAACCCCGAAGGTTGGTCAAACTTTCGGGGTTCCATTATATATAAAAGATTTTCAACTTTATTCTTTCACAAAATCCTTATGGAAGAAATATGGAAGTGCTTGTGCGATGTAATGTTTTACATGTCCCCACCAATGTTCTTTCCCTTGAGCCACAAGATAATAGAAATTACCTTCGTTGAAGTCGGATGTATAATGGAAGTGTGACATCTTCTTCATAGCCTCCATCTGTGGATTCATGTTATTGTATGCCATATCATTTGTACCAGTAGCACAGAAAATAGCGAACTGATTATCCTCCAAACCTGAACGTTCAACCACATTATTCAATTCCCTTGCAGCATCTTCTCCTGTGTTGCCATACCAATAGTTTCCACTTAGTGGCATATAATACCCCACAATATCCAAACAATTAGCAAAAACATTCCATACGGATAGCGAACCCATAGAAAATCCTCCGTATGCACGATGCATACGAGAGGTTTGCAAATCCTCTAACGAAGTACTCTCTGCATAGGTGGAATACTTACTCTCCACAAATGGAACCACACTCTCACGGAACTCTCTCCAGAAGGTGGCTGCCTCACACTTATTGAAGGTAGGTGTCACCACAATAGTTGGCTCAATATCCCCCTTATTAATCATATTATCAAGGACATTCTGGAACTTGATATCATTACTAAACAACGTTCCCTCATTTTCACTACCTCCATGCATCAAATAGAAGATATTGTATTTCTTATTCTTATCATATCCATTAGGAAGGTATACATACAACGTATTGGATCCATTGATTCCTGAATAAGTCTCTTTTATGATTTGCCCTTTTGGTCCCTGACTCTCAGACATATACGAATTCATATCACGGTAAGTCATGTTGGGATCATAAACGAAGTCGTCTGTCACCAACCCATTCTCCCCTATTGAAGGATCTTTAAAATTAAAACGAATACTGTCCAACAGTTTCTGTGTAGAATAGCACAACTGCTGATCTTTATAGGCATATGTAGCTGACGATTTAAAGACGATACTATCTAAGATTTCATCGGTGGCATAGACCACTTTCCCCTGTTGGAATAGATTTATCTTCTTCAACTCTACGTATGGTTCAAACCTAAACCAGTCTATATCAAAGAAAGAGTCGTCGATAACCAATCGTATGACATGTTTTCCTTCGGTCAACTCCTTCGTCACACCCGTCACCTCCTTATAGCTACTCCAGTCGCCCGTAGAACCAACTACCTTTGTTTTAGTTATCGCCTCACCATCCACTTCAAAATGAAATGCCGCATTATTATTATCTGTTGTAGCGAATACCGTATATTTATATTGAGATGTCTCTTTCACATCCACTGTGTATTCCAACCACTCACCCTTCACTGTCCATCCCAAGCAAGTTCTTCCATCTTCACTCTTCACATCCACACCTTCATCCAACCGAGCACCAGCACCCTGATTCTCTTCCTCTTCGTCATGGTAGGCATAGCCCTCACCACCTTCGTCAAAATTCTCTGCCTCAATCTTACCTGGAATTGTCGCCATCACACCCTGATACGGGCCTCTTGCTACAGTTGCGTCATCTGCCATACATGTTGAAACATGCACCAAAATACCTAATACAATACAACTAATTCTATTCATATATAAAATTTTATGGTTTTTACATTAGGTGGGTTCTATAATCATCAACCCACAATTCTTACACTTTAAAAAGTGAATTTTATAGAGAAACTCACTCTTATTACAGCGCAAACGTATCAGTATTTGCATTATTCTGTATGAAAAATAGTCGCAATAAATAAAATATTTGTTGCACACAGGCGTTAAAATCGATTCACTGCCCGCAATCAAGAAAAAAATAACTAATTTTGCATTATAAATAAAGGTGGGTTCTAAAATTCATTTCGTGCGGAAAGCCCCGAAAAGTTTATAATCCACAACTCATAATTATTATTTAAAAGGTGAATTTATACACCTAGAATTATTAAAGCGAGACGTAATAGTCTGAAGTAAGAAATGAAAGCATTAGTAAGTATCATTATGGGTAGCACATCCGATTTACCAATCATGGAGAAGGCTGCCAAATTTTTAGAGGAGATGGAAGTTCCGTTTGAAATGAACGCACTCTCAGCTCATCGTACCCCTAATGAAGTAGAAGAATTTGCCAAAGGGGCACAATCAAGAGGCATTAAAGTGATCATCGCAGGAGCAGGAATGGCAGCAGCCCTACCAGGGGTGATTGCAGCAAGTACCACCCTACCAGTTATTGGTGTTCCCATCAAAGGAATGTTAGATGGATTGGATGCCATGCTCTCAATTATTCAGATGCCTCCTGGAATTCCAGTTGCCACTGTTGGTGTGAATGGAGCGCAAAATGCAGCCATTCTCGCAGTTGAGATGATGGCATTATCAGATGAAACTTTAGCACAAAAATTGGCTGCATACAAATCAGGTTTGAAGGATAAGATTGTAAAGGCTAATGCAGAATTGGCTGAGGTGAAATATAAGTTCAAAACTAACTAATAATCTATAAAAAAAGGCGCATGGAGCTCTGTGCGCCTTTTCTTAACTGAACATCATGGCAAACGTATACATCGGACTTGGATCTAACCTCGGAGAGAAAAAGAAAAACATCACCAATGCGACCATCATCCTTGGGTCCATCATGGGTGATATTCGTCTGCTTTCCTCTTTATACGAGACTGAGCCTTGGGGATTTCAATCCGACAATGCCTTTGTAAACGCTGTTATTCTTGTCGAGACGGACTGCACACCGGAGACCTGCCTAAAAATGGCCAAATCAATCGAGAGGGAAATGGGAAGAACCTACCACCACCCAGGAGAGGGCTACGAAGATCGCCTCATCGATATTGATATCCTCCTATATGATGATGTCATCTTAAATACAGAATCACTTATTCTCCCTCACCCACTCTTACACAAGAGAAAATTTGTGTTGGAGCCCTTGGCTGAAATCGCACCAGAATTTATTCACCCTACACTGCATAAAACCATTGCACAACTCCTAAAGGAGCTAGAAGACAATGCTCATAAGAATATTTAAGGGTAGTTCGTTAAATTTACCTTTATTCTTTGACAAAAAACCATATAGATATTGAAAAATAAACTAACTTTGCCCCCACTAATTAGATCACTATGATATATTATCAGTCAGAAAATATTCCGATGCCTAAAATCGCCAAACGAAAGGTGAATGCATGGATTAAAGAAGTAGCTAGTAGACATGGCTACAAACTGGGAGAAATTACATACATTTTTTGCGATGATCAGAAGATCTTGGAAGTAAACAAAGAGTATCTAAAACATGACTATTATACAGACATCATAACATTTGACTACACCGAAGGGAAAGTTATCAGTGGTGACTTATTTATCAGCCTAGATACTGTAAAAAGCAACTCGGAAAAATTTTCCACATCTTACGAAGAAGAGTTCTACCGTGTAGTCATTCACGGCATACTGCACTTATGCGGCATCAACGACAAAGGAGTTGGAGAACGCGAGATAATGGAAAAACATGAGAACGACGCTTTAGCTATTCGTTCCCTATTTATATAAAGATGACAAAAAGAAGAGCACAAAAAAGAGAAAAATCCGCTAGCTTTAGGAAAAGAATCATCATTATCTTCTCCATTTTGGCAGTGTTGCTCTTGGGCACGTTAATTATTTACGTGTTCAAGCCACAACTCTTTCGTACTGCTTGTAGACGTATCGAACGCATTGTCATCAAAAATCCTCAATATAGTGACGTCGTTTTCCCTGAAAATGGAATCGTTGGCATTGATGTCTCTCTATATCAAGAAGATATTGATTGGAAGAATGTCTCTTTTAGGGTTAGTAAACTAACTCAGACACTCACGAAAGACTCCAGTGCCACCCCTCACAAAATCGATTTTGTCTTTGCAAAAGCAACAGAGGGCATTACAATCACAGACTCAAAATACAAAAAGAATAAACAAGGTGCTGAATCTCAGAATATTCCATTTGGTGCCTACCACTTCTTCTCCGTCACCTCAGACCCTGCTCAACAAGCAGCTCACTTCATCAAGACAGCCAATTTGACGGCAGGAAACTTTATCCCCGTCCTCGACGTAGAATACCAAGGAAACTTGTCTAAACAGGAACTTCGCAAACGCGTACTTGTCTGGCTGAAAGCAGCGGAAAAACACTATGGAAGAAAACCTATCATCTATACGTATGCCAACTTCCACGATGATATCTTCGACACAAAAGATTTCTCAGAATATTTCTTCTGGATGGCTCATTATGGTGTATCACAACCACGTCACGATTGCAAATTCTGGCAATTCACAGAAGATGGCGTAGTCTATGGCATTACAGGTTATGTGGATGTAAACGTCTTCTTTGGGTCCCCAAAGGAATTGAATAATTTGAGGTTGAAGTAATCTGCTTTCCACATCATCTGTAATATTCAATGGAATGCATATCACAGATGATGATGATTTAAAACGGACAAGTATCTATTTCAAATCGATTCCCAATCTGAAGCCTGCATACCGCCAATTTTGATCATGTTCTGTTCCTGTTCTATATGCGTTTCTACATCCGTAGTATTGCAATTCAATAGATCCTCCTTTAATAACACGCATATCACGATAGACGCCTTTTGTTGAATCACCTGATATTGGATCGATTAAATCAGCCCCTGTATAGTATGCAAATTTATCACGAACCCATTCACTGGCATTACCAGTCATATCATACAATCCAATCTCATTCATTTTCTTTTGCGCAACTTCATGACAAACATATTTCTTATTCATGTCGTTATTATCCTCAATAGGTGCAATCCATCCAACTTCATTAGCATCATTGCTGCCAGAATATAGAAAAGACTTTGATTTATTTCCTCCTTTTGCTGCAAATTCCCATTGTGCCTCAGTTGGCAAATCAATCGTTTCATTAGGAGACAACTGTCCGCTGTTGTGCAAAGAGTCATTTAAGGCAGGAAGGAAAATCTCCTTTATACCATCCCATGTACACCAATTGACAGGAATTTGGTCTCCCATTCCATATGTTTTCCACCACATATCATACGAGTGATTATTTGTTACTGCATACCATAAAGCCTGAGTAACCTCTGTTTCACCTATATAGTAAGAAGAAAGTTTCACTTTGTGAGTTGGCATTTCAGAATCAAATGGATCCGCATAATAACCAGGAGCATCGGGATTAGTTCTCTGACTCCCCATAACAAAACTTCCTCCTTCTACTCGAATCAATCGAAACGATACCCCATTGACACTGAATGTTCGGATATTATCACTAACATTTTCTTGTTTATCACCATCTTTCCCCTCATCGTCATCATCCTTACAACTTAGCACACAAAATTGTAGGGTAAATAAAATACATATTACTTCCCATGGGAAATTCATCCATCTATTGATACCTATTTTTTCCATAACTATAGTTTTAATTAATAAAAAATCGTGTAATCACTTTATACTGAGTCCTAAACAATGCTGTATGAAATTAGAACCATTCACAAATATAAAAAACTTTTTTTACTATTTTTGCCAATACACCTAATTAATAAAAGATGTTGAATTTATTCCTTTTTTATTGTTTTTTCGCTATAGTGATATATGTTCCCATGCCAGTGGAATTAACTATCATTGTATATTCAATTCTGGGGAGTATCAAATGCTATAATGTTTTCCAAAACAAAGCGCCTGCACATACCAAGCGCAATAGAATCATTAGCGTTGCCTTTTTCTTGGCATTATCCTCTATCATCTACTTTTTGGTCAAAATTAGCGGAATGGAGATAAGCAACATATCTAGGTTATCTGCTGTGACATTTATACCAATAACAATTTTATTAGCATTTACTTTGCCAATATTAGGAGCTGAATTAGCTTATGGAATTTCTAAATTCAAGTCACAAATCAGGAGGGCTCTCACATACGCATTGATAATCAATCAAATATCACTGTGTCGTCATCGTTGTCCGAGTTGCCGGAAGAAGTACAACAGAAGGATTTCGTGGAAGCTAGAAAATATACAGAAGATATGTATTGGAAAGTTCATAATGACAACCATCTCTATGTGGTCAAAGGTCTCATCGCCATCCTATTGTCAGTGTTGGCTACCGCATTGGAATATTTCCTACTCAGAATAGTGATGAAGAGGATACGGAGAAGTAAGATGGACAAATGCAATTCAACCTTATAAAGAATTGTATTCGAAATTTGTCTATTGAAAAAAGACCCTACCCTATCTTTTTTCACCTTCACAAAAAAATTTTTCATTTTTTTTTACTATTTCTGTATCACAAAAAAATTATTTTATTCCCTAAGACTTTGGCTATGCAAAGAAAAAACTCGTGTCGAATTGATATTAGTTAAAAACTTTATGACATTTATCAAAAAAAGTTTTCAAAAAATTCTGATTATCAGATACATAATTTTTTAAAATTCATTTGGAAGTTATTAGAAAGTTGTATAACTTTGCATCGTGTAAGGAAATAAACTAAGTCATAAAAGTTGAAAACTTACATTTCTAATAAAGACCCTAAATTGTGTTGTTCTATATATTTCGGAGTCAGTCTGTTGTGAAACAGGCTGTCTTTTTTTTATGGACACCATAAATTTATTTCTAAAAGATTCTAGTAAAAACATCTCACTTTCAGCATATAAACATAAAAATTAAACCAGTTAACTTCACAGCCAACTGGTTCCAGATAAACAAACACTATTTATAATTTGTATTATTTAGGGTCCATACCAACAAATAGAACTATATGAAATATTGGGTACAAATGAACTTGTTCATTCCAAAAAAATCAAATGTTTTCAACGAAAGGCTTATTTTATTCTGTGAAATTCAGATTTTATCACTTTAATAAAATCCTACATGATGTTTTACGGTGGAAAAGTTCTCTAGAAATTGCCTCATAAATTCTTGTATTCTTCACCAAAAATTACGAATATTGTATACCCCATATCCTCTATCAGTGATACTGAAGAAGTAACTGGGACTCATATACATAAACGGTGCGATTGATGAAAAAAACATTTATAACCAAAATTCCTGATCAACCAGGGTCTTTTTTAAAGACCGTTAAAATCATATCTGATTTGGGACTGAACATTACCCGAGTTAGCTACAACAATTCCATTGACACCAACACCTTGTTTATCGAAGTGACAGGCGAAAGCGACGAAATAAACAATGCCTACGAAATGTTGAAACACGATGGCTTCCTGTTCAAAGAGGACAATGGAAATGTCATCTTAATGGAGTTTAAAATGTTAGACAAACCTGGCATTCTCCTCCCTATCCTCGAACTGATTCATCAATACAACTTCAACATCTCATACATTAGTTCTCAGGAGAATAGTACGAATTACCAGTACTTTAGAATGGCGCTTTACATTGATAACCCATATAAGGTGGATGAATTTCTGAAAAACGTCACCTCCCTCTGTGAGGTTCGCATTATCACATACGATAAGACGGAGAAGAACCTGGATAATACCGTGTTCTACATCTCATTTGCCAATGGGGCTGCAAAAAAATTGGATCTTGACAAAGAAAATATCAGCGAACTGATATCAAACTCTAACCTTGTCATGCAGATTTTGGAAGAAAAAAATAGAAGTCCTTACAAAACATTCGAATACATCGCAAAATTTGCAGATTTATTAAGTCGATACAGAGGACTGAATTTTAGTCCCCGCATCACCTCCAAATGCTTTAAGGATTATACCATTCACTCCATAGAGCCAGAATGTGGTTCCAACATCTACATCATCGAGAATGATGAGGGTTACATATTTGTCGACAGCGGATTCGCCCTTTACAGAGATGAGATGGTCAAATTATTATCTGTGATGTTTGATAATTTCATGTTTAAAAAACGGGTACTCATCATCACACATCCCGACATTGACCATTTGGGATTGGTATCGCTTTTTGATACCATATACGTAAACCAACTTATGTACGAAAACTTCCAACTGGAGAATGAACAGCGCCCTAATTTCAGAGAGCAGTACAGGGAACATGAGCCATACGTGAAAATCAGCAAAATATTATCCAAATATACACCTCCTAAAATGGAGACTCTGACTGTGGTGGATGATCATATAGAGAGAGACAATGGAATGATTGGCGAAGCCGACATCCATCATCTTCATTTTCAGTTCTATAACGGAAATGGTGGACATAGTAAGGGAGAGATGATTATCACATTGGATAATATCGTGTTTACAGGGGATATACTCGTCAACCCTACCGGCTACACCAACGAACAAAAAGAATTCAATGAGTTGGCTCCTTATCTAATGTCGAGCGTGAACATGAATTCCAAATTAGCAAGACAAGAACGTGAGATGACAGAAAAGAGTCTCACAAGTGACACCATTGTCTGCTATGGTCATGGAGCTCCTTATTGGGGCAGCCATTAAAACTGATATTTCACCCGTATGAGTCAGCAAGAGCGTACATACATAGCCATCGACCTCAAATCCTTCTATGCATCGGTAGAGTGTGTGGAAAGAGGGTTAGACCCTCTGACTACAAATCTAGTCGTAGCGGATGAAAGTCGAACGGAGAAGACCATCTGTTTAGCCGTATCGCCTTCCCTTAAGGCCTACGGCATTCCTGGTCGTGCACGTCTCTTTGAAGTCAATCAACGCGTACGATCCGTTAATCACGAGCGAAGACAGAAAGCTCCTGGATATCGTTTAACAGGCAAATCTGCCTTCGACCGTGATTTGAAAGAGCATCCCGATTGGGAGGTGGATTTCATCATCGCACCCCCACACATGGCCTACTATATCACCTATAGTACCCGTATCTATGACATATATCTAAAATATGTAGCGCCCGAAGACATCCATGTATATTCAATAGATGAGGTTTTCATGGATGTGACAAATTATCTGAAAAGCTATAAGATGACAGCCAAAGAACTGACCATCAAAATAATCAGAGATGTGCTTCAGCATACTGGCATCACTGCCACTGCCGGTATTGGCACCAATCTGTATCTGAGCAAAATCGCAATGGATATCGTTGCCAAACACATACCAGCAGACAAAGATGGCGTTCGAATAGCGGAACTGGACGAGATGTCCTACCGACAACAGTTATGGGACCATCGTCCCCTAACAAGCTTTTGGAGAGTAGGAAAAGGAACCGCCCAGAGATTAGAGATGTTCGGAATCGACACGATGGGAAAAATCGCCAGGTGTTCGGAGACAAACGAGGAACTGCTTTACCAACTCTTTGGTGTGAATGCAGAACTGCTCATCGACCACGCATGGGGCTGGGAGCCCTGCACAATTGAAATGATAAAGGCATACAGACCCTCGACGAACTCCCTAAGCAGCGGACAGGTCCTCACAAGTCCATACGAGTTCGACAAAGCATTGGTCGTCGCCCAAGAGATGGCAGACAATCTCTCGCTAGACCTGATTGACAAGCACTTGGTGACCGACCAACTGGTTTTATACGTCAATTATGACACCGAGAGTCTGACCAACTCCACCATCAGTAGTAACTACAAAGGTGAGATCGCCTCTGACTACTACGGCAGAACAGTACCCAAACCCGCACATGGTTCCATCAACCTCGAACAGAAGACCTCGTCAGCAAGGCATATCACAGAAGCGGTAACACAACTTTTTAAGCAGATTGTCAACCCTGGACTACTCATCAGACGTCTCAATCTGACAGCCAACCATGTGGTCAATGAGAATAGTCTCTCATCCCAAGCCAAGCCCATTCAGTTGGATCTATTCACCGACTACAAAGCAGAGGAGGAGAAACGACAGAAAGAGAAAAAACTATTAAGGAAAGAACGGAAAATACAAGAAACCGTATTAGATATCAAGCGGAAATTTGGCAAAAACGCCATTCTAAAAGGATTGAACTTCAAGGAGGGGGCAACAGCCAAGGACCGTAATCAACAGATTGGAGGACATAAAGCATAACGACAATGAATTACGACGATATCATCCACTTACCCCATCATGTTTCAAAGAAACATCCTCAGATGACGATGCTCAATCGAGCAGCGCAGTTTGCCCCGTTTGCTGCGCTCACCGGACATGATGCCGCCATTCAGGAGACAGCAAGGCTTACCTCCTCACAACGGTTATTGGATGATAGCGACAACGAGATCCTCGATCGTAAAATGGCCATTATCCGTGCCAAATTGGCAGAATCCCCCACCCTCACACTCATCTACTTTCAGCCAGATGAACATAAGAACGGCGGTGCATACAAAAGTGTCACCGGACAACTGAAAAAAATAGATGATTATCTTCACACACTGATCCTATCTGATGAAATCACAATTCCCATCTCCTCTATCTTTGAAATCGAAGGAGAGATCTTCAACAAGATGGATAGCGTCTGATTTTGGAATAATTTTCTAAAATCACAAGTTTTTTTGTATCATTTTTCTAACAGCAAACCAATTTGCACACATTAAAAGATAATTATTTCAAATCACCTATTAATATTGTATATCCAAACAAAAAGAGAGAAATTTGTGTCACAAATAGAAAAAACATAAATCGCATATTAAAGGTGAGTCCTATAAATTCACCGAATAGATAAAAATTAGTAAGAATTGTGGCTCTATAAACTTTGCAGTGGATTTACTGAAAATGATTTTATAGAACCTACCTAAACGAAAAGGAAATGACAAAAAAAGTATTTTCAAGATTTTTATGGGCTGCCATTGCATGCACGACCCTTCTATCCTCATGCGATAAAGAAGAAGAGAGCAGAGATAGAGAAAGAAACACAGATGAAAGATATTCATGCTTAATCATCAATCAAGGTAACTACAGCGAGTCTAACGGAAGCATCTCCATCATCAACAAAGATGAGAGGATAGAGAATCAAGTGTACAAAGAAAGCAATGGAGAACCATTAGCATCTATCATTGAATCTGCTGTAGATTGTGGTTCAACTTGGGCATTGTTGTGCAACAACGAAGACAAAGTAGAGATTATCGACAAGATAACATTTAAGACTAAAGCAACAATAAAAGATATTCCAACACCACGTTACGGAGTTGTAAGAAAAGGATATCTATACGTAACCTCTGTAACAGCATGGGACGGATCCAACGGTTTCGTATATCAAATTGACTTGAGCAATAATACCGTTGCGAAAAAAGTGGAAGTGCAAGGTATTCCAGAGGGTATTATAGCACAATATAACTCTTTGTGGGTAACTACCACCGTATATGGTTCTGCTCCTTTTGTATCTCGTATTGAACCAGAAAAAGATATGAAGGTAACCGCCTATCCATACACTGGAACAGAAGCAGGATTGGAAGCAAAACACCTTGCAGTGGATAAGAACGGAACCATCTGGGTTTCCCTTTCTGCATACGCTTCAACCAGTGGTGTAGCAGCTATCGACACAACTAAGAAAGAGATTAGCGCCCTCAATGCATTAGATGGATTCATCTATTCAGGCCACATATATGCATCAAAAGCAGGTGATAAATTGTATTACATGACAGGCACTGGTAGCGGTGCTGCCGATGATGTAACAACCATCAAGACATTCGATGTAAAAAGCAAAGAGGTGGCTACAATCGTAAAAGGTGCCGGATTCTATGGCTTTGGTATAGCTCCTGACGGAGAGATTTACACAGCCAATGTATACGGATTTACGAGTAACAGTACCCTACAGATTTACGACTCCAGAGGAACTAAGATAAATGGAGACAACGAATTAGTAGGTGTTGGAGCATGCAGATTCCTTTTTCCAAAATGGTGAAAATAAAATAACTGTTTTTTCAGTGGATGTCTTATGGCATCCACTTTTTTTTTCGTCCAACAAGAGTCTTCTGTCAACTTGAGAATTTTCTCAAATCACTCCGTTTTTCCACAAAAAAAAGATAACTTTGTATCAAGACCTAAGGTGAGTTCCATAAACCCACCCTATTTATAACCTAAATATAAAAACCATAAGGGAATACTATCAAAAACACTGCAAAGTAACACATAGAAATTCCCGATAACTAAACGGCAAGAAAGATGAGGAATAATGTAGAGATTATAACGATCGGAGACGAGCTGTTGATCGGACAAGTCGTGGACACAAACTCTGCATGGATGGGAAAGGCATTAAGCGAAAACGGATTTTCCGTCAATCAAATTACATCCATACCTGATGATAAGTCACACATCCTAACAGCAATAGCCAATGCATTTAACAATGCAGACGTCGTTATACTGACAGGAGGATTAGGTCCCACGAATGATGACATCACCAAGACTTCCCTATGTGAATTTTTTTGCACAGAGTTGGTTTTCGACGAACCATCCTACGAAAATGTAAAACGCATTATTCATGGGATGTCCAAGGAGATGGACAATGAGCTAAACCAACAACAGGCGATGGTTCCACAAGCATGCACACCTATTATTAATAGAGAAGGGACGGCACCCATTCTTTGGTTTGAGAGGATGGATAAGGTATTAGTATCGCTACCAGGAGTTCCACATGAGATGGAGAGTGCTATGACCAAAGACGTCATTCCTCGTCTAATAGAATTTTTCGAATGCCCCTCCATACAGCAGACCACTCTGATTGTGCATGGATATGGAGAATCCGCCTTAGCGCTGAAGATAGCAAAGTGGGAGGAGCAACTCCCTACGAACCTCAAGCTTGCCTATTTGCCACAAGGCAGTTACGTAAAACTGCGCATATCAGGAGAAGATGCAGACAAGGAGACTCTAAGGAAGAGCATTGATAAAGAGGTTGAGAAGCTGACGTTAATACTAGGAGATGCCATCATGGCCTATGAAGACATCGAACCAGAAAAGATTCTCACGAACCTATTAAAGAAGAAACAATTAACGATTTCAACCGCAGAAAGTTGCACAGGAGGAACGATAGCAACCTATCTATCCAAGCATCCAGGCAGTTCTAGTTTTTACAAAGGATCCGTTGTCTCCTATTGTAATGAAGTGAAACATAACGTTTTGGGAGTAAAGGAGGAGACATTAGAGCGAGTTGGAGCTGTCAGTCAGGAGACCGTTGAACAGATGGCGCAAGGCGTATGTCGGTTGCTAAATACGGACATAGGCATATCCGTTTCAGGCATAGCCGGGCCAGACGGAGGTACCGAGGAGCAACCCGTAGGAACGATATGGATTGCCGTATCAGATGGAACGCGAGTCGTATCGAAGAAGCTTCAACTAGGAAACAGTTCCCGTTCGAGGAACATTGAAAAAGCAGCAATGGAAGCAATTTTTTTAGCAAAAGAATTTGCAGAAAATAAAAAATGATTGTACCTTTGCACCTCGTAAGTTTGGAGAAAATTGGTGAATTTGAAGAGCTTACGAAGAGAAAAAGAAAGGTGGCATTTAGTTAGTTTTCTGATAGTTACGCTGCTTCGAGAGAAGATCAGAGAAGAAAAATGGGATCCTTGCTTTAAGAGTAATAACTTTAAGATTTTATACAGCGATGTCAAAAATTTGTGAAATTACTGGTAAAACAGCATTAAATGGAAATAATGTTTCTCACTCAAAGAGAAGAACAAAGAAAACATTTGATGTAAACTTGTTTACAAAGAAGTTCTATTGGCCAGAGCAAGATTGCTGGATTAGTTTGAAGCTATCTGCTAAAGGTCTTCGTACGATTAACAAAAAGGGTCTTAATGCAGCGTTAATAGATGCAGCAAAGAAAGGTAACATTTAATGGAGGACTAAGAAATGGCAAAGAAAGGAAAAGAAAATCGTGTGCAAGTAATTTTGGAATGCACAGAGCACAAAGATAGTGGTATGCCTGGTACTTCTCGTTATATCACAACAAAGAATAGAAAGAACACTCCAGACAGATTGGAATTGAAGAAATACAACCCAATCTTGAAGAGATACACTATTCACAAGGAAATCAAGTAATTTAAACTTTTAAAGGAATAGATTATGGCAAAGAAAGCAGTCGCAACTCTCCAAAAAGGTGAAGGTCGTTCTTATGCAAAAGTTATCAAGATGATTAAGTCCCCTAAAACAGGTGCTTACTATTTCGATGAGAAAATCGTTCACAACGATGATGTAAAAGCTCATTTGGCTAAATAATTTTTACAATTATATTTTTGGAAAAGGCGTTATTTTATAACGCCTTTTTTGTTTTTGAACTAATAAAAACAACACCCCTCCCATCTTCCTGATAATCAGAAGATCTCTCAATCAGTCCAGAATCATATCATCGTATGATTTCCTCTTATACTTGAAATAATCGTTATTGTAAAGGATATTGCAATCAACGACAGCAAGATTATAACACTTGCTGTCGTAGGAATTTTTTGTAAACTACATCATAGCTTGACTCAAAACGGATATACTCCCTCGTTGGCACCTTTTAGCAGACCTTCCATGGCCCTTTGGTTTCCAACAGTGCACTTATCACGGTCGATCACACTTTTTGACCCGTTCGGAGTATCCCATAGTACAGGTACTATACCATAATTCTTTGCGGTTTTAGTCAGAAAATAGTAGTAGTTTGCGCGGCATTCCTCAAACTTGTCTTGCCATTCAGCGGATAGTTCCCGATTCATGATAGCAAACTCACCCATCACAACAGGGATGCCTTTATCGACAAATTTCTCTTTGATAGCAGAGAACTCCGAAATAACAGTTTCTTCCGTGTGCCAAGAACAGGAGCGATTCACTCCATTCACGATTATATTCTGGTAATCCTTGCCCCAAAACCAATGAGCAGGACCCCAATCGGCGTCTTCCTCCATCAAAGCATAAGTATATGGGTAGTAATGAAACTCCATCAATAGACGGTTTGGAACAACATCTATCGGCATATAATCATATTGCACGGCTTTATCAGCTGCCGTTCCCGCACATTGAATGACAAGGCAACGCGTTCCATTATAGCCTCCCGTGGCGCGGACCGTGTTGACAAAAGTTTGATGATATGTCTTGAGGATGGCAGCTTGCTCATCATTTTCAGTATCTGGCTCATTGGCACTGCAAAACACCAAATGATCATCATAGTTTTTGAAATGGGTGGCAATCTGTTTCCATAAGTTCTCCTGCGTTTTGTTCACAGATGATTGTGAGGCCGCGTCAACATGTCTTTCCAGCCATCCCCCATCCCAATGAATATTCAACAACACATAGAGATCATCTTTCATGCAATAGTCCACCACCTCTTGTATTCGATTCATCCACCATTCTGGTATAACACCGCCATTCGTCTCCGCATAGGTGTTCCATGCCACTGGAATACGAACGGTATTGAATCCAGCCGCTTTGTAGGCGTCAATTATCTGTTGCGTAATTTTCGGACTACCCCAACAGCTTTCATTGCTGGAGGTCGTGGAACAGCCAACTGATTCGAACGTGTTGCCAATATTGCAGGCCAAAAACATCTTTGAGGCCAACTGTGTAGCCGTTGTTTTGAGTACAGTATCAGTTGGATTACTGGTGACAGAGAACGTTATGCTATCAACATCAGTTATATTGTATTGATAGACAGAGCCATTTTTCTGCCATACATTTATAGAATTTTGAGCTGAACATGTAGCATACACACAAATAGCACAAATAAACACACAAAAATTTTTTAGTTTCATAATAGTAAATTTAAGAGGATTTTATGATTCAGTTTTCAGAATTTAAGTCCAGTTTTACAATCTAATATTCATGCAGAACAATTCGTACGATTATTCAACCGTAAAGCAAAGGTATAAAATAATTTTAAAAATGAATCTTTGAGTTTCAAATGATGAAAAAAAGAGTGATTCCCCATCAGGAGAATCACTCGCGACTAAAGTTATACCAAATTAGAACGACATAGATAATCCAAGACCATTCCCTTTAAAATTCATTTTCATTTCAAAAGAAGAATTCTTTGTCGCACAGTTTTCATTATAAATATTAATAGATTTCTGTCTATATTTTGATCCCGAAATAAGGAATGGTATGACAGCTATATCAGAAGAAAGGCCTACTATCAAACAAGCAGTTCGAATAGCTCCTGCAGTCTCATTTGTATAATTAGAATTTGCATACCGAGAACCTGCAGCAATACTTATTATACAACATGTCACTCCACAAAAGGCAAATGTATATCCTGCAGTAAGTTTCATAGTACCATCCGCCCATTTGTTATATGCTGTAGCACAATTATCCTTGAGAAATGCTTCAACATCTTTCCTTGTCATAACTTTACCATTCATTTCATAATTTGATTTGCCTATAACTATCGGAGATAAAATATTATTTCCCAAAGCATTGCCATTGATCGCAACGGAATTCATAGTTGTATTATTTGTCGATTTATTTTCTACAACTTGTTCGTCTTCTGGCTGTTCTTTTTCCACAAACGATTCCACTTCTCCATTTTCGTAAATCACCGAACTTACCTCCGAAATATTAATTGAGAAAGTAGGTCCTTTAGGTCATCCACTCCTTTCTTCTATACGAAATAAGGAATCGATGTTACGTTTTATTAAACAAAATCCTATCAAATGCAAAAAAAGACAAAAAAACTCTTCTCAAATATATCCTTCGTGTTTTCTTATAATCTCATTTCTCATAGCCTGTCTGATTTATTTAATTAAATAAAACAACCCATTTTTACATTCCTACGATATTTTTTTAATATATTTGCATAACTTAGGCAAACAAGAGGAATGAAAGTGCGAATTAAAAGGATAAAATTACTATGTATTACGCTATTGTGGGGTGTCTCCATAATGGTCTTGTCGGGTTGTCAGTCAAAACCCAAAGAGACCATATCCGCACCTGTTGTTGCCGATTCCGTACAATCCATCATAGATATAAAACCGGAAGTGATAACTTACAACTACGACACCGTATTGTATGGTAAACACTCAAAAATGCTCCGTTTCGGTCGTAGCACTCGTAGAGATTCCTCTACGATCACCGACACTATCTTCTATTCCTTAAATCGTAAGGAAACACAAGATTTCCGATCATTAGACCTCCAAATGAACCTGCTACAAGGTCCTGTCAAAGCTATCTATATTAAAGGTCGCTCCCTAATCAATAACAAGGCTATCAATGATAGTACCTGGAGACTGGTCTATAAACCCTTTAGCAATGCTGAATTCAAAAAAACCGACTCTACACGATTTGATATTTATGGTAAACTGATCACCGGGAACGTCGTATATAACAGCTGGCAGATCAACACTAAAACAAAAGCAAAAGTGAAACGCGATGCCTTCGGCAATATCAAAGACGTTATAATAGATGCGAAAGAATATGGCACCTTCGGAGGTCGTTACTTCTACGACGCAGAGGGATTCCTAAAATATTACAATATTAGAGGTTGGGAGGATGGCTATCGACTGACAAATAACATTGAGAAAGGCGCCCTAAAATCATACGAAATGGAAGGTATCAGCGAAGGGGAACCATACATATACAAACGTTTCTTCTCTATAATCGACACCGATCAATATGGCAACTGGACCATCCGTGTTTGTACAGAACATTACTACCCTGGAAACCTATACATACGTGAAGGTCAGGAGAACGAAGACAACAAATGGAACATCTCTGAAGATGATGCCGAATTACTAAGTAATGTGGCTGAATGGCAACACAGTCTGGATAAAGTAGGTCCCGTCAGCCAATTCGCTGTCTTTGAAGACAAACCCCAAAAAGTAAGAAAATGGGTTGAACTACGAAAGATTGTCTACTATTAAAGATAAATCCTATAAAATCTGCCCTAATCAAAAAATTTGAAAAATTCTGATAGCTCTGCCATTATTTGGCGTACCCTTTTTCTATTTTTGTAGATGTGAATTAAAAAATCAAAAGGATATGGTGAATAACGATAGAGGACAAAGTCTAATTAGTAAATATGTCTGGATAATAGAAACCATCTATCGCAAAAAAAAGATCTCTTTTAAAGAGCTGAATAAAAAATGGGTGCAAAACACAGATATCAGCAGAGGTGTGGATCTTCCCAAACGTACCTTTGACAACTGGCGGTATGCGATCTGGGATATGTTTACCATCAGCATCGTCAATGAGAAGCATGGTGAATACTATTATTACATCGAGAATGAAAAGGATATCAGCAAGAATGGACTTCGATCCTGGCTCTACAACACCTTCTGCGTAAGCAACGCTTTGGCGAACAGTCAGAATATCAAAGATCGTATTTTATTGGAATATGTACCATCCGGTCAGGAGTATCTCCAACCCATCATTGAAGCGATGAAAGAGAACCGAGTGCTCAATATGACCTATCACAGCTTCTGGAAGGATGAAGAGAACAAGTACGATGTGCAACCCTATTGTGTTAAGTTGTTCCGACAAAGATGGTATATGGTAGCACAGGGCTCCTACCATGATGGAGAGCCAAGGATATACGCCTTAGATCGCATTCAAGAACTAACGATGAAGGATGAGACCTTTGAGATGCCAAAGGATTGGAATGCAGAGACATACTTCGATGGTTGTTTCGGTATTATCACCAACCATCATGTAGAGAAGCAGAAAGTCAAGATAAGGGCCACAGCAAGTCAAGCCAATTATATACGCAGTCTGAAGATACACGAATCACAAGAAGAGACAGAGCGCAACGACGAATACAGTATCTTCACCTTTGATCTCCGTCCCGAGTTTGATTTTCAGCAGGAGTTATTGAAGAATGGAGAAGGAATAGAAGTGCTCGAGCCCCTCTGGCTTCGTGATGAGATGGCCAAGAAGATAAAAAGGATGTGGGATAATTACAAAAAGAAGAAATGAAAGATTTTGCAGCAATCGATTTTGAGACCGCCAATTACGAACGCTCTTCTGTCTGTTCGGTCGGAGTTGTTATTGTACGAGATGGTGAGATCATAGACTCATTCTACTCGCTTATTCAACCGGAGCCCAACTATTATAATTACCGGTGTTCTCTGGTGCATGGGTTATGTCAGCAAGACACAGAAGATGCGCCCGTATTTCCTAAAGTATGGGCACAAATAGAACCGCTCATAGAGGGTTTGCCGTTGGTGGCTCACAACAAACCATTTGATGAAGGATGTCTGAAAGCAGTTTTCAAAGTCTATCAGATGGACTACCCCGATTATGAATTTTACGATACACTATGTGTATCCCGTCGGGTCTTTCCCCACTTGGAGAACCATCAGCTACACACTGTAGCCGCTCAATGTGGTTACAATCTAGAGAACCATCACCACGCATTAGCTGATGCGGAGGCTTGTGCTTGGATTGCTAGGGAGATATTGTGAAGGAGGTTAAATGAACAATAATAGGTATTCCCTTTAAAATTCATTCCATTTATTTTTTGGACTACTAATTTAAGTTTTTTTCTTATCTTAGCAGATGTTAAAAACATAAGCAATATTATACGCCCAATAAAAACAAAATATAAAGATTGGATCGTATAATGATACGAATAAGATGAGTAATAAATTTTTCAATAACGATACCGGCAATACTCTATTTGATAAGCTTAAGGGTATTGCATCTGGCATGACTAACTTTGACCGTTTTCTAGCGGTTGTCGGATTTTTCCGTTCTTCTGGATATTTCAAATTGCGAAAAGAAATAGAAGATGTGAAAGAAATAAAGATTTTGGTAGGTATTAATATTGATGATATATTTCGTCGGCACAACAAAACAATGTTGATGTTGGAAAACGCAGAAAAAGCAAAAGTAATCTACGACGATGAGTTTAAACAAGACATAATTAATGCACGATATGCGCCGGAAGTCGAAGAAGGAATAATACAAATGTGTCAGGATCTCGTGGATGGCAAATTACAAATGAAAATACATGCCACAAAGAATCTTCATGCAAAATTCTATCTATGTCTTCCTAACAATCATACAGAACATACAGATGGATGGGTGATTATGGGTTCTTCTAATATTTCTGATTCAGGACTTGGCATAAATCAATCTCCGCGTTATGAACTAAATGTAGCCATGAAAGACTTTGATGATGTTGATTACTGCCATTCGGAATTTAAAAAACTATGGGAAGAAGCTGTTGCTTTAACAATAGAAGACATTGAAAGCATTAAGCGAAAAACTTATATGGGTTATCAGCCTACTCCTTATGAGATTTATTTGAAAGTGCTGATTGACACTTTTGGTGATCAGATTGAGGATGACTTCTCTATACAATTGCCAAATGGAGTTAAGGAACTTAAGTATCAAACGGATGCAGTCATTCAAGGATTTCAGATGCTGATGCGCCATAATGGTCTGTTTCTTGCTGACGTAGTAGGTCTTGGAAAAACCATGGTTGCCACCATGATTGCTAAACGTTTCATAGAAGCTAATGGAAGAAACACTAATATCCTTGTTGTATTTCCTCCCGCACTTCGTGATAACTGGGAAAAAACATTCAAATTATTTGGCATCTACAATAAAGCACAGTTTATTACAAATGGCATTTTAACAAGAGTATTAGATGGCAAAGACAGATACAAGTCAAAAGAAGAATTTGATTTAATCATTGTAGATGAGGCACATGGTTTCCGAAACGGTGGTTCTGGGAAATATGATGAACTCCAGAAAATCTGCAAGGCAGATTGTATCAATACTGGTCAGTTGAAAAGCCAACGTAAGAAAGTTATGCTATTGTCTGCCACACCACTTAACAACCGTCCGGAAGATTTGCTTAATCTGCTATTACTATTCCAAGACAGTCAGAATTGTACTATTGATGGAATACCTAATCTAAAAAGCTTTTTTGCTGAACACATCAAGTCGTACAATTTGTTGATGAAGGAACGTGAAACAAGGGATGTTACTGCCGATGTTGATAAAATTTATGAAGTTATCCGTGAACGAGTCATTGATAAAGTAACTGTCCGTCGTACTCGTCACAATATAGAAAATGACCCTGAATATAAAAAGGATCTAGAAACACAAGGTATTGTATTCCCTAAGCCACAGCCTCCCATTTCTCTCGAATACCAGATGGATGCTGATACAAGCAACCGTTTTTTTAACACATTGAATGTCCTATCTGATGACAAATTCAATCCACATCTGTATTATGCGCGTTATCGTGCCGTGGAATTTCTAAATCCAGAACTCCGCGCTAGATATCGTAATGCTGTCCACGTTGGACAAACATTGGCAAGTATCTATCGTGTTCACATGGTAAAACGATTGGAAAGCAGTTTCCATGCTTTTAAACTTTCATTGGCTACTTTACTCCGTATTACCAACGATATGCTAAAGATGTTTGCAGAAAACAAAGTCATTATTGCTCCAGATTTTAACGTGAAGGATTTGCAGGCAAAAGGAATGGAACTTGACGAGATAATCGAGAAAGTTCTATCAAAAGGCTATCCAGAAAGTGATTTTCTGTACAAGGCGGAAGACTTTAATCCTGAGTTTATTAAAATGCTGCAACATGACAAATTAGTACTTGAGAATCTTAATGCAGATTGGGAGAAAGAAGAAGACGACCAAAAATTTGACTTGTTTAAGAACAAGTTAGAAAATGAATTTTTCGATAACCGGAATATGTCGCATAAATTAGTAGTCTTTTCTGAAAGTGTTGACACACTAAATTATTTGAAAAACAGATTAGAGAACGAACTAGAACGAAAAGACATTCTTACCATTACATCCGACAATCGTGATAAAAAGGCAAGTGTTATTAAAGAAAATTTTGATGCCAATAGTGAGATAAAAAAAGACCAATACAACATCATCCTCACTTCTGATGTGTTGGCAGAAGGTGTCAATCTTCATCGTTCTCACATAATTGTTAATTATGATTCTCCATGGAATGCTTCACGACTGATGCAACGTATCGGACGTGTTAATCGTATCGGTTCTTTTGCTGAATATATTTATAACTACATGTTCTATCCATCACCACAGGGAAATGAGCAAATCAAACTCTATGAGAACGCACTTGTCAAGTTACAAGGTTTTCACTCCGCCTTTGGTGAAGATGTACAGATTTATTCGAAAGAAGAAATCGTCAAACAATTCCAAATGTACGACAATAATGTAAAGGATAGCGTAGATGAAAAAATAGCTTTGATTCGTGAATTACGTGATGTATACAATAACAACCCTGAACTCTACAACAAAGTAAAGCAATTGCCTTTAAAAAGTCGTGTGGCTCGTAATACAAGCAAACATAAGGACAAATCTATCGTGTATGTATCATCTGATGTCAAAACAGAGTTCTATCTTGCAACAGATAATAATGTCAAACCTATTGATCTCCTTCAAGCTGTAAGTTATTTAAAGGCAAAGCCCGAAGAACTGGCTGCTCCGTTCCTGCCTGACAGCAAGAACTACAACCATGTGAATCGTGTTTTACGCAAATACACCACTGAATATGTAGAAGCAGCAGATGATGCCTCAATCAATCGAACAGACCTTGATAATATCTCGAAGACTGCCCTTAATTTCCTACGTAAGATATGTCAGGTGTTTACGGACAATACCACGAAAGTGCAATGTAAAATACTAACAGACTATATTAACAAAGGAGTATATACCCAGTTACCTCGTCGTTTACGTGATTTGTCCAAAAACTATAAAGGAGATAAAGTGCAAGTTAAAACTGATGAGGTAAACCTAAAGCAAAAATTATCTGAATTGATAGGTGAATATCAGACTATAAGCGAACAGATGCAAGATCAATCAGTTCCTAAGGTCAGTGATCCACAAATTATTATATCAGAAACATTCATTTAAGACAGAACCCAATGGAAAAGATCATCTCCGAAGAATATCTACATGCTGTAAAAACGATAAAAAAAGCCATCCTAGAGAGTCGGTATTATGCTGCAAGGTTGGTGAATAAAGAAATGCTTTCACTCTATTACTGGGTAGGTAATTATGTGTCTGTCCACAGTCGTGTTGGTACATGGAACACAAATGCCATTGCAACTATCTCAAAATTACTTCAACAGGAATTACCAGGACTTACGGGGTTCTCTGAGACAAACATCAAAAATATGCGCATTTTCTATGAGGCATGGAGTCCTGTGTTAAATCGGCAATTAACTGCTGCTGAATTAGATAAATATCTTGATTTCAGCACATTAACAAATCGGCAACCAATAGCTGCCGATTTGGATAACTACGATTTGGAATGTTTCTTTAGCATCGGTTTTACTAATCATCGAGAAATCCTCAGGAAAACGGAAACACTCGAAGAGCGTCTTTTTTATATCAGACGGTGTGCAAAGGAATTTTGGAGTAAGGATACACTTAAATACCATCTTTCAGAAAATCTATATAAAAAGGAAGGATCCATCCAACAAACAAATTTCAATAAAACCCTGGACAACACTGCTTTTAAACAACGAGCCTTACAATCATTCAAAGATGAGTATCTGTTGGATTTTATCAACATTGAAGATACTGATTTAGTAGATGAAAGGGAGATTGAACAAAAGATTGTACAAAACATTAAAAACTTTATTATGGCTTTTGGCCCTGATTTTACCTTTATGGGCAATCAGTATCGATTAATAGTTTCAGGACAAGAGTTTGTTATCGATTTGTTATTTTTCTCTCGTCGTCTAAGAAGTCTTGTGGCTTTCGAACTAAAACGTGGTGATTTTAAGCCAGAATACACAGGGAAAATGAACTTTTATTTGGCTGCGCTCGACAAGTATGTGAAGTTACCAGACGAGAATCCCTCAATCGGTATCATTATTTGTAAAACAAAGAATGAGGAGATTGTAGAATTGTCATTTTCTGATACTACGAAACCAATGGGGGTCGCTACTTATCGCACATCCAAAGAATTGCCACAGCCATTGAGGGATGCGTTACCAGATATGGAAGAATTAAAAAAACTTATAAAATAAATAATATACTGTAATGAACTATAGTAAAGACAAACTTCGACAAATATTCCAACAACCATTCGATCAACAGGGATGGCAGAAAATGTTACAGCATTATTTCCACGCCACTGAGTTGAAAGCAAAACCAGAATTGATTGAAGCAACTGCCGATGACGAACAAGGTTACTATCTTGGAACTATCGACACCACCGATAATTACCGTATCGGGTTGTTTTATTATCATGTTCAAAATGGGAATGTGGCTCGCAAGCGAGTCGGATTACGCAAATTGGTGAAGTCGTTTGTAAATCCTAACTGGGGCGAATTTGATGCAGCTCTTACTGTTTTTGATAGTGGTACGCTCTGGCGTCTATCTTTTGTCTGCGATATCAAAGGAGAAAGTACTGCACCTAGGCGTTATACATACGTATTTGGCGAGAATGAAAACTATTATAACACACCAGTAGGCCGTTTCGATGTCTTGCAACGGAATGGAATCTCTTTCGAGAATATCAAAGAGGCATTCTCTGTGGAAGCTCTGACGAAAGAATTCTACAATGATTTATTCAATTGGTTCCAATGGGCTGTCAATCCCGAATCAGGCATTTATTTCCCGAACAATACAGATACCCCAGAGGATGATCTTGATGATATTGAAAAGAAAATAATACGCTTGATAACCCGCTTAATGTTTGTCTGGTTTATCAAACAAAAAGGTCTTGTGCCAGATACATTGTTTGAAGAAAAAGATTTGTCAGATATTCTCCTTGACTTTGATCCTATAAGTATAGATCAAGGCAATTATTATAATGCCATTTTACAAAATTTATTCTTTGCCACACTTAATCGCGCAATTGAAGATGAAGAAGGACAACGAGGATTTGCAACCTTGCAAGGACAACGCGATGTGAAGACTCTTTATCGGTATGCAGAAATGTTCAAAATCACGAAGGATGAAATACTTCAACTTTTTTCGGAAGTTCCATTTCTAAATGGTGGATTATTTGAATGCTTGGACAAAACGAAAAAAATTGATGGCGTAGAGAAGGCATATAATTACGATGGATTCTCTCGCAATGATTCTCGTTTCCCTAATGGACGATACCGACAACGTGCATTTATTCCGAATATATTCTTCTTCCATCAAGAAAAAGGAATTCTTAATATCTTAAAACGTTATAATTTTACCATAGAAGAAAATACACCCACAGAGCAACAGGTTGCACTTGATCCTGAATTATTAGGAAAAGTGTTTGAAAATTTGCTTGGAGCATATAATCCAGAAACAAAAGAAACGGCCCGTAAACAAAGTGGTTCTTTCTATACCCCACGTGAGATTGTGGATTATATGGTTGATAAAAGTCTGATAGCATATCTCGGTGACACGCCACTTGTTCGTTCTATGTTCAAGGATGATTTTACACCTGACGAACTTCATTGGTCTGATTACCAAATGATTGCAGGTAAACTTAAAAGCATTAAAGTTATTGACCCTGCATGTGGATCAGGAGCATTCCCGATGGGATTACTGAACAGAATAGTGGATTTATTGCAGAAAATAGAAACAGACAAAACCACCTATGAACTCAAACTAAATATCATAGAGAATTGTATTTATGGAATTGATATTCAAAGTATAGCAACACAAATTAGTAAATTACGATTTTTTATCTCATTGATTTGTGATTTTGAGAAGGATGCTTCCAAACCTAATTTTGGCATTCCTCCATTGCCTAACCTAGAAACAAAATTCGTAACAGCAAATACACTGGTTAAACTAAAAAAAATAAAAGAGGGAGAATTTACAGGAACATTATTCGAAAACCCCAATATTAAACCAACGAAGATAAAGTTAGCCCGTGTCCGTCATGAGCACTTTTTAGCTAAAACTGCTTCTGCAAAGTCTCGCCTTCGTAAAGAAGACAAAGAACTACGAGAACAATTAGTGAAATTATTATCCGATAATAACGACTATGCACCTGAAGATGCCAAACAGTTGGCCGCATGGAATCCATACGACCAAAATGCAGTAAGCCCATTCTTTGATATGGAATGGATGTTTGGTGTAATTGAAGGATTTGATATTGTGATCGGAAATCCTCCATATCTCAGAATTCAGGGTATAAGAGAGTCTGACTCCGTTTTTGCAGACTATTTAATTAATCACTATAAATCAGCTACGGGTTCTTTTGATCTGTATGTTACCTTTGCAGAGAAAGGATTAAGCCTTGTTAATCATTCAGGATTTGTCAATTTTATCATGCCAACGAAGTGGACAAATTCGGCTTTTGGTAAGGGCTTAAGAAAACTTATATCAGAAAAAGAGGCTGCATGCGAAATCATTAATTTTGGTGCGTATCAAGTTTTTAATGCATCCACTTATACAGGACTTCAATGGTTTAAACCAAATAGTAAAGTATTAAAATATCATGAATTGGATAAAGACCTCATTTCAAACGAAGAACTAAAACAATATCTTGATTCTTTAAGTAATGCGCAAGCAACCATTATAAGTTCTGAAAAATTGTCAGAGAGTCAATGGGTATTGACAAATAATGCAGTGGCAGAAATTCTTGATAGGCTAGAACAACAGCCAAGAAGAATAAAAGACGTATTTGATAAGATTTTTCAAGGATTAGCAACAAGTAAAGACGATGTGTATTTCCTTTATGATTGCTTTGAAGACGGTGAATGTATTATAGGTGAATCTAAACAATTGGGACGCAAAGTGCAAATTGAAAAAGGTTTGGTGAAGCCTCTTCTCAAAGGTGAAGATGTTCATAAATATGATGCCATCAGGACCAACCGATATGTAATATTTCCGTATTTGATACAAAATGGTAAAGCAATATTATATACAGAAGAAGAGTTGTCCAATCTATATCCACTAGGACATACATACTTAAAAGAATGTGAAGATGTTCTTCGTGACAGAGAGAATGGACGTTTGAAAAATGATGAATTTTGGTATAGATATATATATCCCAAGAATCTGACTTTGTTTGATAACGAAAAACTCGTGGCTCCTGAAATATCATATGGTGGTAATTTCGCTTATGATTTCAATGGTGAATTCTATTCCACGACAAAGATATATGGTTATATTAAGAATAAAGAAGTAGTTGAAGGATACAAATTTTGGCTAGCTTTATTCAATTCAAGACTTTTCTGGTTTTTCATTCAAAATACCGGTTATGTTCTACGAGGTGGATACTATACTTTCAAAACGGATTATATCAATCCGTTCCCAGTTCCTAATACAGATGCAAATTGTAGAGTTCAAGGCATAATAGAACAATTGGTTGATTACATTGTTTATTTGAATGACAGTGGCAATTCCAACATACTATCACACACATCTAATAAAAGGATTAGTTCACATATTGAAGAAATTGTCGATATGGTTGTTTATGAGTTGTATTTCGAACAACACATGAAGGATAAACAAATAGATGTTGTCTCGTTTTTAAATAAATATACATGGGATAATGGGCATAAAGACATTCAAAAAGAAATAGAATCATTCTATCTTTGGTATCAACAATCTGAAAATCCCATACGGCAGCGTATAATGTTATTAGAAACAAGAAGTAAAGATTTACTGTATCAAATACATACAAGTTATACACTATGAGCAAAATCAACGATATTACTATATCTAACTTCAAATTCTTTGGCAAAGAAGAAACCATCCATCTTGGAGGAAAGCATCTATTGCTTTATGGTGAAAATGGAAGTGGGAAAAGCTCCATATTTTGGGGATTATATACTCTGCTAGAAGCATCATTAAAAGACCCTTCTGAAACAAGGAAATACTTCCTCCCTATAGATAAAAGCGATGAGTCGTTGGTGAATATATATGCACCTCTGATGTCTGAAATCAGTTCTAATAAAGAACACTCGAATTCATACATTAAAATCCAAGATGATAACGCCAAGACTTATGAATTATCATTGTTAGATAATCGTATCTGCGGAGATTCAGATGCTCAAGAGTCACGAAAGGCTTCAGATTTTATAAACTATCAGTCGATTTTTAAATTTCAAGAATTTAGAAATAGCGAAACACCAGATTTGTACGATGTGTTCGTATATTCCATATTGCCTTATGTAGATTTTGCCAGTTTTAGAATAAAAGGAAAGGTTCTTGCAAACGCAAGTTCAATGTGGTCAGAGTATCAAGATGGTCCGGGATTCACAACTAATTATAAAGGAGACAAAATTCTTGTATATAAAAACAGTCCACAATATAAAGAGTTTTGCAACTTTGAAGCCCACTTTAATTCAGAGTTTACGAAACTGATAGATTATATTAATGTAAATGCGAAAGCTAGGTTGAAAGAACTTGGTTATGATATGGATTTTCAGCTGCTTTATAGCAAGCCAAGCCATATAAAAAAAGACAAAAATTACAAATCGAATCCTTTTAAAATTGAATTGAAAATCACCAATTACAATGGCTTCAGTGTTGATATTAAGAAACCACATGTGTTTTTAAATGAAGCAAAACTATCTGCATTGGCGACGGCAATCAGGCTAACAATATTAGATTATCGAGTAAACACAACCACTGTTCCCAATGCCTTGAAAGTTCTTGTCCTCGATGACTTGATGATTAGCTTGGATATGAGTAATCGAGAGCCATTGTTGGACATACTAATAAAAGAGTATTCTAATAAATACCAAATTTTGTTTTTTACACATGACAAAAGCTTATACGATTTTGTGTATCATAAAATCAAACAACATGGCCAAAAATTAAAATGGATATGGAATGAAATGTATGTTGGATGGTCTAAAAAAATGAAACATGAGCATCCTGTAATCATTGAAGGAGAGTGTGAACCTATCGAAAAATCAAAAAAGTATTTTGACACAAAAGATTATACGGCATCGGCCCTTTTTCTCAGACAAGCATTAGAGAAACTGATAGGTGGTTTGCTCCCTATAGAGTTAAGAACCAAAGCAGACGGGGGATTTGTGAGTTTACAGGTATTATGGAAGAAATTAATAGATTTCTATTCCCACAATAGACAACCAATATCTGCTGATATTAAGAATCTATTTGATGACTCAAAACTATTAGTATTAAATCCATCTGCTCATTTTCAACGACTATCTAATCCAATATATAAAAAGGAACTTTTAAAAGCATTTGATTTCTATGAAGAGCTTGCAAAACTAATAAAGATTGAAAAAGAATTGGTTATTAGAAAAGGCGCAATAATTGAATTCAATCGTCGCACAATTAATTATAATTATAAATGCAAAATAGAACTGGATAAGGATTTGGTGATTATTGAAGGAGACAGGTTGGTAAGTATTATGCCAGAATGTAAAAATATTACTTGGGAATATAATGGCATATTGTTTTACGATTTCGATACAAGAGCAAAGAATCTATCTCATCGTTTGAAAACAGCGACACCAAAGTTGAATGAATTTGTCGAAAGATTGATAAATCTTCCATTAGGAATTACAGAAGAAATTTTTATGAAAAACTGTTTGGTAGATGGGGTGTCTTTAGACGATTATTTGGGTGGAATAAAAGTTTCATCATTGATTGTAGCATCTACTAAGATATAATTAAGTTGTCTTTCTGTTCGTCCAACACGACCTTAAACAAAGATTCATACTTACTTTTTCTTCCCAGCGCTTATAGAATTTTACAAATTCACAATTTTATTTGTACCTCTGTCATCTAAATTTTGAGGAGTATAATAGAGCGAAACAATTCAAAAAACAATTTACAATTAGCTCATAAATCAGTATAACCAAAAGTTCTCTGCTCCCTCATCAGCGAACAATAACAACTTTCGCCACATTTCCTGTCTTCACTGTATAGATACCTTGGTTCATAGGAATACTAATAATGTGCTGACTACATTGCTTGTGACCAATCAATTGACCATTAGTAGTATATACATACACATATAAATGAGTTTACGCATCCTTTTCACAGAAAAGAGATGATTTCAAATAAAATCACCTAACCCTATTTTTTCTGCGAAGTCGGTGTCACTCCATACAACTCCTTAAATCTTCTGCTAAAGTATGATGGGTCATTGAATCCAACTGAATAGGCTATCTCACTAATCGGCATATCTCCTTTCTCCACCAATCTCTTAGCCAATGAGAATCGATATTCTGACAAAATCTCTATCGGACTCTTATTGGTCAACGATTTCAATCTACGCACTAAGGTTGATTTACTCATTCCCATACCCTTAGCGATGTCATTAAACGAGAATTCTGGATTCTTATAATTCTCTTTTATCACCTCCATCAATCTGTCCAACAATGGATTGATATCGTCTTTTGGTACCTCTTTCTCCTCTATCGTCCTTGATAGCATCTGAATCTGCCTCTTCTGCTGCCAACTCAAGAAATTGACAATCTGCATCAACAACTCATTGTCCTCAAATGGTTTAGCAATAAAACTAATAGCTCCTAAAGACATACTTTGTCGACGCACCTCAATATCACTCTTAGCAGATAAAAAGATCAATGGAATATTAGCAGACAATAGATTCCGTTTCAATTCCTCATACATCTCCATACCATTCATCTTCGGCATTTCAATGTCACTCACTATCAAATCTGGTATCTTCTCCATGGCCAATCGTACGGCCTTTTCTCCGTTTTCTGCTTGATAGACAGTCACATAATTGGATAATAACTCACTCATATGAGACAATATCAACGGATCATCATCCACCACCAATATCGATTTACCTTGCAACAACTCATCGTCGCTAACCGTAACGGGTACTTGATTGTCTGAAACACTCTCGTTTACTCTTTGCTCCTGTGATTTAGGAAAATAAACAGAGATATCAGTACCCTCATTCAGCACACTCTCTATCTTGATTGTACCATTGTTCTTATCAACAAAGTCTGTCACAATCTGGAAGCCTAATCCAAATCCCATCTCATCCTCTGTTCCTTTAGTAGACACGTGGTTATATCCCTTCAATAAATTATCCCTTTGATCTCTCGTCATTCCAATACCCTGATCAATCACACGTACACATGTCTCCTCCAGCGGACCATTCTCATCATAGTCATACACCTTCACCGTGATACCCTTTCCGACAGGAGTGAACTTAATCGCATTGGTTAGCAAGTTACGCACCACTGTGGATACCATACGCGGATCTGCATAGGTCTGGTTCTGACACTCCTCTTCAACTGTCAGTGTGATATTTTTCTCAGATAACAAACCATTTAAGAAGGAAACTGTTTCTGATACCAAGTTCGGCATATCAAAATTTTGTGGCTGAAAGGTCATCTCCAGACCCGACTCGGCCGACCACTGCAACAGTTTCAACATCTCATTCTGCAATGACTCAGATTCTCTTGTCACATTAGAGAGGATGGTCTGTTGTTCAGATAAAGAGTATTGTTTCGTCAAAAGCCTTTTCAATGAGGTAACAATGGCAAACATCGGATTTTTAAGGTCGTGACCAATCACAGAGACCAGCTGATTCTTTTCCTTTAACGATTCGAGTAATGATTTGTTTCTACGTTCTATCTCCTCATTTTTCTGACTTAGATTCTCATTAACAAGACGTAATTCTTCCGTACGAATCGCCACCATCTCACTCAGTTTCGCCTTTTGACGCTCCACTCTATGCGTTTTCGCACATATTATCAAGTATATCAAGCCCAATAATAAAACAACCAGTATTAAACGGAAAAGCGTAGTATTCCACCATGGAGGTAAAACCGTGATTTTTTGAGACATAACAGCAACTTGTTTCTCATTCAGAAAAGATGCCGACAACTCTACAGTGAATGTGCCCGTTGGGAGATATGAAATCTCTATCTCTCGTTTTCCCTCCAAGTCTATCCATGCAGTATCCAACTCTAAGATACGATAATAAACAGAGGATTTATTCATTAGGGAATAATCCACCAAATCAAAATAGAGTTTTATATGAGTGTCATTATATTTCAATTTGACTGGAGAGGCGGATCTACAACTCCATGATTTCCCATGCGACGAAACGATACGAGAGAAGGAGAAGAAATGATGTGTGAGTTGATTCGAATAAGTAGGATTGACACACACAAATCCTTCGCGACAACCAAAGAATAAATTACCCGACGAGGATATGAAAGAGGCATGAGATGTAAAATAGTCGGAGTGGTGGAAATCAGATGATTTGATAGATATCTGTTTTTCCCCATCAGCAGGGAGAGTTTGAATACCATTAGTTCCAGAGACCCACAATCGTTGTTGATTGTCCATCAATATGGAAGAATAAGCCCCCTCTATAATCCTTACCAAAGAGTCCTCCGCATTAAAGACATAAACACCTTGATTGGAAGTAACATATAAGCTATCTCGGAAGAGAGCCTGATTGAAATGCAATGGCTGACGAGTGTTCGTCTTATCCACATCTGGGAAGATTGGACGAAAATGTGTTTTTGAATGTGTCTTTAAATTGCTCCAAATCGTTCGGGAGGTGATGATACGAACATTGCCGGCAGGATCCTCCATTAGATATTCACACCATATATCATCGTATGGATTCATCATAGGATCACTGAGATAGATGCGTTGCCACTTACCATTCGTATTTACATAGACACCATTTCCGGAGGTTGCCACATAAAGTGTTCCATCTCTCGTTGGTAAGATAGATTTCGTTGTAAAGATAGGATGGTCAATTCCAGCGTAGGTTACTTTCTCAATCTTCCCTGTGTGAAGCCAGATTCGGTCTGTCACGCCACCCCAATATCCAATTAAGAAAGATCCATCAGATTGTTTAGCAATGGTGATGATATTATTAGAAGAAAGACCATTCGTCACATTAAAATTCTTAATGATTTGAAAATTGGAATCCAACCAAAAAAGTCCCATTCCATCGGTTCCAAACAGGATATCGCCCTCAGAAGTTTCAGAAAAACATGAACCCACGGCAGTTGGAATTCCAACCGAATTAGCCGTCAAGTATGGAGAATCAGAGAAACGGGAGGTTCTCCACACACCTGTTGCCAGAGAGGTAATCCACAGATTATTATTTTTATCCAAATATAACGATGAGATCTTAGCCAGTGCATCTTCATTTTCATTTGTCGGGATGATTTTGACACAATCTGTCTTCCCATCTTTAAAGTTCACTTGCCACAATCCATCTCCAAGCGTACCCATCCAAACCATATCCGTCGAGTCCTTCACCATGCAGGAGACATAACGGAAAGGGAGAGACACCTTATGAGGAGGATGGATAGTACCATCCCTATCCAGTTCCACCATCCAAAGGGAACCAACAGGAGAACTAAGCAATAAATGGTAATCATCCAACCATAAGTGATGTTCGATCATCTCCTTCATCTGAGGTTTGAAGTTGTAGTCAGGCAACACTCTCCCACTCTCATCCAGTACACAGACGCCATCATAATCCAACACCCAATAACGATTTTGGAAGTCGGTTGTAACATCCAACACATACGAGTGCATTAATTCAGGCAAAATATGAACAAACCGATTAGAATCCCTATCAAAACGAAAAACACCTTGTGCTGTGGCGAGCAATCCTCTCCCATCCTTCTGTGTTACATAATTATTGATATCATACTTATAAGAAGTATCCTCCATGAAACCAGACTCATCAGAAAAGGAGTTTGTTTCATAATCATAAGAAGACAAGACGCTATGAGAACTCGAAACGGTTAGTTTCCCATTAGGAAGGATAAATACTCTTTTCAAGTCATTCGTAAGAATCTCTGGATATTGATCCACCGTATAGTTGACAAAACGAGAGCCATCGAAACGACTAACACCGTTAACCGTGGCAATCCAAGTGAAGCCCATTGAATCCTGAACAATGTCATTTACTGCATTGCTACACAATCCATCCTCCATCATATAGTGAGAAAAAAGCATCCTCTCCTCTTTTGCCATAAGAGAAATCGGCACAAAGAGAAATACTACCAATATTATTTTCAAAAATCGTATCATTCCACTTCAAAACGATTGATTATATACCGACCTGGATCATTATAATTCAAGACTTTAGCAGGGACACCAACAACAGTGGCATTTTCAGGGACATCCTTTGTGACCACTGCTCCAGCACCAATTGTAGAATTACTACCAATTTTCACATCCTCTACAATGCATACCATCGGACCTATATATACATTGTCACCAATAATTGCCGGTGTCTCATGATTCGTCCCTATATTCAAAAATTGTGACAAATTAACATTGTTGCCAATCGTTGTACCAGAGTTGACAATCATACTGATTCCATGACCAATGAAAAAGCCATATCCTATTTTAGACAAAGGACTTATTTGAACATGATATCGTTTAGAAGCATATAGATGCATAAAGCGACAAAACCAAAACAACCAACCCTCTCTATATTGGCTTAATCGTAACCAAAATAGAACAGAATTTTTAAATGGATGAAAGTTCTTCAAAATTAATTTCAAAGAAGATTCGTTTTTGCCCGACAATCTGTACTCATCACTTCTTATCAACGACATACAATCCCTGTAACTTTCGGGAATAGGAATTTTTATTAGCGATTCATTTAATTTGACAATTTCCGTTTTCATATCAATCAGTTCCCGTTCAACACCCAAAAAACGGTTATTATGTATGTGTAATAGAAAACACACATTAAAACGAGGTGTTTTTTGCCGATCAATTTTCGAATCTTTTTATGGAAAACCTTATCAGCAAACGAAATCATTATGTATGTATTAAGCCTAAATTTTTACAGCTACAAATTTATAAAATCTTGAATATCACAAATCAGAAGTTGATATTTTTTATGAAATGAATAAATAAATATGGAACAAATAAGTTGCATTCTCTAAATTCACAGAATTTAAATAATCCGTAGACAAAAAATACCGTAAATAAAATTTCGTTTTTCTCAAGTTTTTCATACATTTACACAAATTTTTGCAATTTTTTTACAAAATTAGGCATTCAAAAATAACGCAATCAGTGGATTTTGTGGGACCACATAAAAATAGAAGGATATGGATATAGATAAATTAACAAAAGTTATCGACTTCGTTAAAGAAGGGATTAACAGCATTGAGAAGATGACAGAAAAGGAGAGTAAAAAAGAAGAGAATCCACAAACAGAAGATTCGTCTCAAACAGAATCTCCCAAAGAAGAGACATCCATCATAACGGAGATTACCAACAAAGTAAAAGACAAAGCTAAAGAGGAGGGTGATAAGTTGTTTGACTCATCCCATTTAGCTGAAGCATTGAGAAAGATTGAAGAGAAGACAAATGAGATTGCCACTTCAAATCAAGCTATAGAAAATACGATTAGCAGTCAGATTAATTCTTCCAATACCCAATTAAAAGAGAGCATGGAAGAGCAAGCCAATAAAACAACAGAGAAAGTGCAAGAACTCACCACTTCCCTATCCTCTCTATCAACTGATGTACAGCAACTTCAATCAACTATGATTGATCTTCAAGCTGATGTTAAGGAAGTTACAGAGATGAAACAAGCATTGGATGAAGTGAAAAATAGAGCAACGGAATTAGAGAAACAAAATAAACAAATAACATTCTTTTTAGTAGGAATTAGTGTAGTTAGTGTTATACTTTTGATTATACTCCTTTTGAAATAATTATTAGTAACCAAATATAGTATATTTATGAAGAAAATTTTTTTAGTGTTATTCGCTCTGATAGGGATGAGCATAACAAATTTACAAGCACAATTTTATGTGTACAAAGGGGGAGAGATAATTTATCAAATAAATGATTCTCGTCCCGACTCCATCTTGTTTGAAAAGCCTGCAACTCCAGGATTACATGGACGTTTCGTTAAAGCAACTGAGTGTAATGAATCAAACGACACAAATGCCAGACCCGCTAATAATTATATTACATTCAATTTCGATTTAGAAAGCGGAACCGGAACCATTACTATCAACAACATTATCATAAACTGTTGTGATACATTGAGTGGTGACATCACCACATCTGACAACACAATCACCCTGACTCCGAAAGTAACAGGACATGCGGCCTGTAATTGTCTCTGCTCTCACAGCATAATATATGAAATATCTGGAATAGAGGAAAAAAAGTATAGAATTATAGCTACTGACATAATCGATACAACCATCGATTTATCAATAGGAACATCAGGACGTATAATACCCTCATTAAATTTAGATAGTATACCTTCTACTATGTTCTATGACATCGACATGGTTAATAGCAGAAGTTCCGAATGTAAAGGATCTCCATACGACATGGAAGAAGGGAAAGGAGTAAATGAAGAGAAAAGAGCTGAAAATTCAGAGATGTTCAAATATGACTTCGATCTAAAAAGTGGAACTGGAACCATTACCTTTATCAATTTCGAATCTAATTGTTGCGACTCACTTGCAGCAATATTGGATCCGAATTCTTCCATTCCAAACATCAAATTGAAAACCGTTTCATTAAAGGATGATGTATGCAAATGTTTATGCACATACGACGTTTCAGCTACATTCCGAGGAATGAAGAAAAGAGAGTATACCATTGAATGGGATAACTACAAATTTAAAATTGACTTGTCAGCTTCAGCAAGTGGAATCATCTATGCCAACCAAGTTGAGAAGTTGCCAATTATACACGCATTAGGACAATGCAGCAAGAATGAGGTAGGAAATGATAGTATCAACAACAATCAAAACACTGATGCAATTGTAATTGAACAGGAAGATAGCGTTAAATATAGTTATAATCCGGAAAAAGAATTGTTGAGCATAAAATATTTCAAACGTGTATCCTCTTGCTGTACACAGTTTATCTATACAACTACAATAGATGAAGCAAATAATATTACTGTGACAGAAAGTATGGAAAATGATATATGCGATTGTATTTGTCCATTCGACATAGAGCTACTCTTTAATAACATGAAAACGAAAAAATACACCATTAAGATGTATCCATATAAATTCGTAGTGGATTTGACAGATTCTAAGAATTATGAAGGTGTTATAAATCTTAAAGATAGTATTCAAAACTAAATTTTAGGGACAAACCCTACTATACAAAAAACGAGCAGGCGGTCATTTCACAATGACCGCCTACTCTTTTCAAAGGCTTAATTCACATTCACTTCACAATTTTAAGGGTGATTTGTTGATCCATAGAGATGAGATACAAACCATTCATCCAGTTAGCGGATGGGATAGTTGAATCTCCTTTCTCTACAGATCCTGAATATACGGTTTTCCCGGTTACATCCATAACTGTTACACTCGCATATTTCTTAGAGATAATATGTAATTTATCTCCATGATTAGTGAAATATGCAATTACATCGTGATTTTCGATATATTGCTGATTCACATCAGTACTTCCACACTTAACCAAATTCGCTATTTTAGATTCCTTTTTCCATGTATCCGTAATCAACTTTCCCCAATCACCAGATGCTGTATAAGTCATCGTATTATTCCAATTGGAGATAGATATATTTGAATATGATGCCAATACAGGATCTGCAGTAGCATCCTTTACTAAGTCCAAATATTCAACGGGACTGCCATTGCCATACCATGACCATGCCAACCATCCTACGTTCTTTGCAGCACAATATGAAAGAATCTTTTCCTCGTCTACATCACCATCACTGTGAAACCATCCAAACTCGCCTATACATAGTGCTAAGTCTTGATTGATTACACCATCAATATTTGATTGTACCTTATTAGTATTACCTGCCGAACCATACATATGAATGGAAAAAAGAACATTATTCTCTGGATCTGCTGCCAAGACCTCTTTCCCATAACTATGAATTGTGGCTGCACTTTGCCCATATCCACCTGCATCCACCATAATGCAATGACGAAGTCCCGCGTTGCGAATCACTGGTATAGCCTCTTTGTATCCGTCACGCCAATTGGTAGCAGCAGATGAATTATGCCACTCATTAGCAATATTAATCAAGACATACGACTCGGTTCCCTTTAAAACAGAGGAAAGATTTGCAAAATATTGAGCTGCATCCAGCAAGTCAGAAATCTTATCACTTCCCGTTTCATCGTGCACCTCCAAAATGGCAACCATACCATATTCTTTGCATTTCTCTATCAGTTGTTTAACAGAGGCCGCATCATCTGCCGATACACCATATCCTTTACCATCTGTCAAGACAATTCTCACTGCATTGGCTCCATATTTATGAATGGCTTCCAATTGGGCATAGGCTGAGCTTTTATACCACGTATAGGCGAGATTCACTCCTCGCATGACAAACTCCTCACCACAATGGTCTAACAATTTAGATCCACTTACCTTAAAACCATCTACATCAGAGGTTTCAAAAACAAAAGAGGTAGAATTTTCATCTTCTTCTATACGTAGATAATCAACTACAGCCCACGTCCATATTGGTGTTAACTTTACCGTATTATCTCCTGCTTTAAAATCAAAGGTTCCAACAAGCGTTTCCCCTTTTGCATCCACTTCAGGATCCGTTGAAGACTTCCCCAGATTAGCGGTCCCACTCACCTCATTCACAGCACAATCAATCTGTTTGAACCCAAATATGGAGTTGTAACCAACATACACCTTATATGCCCCTTTTTTTTCAACAGAAATATTGATGGATACATAATCATCTTCGTTTTGCAAATTCAAAACGCCCTTACCAGAATATTGAGAAACAGATACCGCAGAAGCTTTATTATCTGTACCACATTCTACCTCGTATATACCTTTTGCAGCCGATTGTTCACATGCTTGCTCTTCCAAATCAACGTATGTCCCCCACCCCGTCATATCACTCAACGTATACACATGGGAGTCTGTCATGAATTTTTTCCACTGAGCATCAGAAGTCTGACTCAAAAAGCCACCATTCCATGTCTCATACCAAGGCATTATATATGACCACAAGGCATTATCCTTCAACATATTATCAACGTCAGGCATTGGACCATTTTCTGTTAATGCAAACATTTTGTTGTCGCCAAACAACTCCTTCATTTTATTATAATAGTTCTTCTGAGAACCATAATCAAAGGCATCAGCATAGATATCCACACCAATAATGTCAACATATTCGTCACCTGGATACCAGGTAGAGGTTAAATCCTGATAACCGTATGTTTTATTACTCAAGGTGCAATCTCTTTCAACATTCCATACCCAAATACAGTTCTTCACACCTTTAACATTCACAAACTGGTTATACATCAAGCGATACAATGCTTTATAGCGCTCGGCACCATACAGACCCCACCAGAACCATCCGCCAGCACCTTCGTGAAATGGACGCCATAAGACAGCCACACCCGCATCCTGCAATTGAAGTAGCATATCAGCCACCTTATTCATATCGTTGATGAGTGTCTTGTAACAATCAGAAGAGGTATCAAACTCAGTTGTACTACCCGATTGAAAAGCAAGTGTATAATCGTATGTTTTATAAGTATCGCTCGTTCCCACACGCCAATGCCAACAATAAGCAGGTATTCCACCTTTCGACCATACCTCCTTAGCCAAGGCGATGGTGGAATTCGTATACGTTTGTGCCCAAGTTTCAGAAGCAGAAGAACCTGTCGCATTGATAAAGTCTACGCCCACTAATGCAGGACATTTACCCGTTTTTGAAACAACAAACTGAATATCTTGTTGAGATTCAATTGTTGAAGTCACCTCGCCCGTCATCACACCAGAGATGGTTTTCTTTCCATAATTATTCAGTAAAAAAGTGTACAGTTTTTTTGCTCCATCCGTAGCTTCACTCGTCACGGGCGCACTACTGATGGCGGCAAATGATTGTCCTGAAAGAATCAGTGATACAATCAATAATAGAAGAGTTAATGAGTTTCTTTTCATGGTTTTTCACATTTAATATTTTTTTAATTCATGTCCTTGTTTTTTTCTACCGACAAAATTAAATAGGGGGATTCTATCTGATTAGGATTTTCAATTCAAAAGATGGGAGAATCACTTCAACCCCCTAAAATAGGGCTCTTTGAGAAGATTCAAAAAGGAGATTTTCAGTTGTCTTTTGCAGCACATGTATATAATTATATAGGATAAAAAGAGAAAAATTTACACGATGAATTTATTGAAGTCATCATAATTAATGAATGGTATGCAATAATTATATGCGAGATAATTTTTATCTTTGAAATAATTTTAGGAGGGTTTAAATTCATATTTAGAAAAATTTAAAAGAGATGAGAAAATATCTTTCAATGATTCTGCTAAGCATGATGGGATTCATGTTTCAAAGTTGTGATAAAAGTGACGATGATAATGTCAATGATGATAGTTTCACATTAGCACGCGTATCATATAATTTTTCAGAAGATCTTCTCTCCTACTGTAATGTTGAAATGACAATAACGGACTATGAAGGGAACACTGAAACATTCAATGTAACCGAATCAGGAGAGAATAAATATGAAATGATTTCAAAAGCAGATTCAGGAAGAGCTGTGGTTGATATAAATTATACCCTTAAAGAAGAGTTACCTGCCATTGATTCACTATCCGTTTTAGATTGTAAGTGTTACGTCCTACCTTTCACATGCAAAACGAAAGATGGATCAACATACGCGTTGGTTCATTCAAAATTTCTCACCAAATGGGAAAAAACGTATGGTATCACAGAAATTGATAATTTACTATATACCATCAATACGATGAAACCACAAAGGATCATATACACCTTCAATAAGGAGAAACAAAATCCGACATACAGTGTAGAAGATATTGCAAGCACCCAAGAATAAGAAACACCAGAGTCCACCCTATTGTATATTCACAACAATATATTTACTACAATTACACATTATCACATTTTTACAAACACACATCATCACATTTATATATATTTACATATTAGTTTTATCACAATATCAACAATTTCATATATTCACATTATAATATTTATACATCACTGTAGCAGAATGAACGGACAAAAATACCATCATAACACACACTTCACATTATAACATTTTTACATTTACACATTATCACACTTATTAAAACATTATAATACAGACAATTAAATCAATACAAATAACACCATTTAGACCCAAAAGAAACAAGAATATCACACAATCACATTTTTACATTTTACACATTATCACATAAAATACTAAAATTACATTAAGACAAATAAACAATTTTACAATTATAAATAAAGAACATAATAACAATAAAACAAAAAATACAGAAAAACATAGTAACATTTTCACAAAATTTCTTTTTTAGTAAATAACAATTTCATATATTTGCACTATCATATAAATGTGATTTGACAGAATTGCCATTTTAACCTTTTAACAAATTCACATTAATACAGAAATGTGATTTACACAGAAAGGTGAAACAACAAAAACAAACAAATTGTGTGGTCACATTTTTATAGTATTGTAAAACGACGAAAAAATATAAAAACAAGATAACATTATAATTAAAAAACATTATGGGCAAAGTTCTTCCAGGTTTAGTCATTTCCTTTGTATCACAAAAAGGTGGTTGTGGTAAGACGACACTTACAGCCATGTTTGCCAACTATCTAAATACAATTGGTAAGAAAAAGGGCTTGACGGTTGCAGTGATTGATTGTGATGATTTCCAACGCTCCTTTCTTGGTATTAGGGAAAGAGAATTAGCTTCTCCTGAGGTTACACAAGAACAGAAAGACAACATGTACGATGTCTACGCGATCAATTCAAATGAGTTCAAGGACCACATCGTAGAATTAAAGGAGAAATATGACATAATACTGGTAGATTTTCCAGGAAACATGGTTCAAGAAGGTGTCATCACCATGTATTACTTGTTGGATTTTGCCATTATTCCAGTTGTTCCAACGCCAATCGACTTCTCTTCGACATTGAAGTTCCTAGAGAAATTCAAGGAAATCATCAAAGAGAAAAAGGAAAAATTCAATTTGGAGACATCCTATGTTGGCATTCTCAACAAAGTGAATAAAAACGAGAAAGAGTCCAAAGCTATCATCAACAGCATCAATAGCGGAAACTTAGGTATTCCGTTCCTCGATCACTCCATATCAGACTTGGTAAGCAATCGAAGAGCTGCTTCGACAATGGAAAACAAAGTGACCTTCGAGCAAAGATGCGTCTTTGATGAAATCATTCTTATGTTAACACTTCATGTTCAAAAAAGTAAAAAATAATAGCCATGGATAATTTTAGCAAATTGCTCCAAGCTTCAAATGAACTTGAGAAACAAAAAATAGAGGAGGGGAGAAGTCAAAACAGCAGTACTTCCCTAAAAACGAATGGTGGTAAAACAGAAAACAAAACTACTGATACTACCAAAGAAGTGAAACAAAATGGAGAGGGAGAAAAGTACATCAACGTCTCCATCACAACAACTGCGCATAAAAAGTTGAAAACGCTCTCTACTCTGACAGGTAAAAACATACGCGATTTAATGTCAGAGATCATCGACGAGAGATTTAAACTAACGTTCGATGCCGAATTAAAGAAATTCAGCAACGAATACTTATAAAAAGACTTACAGCTTTACATGATAAGTGATTTAAGTTTCGGACTGCATACAAGCGTCCGAAACTTTAAATCACCCTTGTCATTTGTAATTATTTCTATATAAACCATTTGTTTCCAAATTTCACAAATCTGCCATTGAATCATCATTCATACCGATTCTCAGATTATAATTTTTTCATCCTGCCCAACCATCTCTATCCAAGTTTCGATAATTAATCGCCTCTGAGATATGTCTAGTCTCCACATTTTCCGAATGATCAAGGTCGGCTATTGTTCGTGCGACCTTAAGAATACGATCATAAGCACGAGCGGAAAGATTCAATTTCAGCATAGCAGACTTCAGTCTTGTGCTTGCCTCTTCATTTAGTTTCACATGTTCATGGAGTAGGCGAGTGGTCATTTGAGCATTACAGTGTACCCCTTTTATCCCTTTAAAGCGTTCCAATTGAATATTACGTGCCTCGATGACGCGAGCACGAATCTGTTCACTTGTCTCTGCAGGTTCACATTCCGACAATTTCTCAAAAGGAACAGGAACAATCTCAATCTGAATGTCGATTCTATCCAACAAAGGACCTGAAATTCGATTCATATATTTCTGAACAACCCCAGGACCACAAACACATTCTCTCGATGGGTGATTGTAATAACCACACGGACAAGGATTCATTGCTGCCACAAGCATAAAACTAGCTGGATATTCAACAGTAGAACGAGCCCTAGAGATGGTAATCTTACGATCCTCTAAAGGTTGTCTCATCACTTCCAAAACGGTTCTTTTAAATTCAGGAAGTTCGTCGAGAAAAAGCACTCCATTGTGAGCAAGGGAGATCTCCCCCGGTTGCGGATAACCGCCACCACCACACAATGCAGCATCCGAGATGGTGTGATGAGGATTACGATAAGGACGTTGTGTCATAAGAGAGGTTTCCTTCCCTATCTTTCCTGCCACAGAATGAATCATGGTAGTTTCTAAAGCTTCATATAATGTGAGAGGAGGCAGAATAGTGGGAATACGTTTGGCCAGCATAGATTTACCAGCACCCGGAGGGCCCACCAAAATAATGTTATGACCTCCGGCGGCCGCCACTTCAAAAGCCCTTTTTACATTCTCTTGTCCCCTAACATCAGAAAAATCGATATCAAAATGATTGGAGTTTTTGAAAAACTCTGCCCGTGTATCTACAAAAGTAGGGGAGAAATCCTCTTTTTTATTCAGAAAATCAATCACCGATTTTAGATTTTTGACTCCATAGACATTCAGATTGTTGACAACAGCTGCCTCTTTAGCATTTTCTTCGGGCAGAATAAGACCTTTGAACCCCTCTTCTCTCGCATTAATAGCTATGGGGAGAGCACCACGAATCGGCTGCAATGTACCATCCAATGATAACTCACCCATGATAACATACTGATCTAAATCATCCGCCAGAATATCACCAGCTGCCGCCATGATACCAATGGCTAAAGGCAGATCATACGCAGCACCCTCTTTTCTAATATCAGCAGGGGCCATATTAACAATCACTTGATAATGAGGAAATTTCATTCCACAAAACTCCATAGCCGAAACGATACGCTCATGACTCTCCTTAATAGCATTGTCAGGCAGTCCGACCAACATGAAACGAATACCTTGAGTCACATTCACCTCAATGGTAATAGTAGCAGCATGTATACCCTGTACAGAGGCTCCATAAGTTTTAACTAACATAGTCACAAAAGTTATGCTATTCGGTAAATTTTGCGGTAGACAATTGGCAAACTTATACGATAGCTGATTTTACGGTACAAAGATAATATGTTTCATCAAAAAAAGAGAAAGAAGTTGAAAATTCATTGAAATTTTATTGGGAACAGGGTAGGGGAGAGGAGAAAAAAATAGGGGACTGATAGAAGTCAGTCCCCGTTATTATCAGTATTGAAATTTTATCGAGCATCCAAACGACCAAATACACTTTGAAGTACATCACTAACACGCGCACTAGCATTATGACGGATATCAGCCTCTTTCTCTGAAACCTTTAAGAAGAGACCATCCAAAGCACGACCTGTGATATAATCAGGCAAGTTTGTACTAACGATATCAATATCTCTCAATTTCTCGAAGTATTCATCCTTAAGAACACCTGTCATTCTAGCCAGTTCCAAACCTTTCTTAACAGCGCTATTATCCAACAATTCAACAAGTTTATTGTTGTAAGTAGCGAAAGTATCCCATGCACTCAATGGTGTGAAGTTACCTATTTTCACAGCACCAAGAGAATCGGTGATAGAAGGAACAAAGGCACACTGTAGTTGCGATTGAGTATTGTCTTTTAAATAACAAGTAGCCGCATTATCTGCACCAAACAAGATATGTTCAGCATCAGCAATTGAGATACCCGTAATAGCATTAGCAAAGATGTCGACAGACTTAGGAGCGGCATTCTCTGCAGCACGGTTAAACAAAGTAATAACAGTGTCAGAATCAGGAATTTTAACACCAGTTGAATTTAACAATGAGTTGAATGTATCATTTTGAGCCAATGACTGAATTGCATTAAAAACGGTGGAAGCCTCTTGAGGCAAACCAATACGAACCGCTGCATCCGCCAAGAAACCATCTTGTTTACTTAGATTTGTCGCAGCCGTTTGAATACCTACCTTCAACGCCTCTTTAAGACCAGTGGCGATATCTATGTTACCATTTTGAAGTGAATTTAAGATCTCTTTGGCAGAATCACTCTTTGCCACCTCTGAAGCAACAGAGGAGAGAACAGAAATAACGTTTTTGAATAAACCCATGCTATTTAATTTAAAGTGTTAGCAAATAATATTAGGACTTTTAATGAATTTATTTTCAATCCAAAAGACCTCAAGCAAATATAAAAATTTTTTATAAGTTGTAAAAAAAACAAAAGGGGAAAAAATCATCCTTGATTGACAATTCAAACTAGTAACTCATAACCTATTGAAAGACAATATCATTACAAAAATAATTATATTATTCGATTGATAATCAAAGATTTATATGCGATAAAAAACTTACAACCTATAATTATTTAATAATCAAAACGATAAGAGAAAAAGGAAAGAATTGTTAGTAACTAATTCATAAGAAAATTTTTTTTATAAAATCTTTCGCATACATTGGCAGTGCAATTTATAACTAAAAAACAGGTATGGAAAATAGATTTAATCTTTACGAAAGCGATGACAGTTTGAGCATCTCATTAGAGAAGCTTCTTGCCAAAATGAGGGAGAGTGGATCCAATTTGGAACTCTCTGTGAAAGACGTCCGGCCATGTTTGGAAAGTCTTTTAGCAGAAGCAGCGACAGACGAAGAGACCTCTCGAATTGTGGTATGCGACTTGGTGGCTCGATTAACATCAGCCGAGAAGCAACTGTCAGAAGCACTATGTTTAGTACAAGACGCTGTTTCATCAGTTTCCACTGGTTGTAAATTCTATAAAGAGAACATGCCGGAATTGCAGGAAGTTGGATAATCATCTCGTTAAGGAGTCCACGCAGGGAACTCTTCTATTGTAGATGAATTGAACTGATGGATATAAAATTGCTATTTAAATGGGTGAGGATGTTTTTCATTCTCATCCATTTATTTTTTTAGATTTTCCACTCAAAATTTATGATTTATCAAAATTTTTAATAATTTTGTCCCCGATTAAAAACTATTGTTGAATGTTTGTTGCTGATTAGTCAGCAAAAAAGAAAAAAAATATCGAATATGTTTGGATTAAACACCATAAGTTGGAGTAAATTTCTATTATATGATTTTGTTATATGCATAATCATTGATTTCATTTTAGTTGTATACACTGTTCTTGCTTCAAAAAGAGAACAGAAGGAAACAACAAGTCAGATACGACTTAGGAGAGCATCTGCTTCCATTTAGAAATTAGACAATAGGGAGACTGCTACTTGACTGAGAACTGCATTTATCTTCTTTGCATGAAACAAGAAGATCGTTAAACTCTGTCTATCCAATTCATTTCTATCTGAATTATATAAATTTTAATACAATAATAACATGAAACAAAAAATTTCTATCGTAGTGTTCGCATTACTATCTGTATGTGACACTTTTGCTCAAAAGCAAGCTGCCTCTGCGCTCAATTCTGCCAATGAACAATTGGAAAAGATGGTCACTCCGGCATTGACACTCTTTATGTCGATTTGTGGATTATTCGCTTTAATAGGAGGAGCAGTCGTGGCATACAAATTATTCAATGGGGACAAGGATTCAGCTAAAAAGATTGGAGGATGGGTGGCTGGTCTTGTCGTTGCCTGTGTAGTCTCTATGGTCGTTAAAAATTTCTTCTTCTCTTGATGTCCATACAATGACCTACAAAACCAATAAAGGGGTAGGGAAATCATTTGAGTTTAAAGGACTTCGTACCACCTATGTTTTTTTAGCACTCGGAGGTATCGTTCTAAGTATTCTCTTCTACTTTCTACTCGGTCTTCTCCTTCCCTTTGCTGTAACGATCACATTAGTGATACTCATTGCTTTAGGATCTGTCGGACTCGCCTACTATCTGAATGCTCATTTCGGAGAATCTGGTCTGAAATATACCATTGCCCAAATGAAAACGATTCAACGAATACAAATGGATAGGAGAATCTACAAACTAATGATTGTCAAGTAATTAAAACTGTTTACATGAATTTTAACATCAATAGTAATAGGATTGAAAATGTTCTCCCTCTTTGGAGGTATGAGGATGGATTACTAGTGTCTAAAAATGCAGATATAACCATGTGTTTTGAGATTATCCTACCAGAAATTTATACACGAGACACCGACGATTATGACCGACTTCATAAGGCTTTCTGTTCTGCTCTCCGCGATTTACCAGATTATACAATTGTACACAAACAGGATGTATTTGCTGAATCAATCTTTCGGAAGGATAACTACAAAGAATCTTTTCTCAACAATACTTATTATAAACATTTTGATGGGAGAAAATACTTGAAACATAGAACATTCCTCTATGTAACCCTCTCCTCTAAAGAGGGATGTAAAACATCCTCTACCGCTTCGGCTCTATGTAAAAACAGACTTGTACCTAAAGAGGTGCTCGATGAAAATAGACTTAACTCGTTTAAAGAATCGATTTCTAGATTATCACAAATATTAAAGGAATCGAACGTTAACATTCGAGCATTAAGCGAAGATGAACTTTTGGGTACACCAGAATCTATGGGGTTAATTGAAAAATATCTTACACTAAATTTCTCAAATGATTCTACTGTACTTAAAGATATTCATGTGGAAGATGGTACTCTGATGGTGGGTGACAACTACGTTTCTTGCTTCTCGATAGCCGATCTTGATGTGATACCAACAGAAGTGTCCAATTACTCATTCAGCAAGAAATTCTCAAACCCGCCCTCCTTTTTTGTGCCACAAAGTTTTGTCGCCAATCTTGCTCTAAGTATGCCTTTCGAACATGTTTATAACCAATACTACTTTCTCAACGACCATCAGGAAAACATGAAAGAAATAGAACACAAAGGTAAACTACAGCAAGCCTTTTCGTCTACATCCCGCGAGAATGCTATAAATTTAGAACGAAACACGGCATTTCTCGACGAGGCATACTCTGAACAGAAAAGGAGTGTCCGCTGTGCCTTTAATCTATTATTATGGGATTCAAATTGGGAACGTTTGTTACAAAAGAATGCAATCGCTGAAGCGGCATGTTCTAGTATAAACTGTTGTACGAAGACAAAAACAGAGAAAATTGTTCCTCAAATCTTTTGGGGTGGTATACCTGGATGTGCTTCACAATATCCTGCCGAACTTTCATTCCTCACCTTCCTCGAACAAGGATGCTGTTTCCTTAATTTTGATAGTAATTATAGAGATATGGTGGACGATGATCAGTTCGGTATCCAACTAACAGATAGAACTGCAGGTATACCAATTAGAATTGACCTGGATGATTATCCCAAAAAGATGGGGTGGATTGACAATCGGAACAAAGTAATCATAGGTCCCTCTGGTTCTGGTAAATCATTCTTTACCAATAACATGGTAAGGCAATATTGGGAACAAGGCTGTCACATCGTTTTGGTCGATATTGGTGATTCCTACCAAGGACTTTGTCAAATGATTCAGGAAGAGACGAATGGAAACGACGGACTCTATTATACATATACAGAAAAGAATCCTCTCTCTTTCAATCCATTCTACGAACCCAACTACGAATATTCAGAAGAAAAGAAAGAACAATTACTGACATTGATTAAAACCCTTTGGAAGGGTGATCAGAAACTATCTAACAGTGAAAGTACTCATATAAAAGTGTGTATCTACAATTACATCGATAAGATATGTTCTGATCACTCCATTCCTCCTGGGTTCAACTCCTTCTACAACTATCTAATCAACGAATTCAAACCCATGATAAAAGAAGAATTAAATGTTCGTATAGAGAACTTTGACGTGGATGATATGATACAGGTCTTGAAACCATTTAGCTCTGGAGGCATGTTCGATCATCTTCTTAATTCTGACAAAGAACTGAATTTATTGGATAAGAGATTCATTATCTTTGAGTTAGACAACATCAAAGACAACAAAACATTGTTTCCTATCGTGACTCTAATCATCATGTCTACCTTTATGGATAAAATACGGAAACTAGATCCCAACCAACGAAAACTAATGTTGATAGAAGAGGCATGGCAAGCCATCGCCAAAGAGGGGATGGCATCCTTCATCGGATACTTATACCGAACAGCAAGAAAACATTTCGGGGAAATTGCTATTGTAACACAAGAACCGGATGACCTTGTTGGCAATAAATTCATCAAAGACATCATGATCACTCAATCACATTGTAAAATATTATTAGACCTACGTGATTTCAAAGAGAAAGCTCAAATTATTCAAGAGATACTTTCCCTTTCTAAGAAAGAACAAAACATTCTCTTTTCCGTCAACAACGCTTTAGATTTCAACAACAGGTCGAAATACAAGGAAGTCTTTATTTCTCTACGAAATTTCTGCGCTGTGTACGGTGTAGAAGTAAGCAAGGAAGAGTATTGTACCTACACAACCGATAAAGAAGAGAAAGGTATGATTCAATCCATGCTACCATCCAATAACGGTTCTATTCGAAAAACTATTACAAACTATATAAACCAGTTTCTATCATGAAAAATTTTATACTACTTATTCTTACTGTTATGATTTCCTTAGGAGCTCATTCTCAATCTGTAACAATTGTATCTGACCCTTCATCAATAGTCCAACGTTTAACACTGGCTAGCGAAGAGATGGAAGAACAAATCGAACAAAAATATAAATTCATCGAACAAATCAGGATTGCACAAAAGGCATACGAAGAGAGCAAAAAAATGCAAGAACGTGTCGAAGTTGTTTCTGAATACATCAAAACAGCTGGCGAAGTGATTGATATTATAGAACTCGGAGAGGAGATACTAAACACCATTAAATCAATGAAAAAAAGCTTGTCTGATTCGAGAATAATAAATGAGGAAGAAAAACAGAAGTGTATCGAAGACATCGTCAAATTTTCTTCTCGTATAAGTGATATCGCCAAACGAGCAAGTGCCATCGTTCATAACAAAACAAATAACAATGATGTGCAATTGAATGATTATGAGAGACAACAGGAATTACGCTATCTAAAAAAGAATATGGAACAGATTAAAGAGAAAATTCTGGAGACCTACAATAGTGTATTCACCTACAATCTGGCGAAAAACCGTAATGAATCACTCTTTAACTTCATTAACTTTTAAGGTGTGTCTATAAATAAAAAAAGAGATGAAATGAATTTTTATAGACCCCTAAATATAAGATCAATTAACACGAAAAATATACGTTAATGGAACATTTTGCAAATTTTAATCTATCATCATTTTTGTCGGATTCTTTCATTGAAAGCTTATTTGAAAAGTGCATTGAACAATTATCCGCCATTACAGAAATATGCTTTCTCTTATGCGGACTCTTCGCATTTGGCTATTTCGCAAATATTCTGATGAAGACCTGGGCGAAAGGAGAACCTATTGAATTTCTTCCTCTTCTCAAACCCTTCATCATCGGTATTATCACCCTAAATTTTTCTATCGTATATAATTCTGTAGATAGTTTATTTGAACCCATTAATATCTACACGGAAAAGATTTCTCAATATGACAATACCGAATATCAAAAGAAAGCACAGGAATTATCAGAGATAAAAAAGACCTATCAATTGGCTGAAAAGAAGAAAAAATCAGAAAGTGGTTTTTGGAAAGGCGTGTTTGGAATAAATTCTTCCTCTTCTTTTTTTGAGAATCTTTACATTAATGTGATGGACCTCATCCTTAATGCCGTTGAATATCGGAGCAGTCAAACTCATCATTAGAGCAATAAATGTTGCTTTCCGGATTGTATTAATAGTCTTTGGTCCATTTGCATTTACACTTTCCATATTACCCATTTTCAAGAAAAACTGGATTGGATGGATTAGCAAATACATCAACGTCTGTCTCTTTATACCCATTGCAAACTTAATGGATGTAATTATACAACAACTCAACGCCACACTTATGCAACAACACATCAATATCTATCATGATGCACTCGAACAACTCTCTTATGACGTTACATCCTTAGACTCTTCCCTAACTACGATCACTATATCATATATCATCTTTTTGCTGACGTTTATTGTCTTGTATTTGATGATTCCATCCATCGCATCTTATATCGTCAGTGCATCTGGCATGGAAAGCCTAACTGGTGGTATTACATTAGCTGGGTCCGCTACTATGGGTAAATTGATTTCCAATTCTACAGCTAATCCTCTAATTCCCAATATTTTGCGTTTATTCACAAGACATCATTGGAAAAATAAATTAATCCAATGGATCGGAGAAAAGGAGAACACTTCCACTGATCACATAGCCATACAACAACAAATGAATTCTGAACAATCATGCTAAAAAGTCTAAAAAACATCCAGAGTGCCTTTGCCTTATCGAAATTCTATCTCATTGGCATATCTCTAGTCGCTATCGTTGTCTCCTTCTACTCCATTCGCAAATCATACGAATATGCAGAAGAACAACGTCAAAAAATATACGTCTTAGATGAAGGAAAATCTCTTTTACTTGCGTTGGCACAGGATATCAACATTTGTAAACCTGCCGAAGCTAAAGCTCATGTCAAATGGTTCCACGAACTGTTCTTCACCCTTGTCCCTGATGCTTCTGCTATCGAAGATAACATACAACAAGCTCTATTTCTTGCTGATAATTCAGTTCTCGAATTCTACAAGACAAGGAAAGAGAATGGTTATTACCAAAAAATCATAGGTGCGGGAATCATCAACGAGATAAAAATCGATTCCATACACATCGATATGGAACATTATCCTTATCAAGCAGAGACGTATGCCATCACTTCCGTGATGAGAACCTCATCTGTAACTTTCTATCACCTTCATACGCATTGTCAATTAATCAATTGTCCTAGATCTGATAACAACCCTCATGGGTTCATCATGGAAAACTGGGAGATTGATAAAATGGAAGAAATAAATAGTGTCGCACGTTAATCCTCAATCTCATGAAAAAGAAAACATTAGCAGAAACATTAAACGATAAATTAGGCCAAGTACCTCTCAATAGGAGGAAAACGTATATCATCATTTTTTGCGTGTCCGTCTTCTTTGTCGCTATTAGCAAGACAACCATCACGATATCATCGAAGAAAGGATCTTCAAATCAGGAATGGTTGGATTCCACCAATAGAAAAGATATCGAACAACTGAATAATAACCTGAAAACGGCAGAGATAAAACTAAAGGAAACAAGCGATTCCCTTCAATCTCTCATGTCAACAATCGATTCGTTTAACTTACAACTAGAAGAAAATGAAGAGAAAAAATGACCTGCGTCAAAAATTAATAATCATTCAGCTCTGTACACTGTTTCTGTTCTTAGGATCGTGCGGATTATTCTATATCCTAAGGGGTGGGGGAGATGTTATCGAGAACGACCCAAACAATAACACATCTCATCACTATAACACAGATACCATTCCTGACATCATCAGCGAGGATATCATCAACAACCGATTGGAAGCTTATGACAAAGCAAACTCCATCATCGCACAAGAGCAAAAAGATAAAGAACTACAGGAAGAACATAATTCCTTCCTATTCTTTACGGAAAAAACAGATCAAGAAGAATCGATAACTTCGAATGTTTCTGACACAATCGAAACTGCTCTACAAACATTTAAACGAACTATCGTGCATCACACTCCTAGGAAAGAGTCCCACGAAAATTCAAGTACCTCGCCCAAAACATCAACCAAAAACGAAACAAATTATGGTTATGATGAATTCGATATAGAAAAAGAGAAAGAAAAGGAAAAGAAAGATCGGCTAGAACGTCTTCGTTCTCTCTATATGAATCCTAGCTCTGCTAATAACGAAAACGAAATAACCAAAGAAGAAAATATTGTTTCCACACCCGTACAAGACAAAACGGTTGAACAAACGCCAAAGAATGGATTCAGACCAATAAATTCATCCAATAAAAAAGAGAACAAAGGTCAGATAAGAGCGGTTATCCACGGAGAACAAAAGAATGTGACCTCCTCATCACAAGTCTCTCTACGCATATTGGAACCTATTGTCATCAATGGAACTACCATTCCAGAAAATACAATCGTTATTGGGAAAGCCAGTTTTAGTCAAAATCGGGTGAATATACACATTGAGAATATCGTCTACAAAGACAACGTATTCCCCTTTAAAGGCACTATCTATGACAGAGATGGCTTCAAAGGTATCTATTCTCCTGAAAACTTAGCAAATGACGTTCAGAAGGAGGCAGGTAGTGAAACAGTAACCAACTCGGATATTCGTCTGGGAAACGTCTCCGGTATCATCAGTACAGGTGCCAATGCAATTATTAATGCAACCAAAAATGTCATCAATGGTTCGGTCCGCGATGTAAAAGTGACTTTGGCAGCCAACTATAATCTAATAATCAAAATCGATGAATAAATTTATTTCAATCCTTGCACTACTTCTGTTGGTTACTTCCACGGACATCTATTCTGCCTCCATGGTCAGCGTAGAAAGCATACCATTGGAAATCTCTAACATCAAATGGGTCTATCTACAATTTAACTCTAACGTGAAATATGCTGATATGGGTACAGAACAAATACAAGTGGAGATAAGCAAAGTGCCTTCCATCATACGAATAAAAAGTAACGAAACATATTTCCCTCAAACAAGCATCACCGTCATCACATTAGATGGAAGGGTTCATACATATGACTTGCACTACAAAAAAGATCCATCAAACATAGCTTATCAAGTGACAAACGACGAATTACATTCCATCGAGCCATATCATATCGAGTTGTCACACCGACAAACCTCTCATATCATATTTCCATCGAAGGTGATCGACATTCAATCAGGAAATGACCAGGTAATATTTGATCACGCAGAAGAGATCGATAACATCATCAAATGCAAATCCATCTCTGCCGGTTTTGAATCATTTGAAGAAACCTCTATCACCGTCATTTCAGAAGAAAAGGTACTCTATCCCTTTCTTGTCAGATACAAAGAATATCCCAATCTAATCAATATACAAATGACAGATGGACAACATAAACAGGAAGCCATCTTTTCTTCCTTGTCCATCAATGAACCAGAGATGCAAAACATGGGAGAAAAAATCATCGAAAAAGGTTGCATCATTAAAAACATTGGAACAATGGATAACAAAATGACCTTCTCTCTGTTCGGTATTTACGTCAAAGATGATGTCATGATGTTTTATCTCAATATTGAAAATCCGACTAAAATCGACTACGAAATTGACTTCATCAAATGCTATATAATCAATAAAAAAACAAATAAGAAACAGGCTTACCAAGCAAACGAGAAAGAGCCTCTCTTCACCTATACCCAACCGGAACGCAAAATCATCCCTGCAAATGAGAAACAGCCAATTATTTTCTTCTATAAGAAATTCACCATTCCCAATAAACACAAAATTCATGTAGAACTTTTCGAAAAAAACGGAGGAAGGCATCTAAAATTTACCATTCCATACAAGAAATTACTGCAAGCCAAGCACTTAGAATAATGGCGCATTAAATCTACACGAGTTCTACCTGAAGAAAAGGCATCGTAGTGATACGCTGTCTTTTCGTTTTTTTATCCCTCTCTACTCGATGCAAACATTCATCACAATATTACATTATCACATTTTTACATAAAAACATTTTAAGAAAAGTATTGATAAGCAATCGAATACAAAAAGGGCTCTCCCCATTAAAGAGAGAACCCCCGCTCACCACTTAGTTTCTACAAACAAGATATGTACACTGTTTCTTATAGTGGGTTTTTAACTATGTGAAAGTTTATACCTCACATTTCATAGTATTTATACATTACTTTTTTAATGGTTCGATAATATTCCAATCTGTCGGATTGAGATCTATATAACGGAAGATATCTGCCATTGCGTAATCACCCGCTTGTCCCATCAAGAAATCCTTCAACTGTTCCACGAAGGCTGTCTGATCTTTAAAACGAAGTACTGTACTTTGTATATCTATGTCGTTCTCTTTTTCACACTGTTTGTAATGGAACACACCATTCTCTAGTTCTATCATATAGTAGTAATTACGGCATGCTGGACTTGCGCCAAAAATCACACAATAACTTGACTTTATATCTCCTGCCTGAAAACCATCTATCAAAGTGGTCAGATATTCAAACATATAGTCGATAGGGAGTGACTTCAAATTAGCACACAGAGAATTAATCATATCTGTCTTCGATACGATTTGAGACAATTTATATCCTCTTAATTCAAAAGCACCACTTAAGAAAATATTTCTCCACGTTCCTGCTTCAAAAGAGTAGGCCAGCTGCTCCATCGCATCAGCCTCCAACTCTTTTGCTTGTTTCCTTAATTGATCCGATGTTTTACCTGACTGGTCAAAAACAATGTGACGTGTTAGACTTATCGTCCATCGATAATCACCTTGTTCAAACCTCTGACGTGCTTTCTCCAACACCTTTTCTGCACCTCCCATATCCTCTACGAAACGTTCAGCCACCTCCTCGTCTGTCTGTTTAAAATAATTAGCAGGATTACCATCCCACCATCCGATATAACGTTGTACAACTGCTTTAACGTTGTGATTGATACTTCCGTAATATCCTCTGTTATAGTATTCTCGTCTTAATGATGCAGGCAATTGAAAGACAGAGGCAATCTCTTCCATGTTCATTCCTTTATTAAGAAGACGTATCACCTGATCGTTGAAGAAATAATACATGTCTCTTTCTTTCTTCATGACATCCAGACATCTCTCTTTCCCCCATATTGGCCAGTGATGAGTACCAATAATCACCTCAGTATCGGGAAACAACTTCATCGCACGATCAATGGCACGACCAAAAGCTTTCGGGTCTCGTACCTTTGCGCCTCTAGGAGTTAACAGATTGTGCATTGTATGCGTTACATTCTCTCCCGGACACAACATTTTGTAATCACTGAAATAGATATGCATTTCTGCAGGAGCTTCCGTACCAGGGACATCTTGCATTGTGATTGATAGTCCATCTACTTTAAAGGTTGTAATATCCTCATTTTCAGGAACCACCTCTATGGTTGGCACAGGGATGCTTCCTGTTGTCGTACCTACCGTCTTTCCCAGACCCGAGCCAATATGACCATATTGATCTCGAGGGAGAGAACTACCATACATATAAATGGCCCTGCGTGACATACATCCACCTAAGTATAGATTTTCCGAAATCGATTCGTCATAAAATCCATTGGGTGCAATCACTGCAACATAATCCTTATCATACTCATAGTTAGCAAAATCCGACTGCTTTTTATTAGTCAGAATCTTCTTTCCTGCATCCGATATCAACCCCATCACTCCTTTGTAATGGTCAACATGACTATGTGTAATGAATATGGCTATCAAATTAGCAGAAGGATCTATCTTACTTTTAAAGATACGCCATCCCTTTACTGCATTCTCACTTCCACAAAGAGGATCTATGACAATCCAACCATGCGAACTTTTAATAATACTCATGGTTGACAAATCATACGAACGAATCTGATATACACTATTTTTAATAACTTCAAATAATCCATTCACATTGTTCATCTGTTCCATTCTCCATAAATTCGGATGAACGGTAGATGGCGCAGGAGCATTATTCATAAAATCATACGACATAATATTCCACGCAATATTATTCTTGTTAACAGAATTATATATCGGTTCTGATAACTTAGTTCCCTCTATATAACCTTTTTTTACAACACTCCAATCTGATTCATCTGTAGAATTCATATTCTCTTCTAAATCAGGATAATAATAAGGCGTTAGCTTTTGTGTAATCTGATTAAAATGGTTACGCTCAATATTTTCTCTTTGCATGCTTATATAAATTTGTTGATAAATTTCTACACTTATTATTTATTCCGCCCAGTTCAAAATTGATTATTTGAAATAGGTTAATTCTTTAAAATATTAACAATAATTTTTAAATAATAATATGATAAGCGAAACAAAATTTAAATTAGATTTCAAAATTATAAAATATAGACAATATAAACAAAATCAATAACACATATTTTTCAACATAAAATAGATTTATTAAAATCCTACAATAATAATTTCTTGCTAACGTATTGAGCGGCGGCTATTTTTATTTTATTTGCCAATAGGAATTTATATTGTCTCCCTTTTGTCCCAAATCATAAAAAAATCATCTAAAAAAAATTTGAAAACACTTATTATAATTTATTAATTATATCTATTTATTTTATCTAATTATTTTATAGGCCTCGGAAACACCTTTAAACAAAGCGATTTCATAGTATCAGTGCGGAAAAAATGTTATGGTACTGCGGAATCATTGTTATCTCTACTGCGGAAAATAGGTCGTTTTCAGCGGAAGAAATGTTATCTTTTAGTCTCTCAACCGCAATTAATAAAGATAACAATTTTTCCGCAGTAGGACATAATTTATTGAAGTTCAATTCTATAATTATAAATACGGAAAAAATGTTATCTTTTTCATCTAATAGAAGTAGCGGAAAAGAGATCGGAAAGATAACAAATCTTCCGCAGTCAAAAATGCTAAAAACGCGGTAAATAGGGGGATTTATAACAGATAAAGAGTCTATCTTAATAGTATGAAAAGATAACAAAACTTCCGCACAACAATATAATTATTTGAAGTTCAATCAGATAAAATAGATGCGGAAAAAATGTACTTTTTTCACATCGGAAACCAGTATAAAAAGAGCACAATTTTTCCGCACTAAAAGATAAATTTTTGAAGTTCAATCAGATAAAAAATAATGTGGAAAAATTGTTATCTTTTGAATGTCCAGGAACTCCCTTAAAAGTAGAGAAAAAGATAACATTTTTTCCGCACGGAGTTCCCCTAAATCTGCCTATAAATGGCGGAAGAAATGTTATCTTTTAGGATAAAAGCAAGGCAATGAAAGATAACAATTTTTCCGCTCTTTTTGCTAATTTTTTGATGTTCAATTATATAAATAAATATGCGGAAGAAATGTACTCTTTTTACCCCTGATAAAGCTTGATTATATGAACCAGAATTCTATTGATCAGTGCGGAAAAATTGTGCTCTTTTCCATGATGAAATCGCTCTATTCCCCTAATTATTCATGTTGGGGTACTATTAAGGGGCAGAAAGAGGGAAAAGGTAACAATTTTTCCGCACCCATACCTTCCATTTTTCCTTGTTGACCGTTACCCTTTTAAACAAACAAAAAGACAACAAAACTTCCGCATAATGCCTCTTTTTTAGTGCGGAAGAAATGTTATCTTTTTCTTCGAAAAAACGGGAAAAAGAGCACAATTTTTCCGCACAGGGTTCCGTAGTGATTTATTTACAGCATTTTTGCTTTTAATGCGGAAAAAATGTTATCTTTGTATAGTCAAAAAAATAAAAAACAAAAAAATGACCCCCTTTATTATATTTTTTGATTATATTTTTATTTTATTCTCTATTTTGAAATGACGTTGAAAGTGCTTATATATCAGTTGTTTGAAATATTTATGCGGAATAAATGTATTCTTTTTGCGGAACTTTTGTGAAAATTTTGCGGATAAAATGCTATGTTTTTGTGGAAACTTTGTTATATTTGCCACAAATTAGAAAATAACAATATGGAAAATAATATTGATAAGGTAGCAGAAGGCGAGGAGTTAAAGCAAGTTTTGGATATTGCTTATAAGATTATCAGGAACTTTGCTGATTCGACTTCTCCTTTGTGTAAGAAGACGAAGATAGGTCTTATCATAGACAACTGTGTTCCGTATTCCATTCGGGAAGATGGCGGGATTAATCTGTATACCAAAAAGTCAGTCTTCGACCTTTTTGAGTCGCCTGAATCTGATTATCATTTCTTTGCACCTCTATACGATGAGTTTAAGAATCATGATTTTTCCTTTACTTTGTACGATGTCATATCGCCAGATAACATGACAGATTTCCAAAAGGAAATTTTGTATAAGATTCGTCGCCCGATGGAAAGATATTACGCTAATTATCTGAAATCGAAGGCAGGAGAGGAGTTATTCTCCAAAATGCAGGACAAAGATTTAAATTCTGTAACGGATGTAACCTTCTTCCAAAGTAACCGATTGACACAAGCTCGACAGAAGTTCACTTTGATACAGAAGAAGTTTGTCAACTATATGATTGCCAATTTTCAGAAGAGCAATCCTCAAATATTCGGTGGCGCATGTATGGATGTACCAACAGCAGAGTTGGTAAGTGTCGGATGTGCCAATAGTAACATGTCGCTTCGTAGAAGTTTGTCTGAATTACAAAAGAAATTGTGCGTTGATTTTGTGGATGAAAACGGAACATGGCAGTCTATTGCTTTGGTCACCAAATTGGAAATGGCTAAATGGGGTAAATCTGTTTATGTGGAGTTGAGTCCCACGATGGTCAGTCTAGTCAACCGCATCACTGCCTTGGGCAACTACACAACCATGAATTTGAGTACGACGATGCGTACGAAGTCATATACAACATTGCGTTTGTATGAGTTATGTTCTCAATACAAAAACAGTGATAAACTGATGGTGAACATTACCGACACTCACTTGCGGGAGATCTTGAATTGTGAGGATAAGTTTTCCGATAGTTGTGACTTCGAGCGTTATGTTATTAAACCAGCTCAAGCTGAGTTGGAACGTATGGCAAACGAGGGTGAGAGTGAACTCTATTTTAACTATGCCATAGGTAATAAGGTCTCTGTTCCAGGACAAAAACGACGCTCCATCACGAACTGGATCTTTTTTATCAAGATTGTAGGAAAATCTCTTCATCAGAACTTACTGAAGATGAACAAGTCGGACAAAGAGAAGCTTTGTGTTGATTTCTATAACGAAGTGGTCACTTCATTCTTCCCGGAAAGTCTTATTCAAGAAGATTTTAAACGTAAATTCAGCAGTTTAGATTATTCGACTCAGGTTGGTTACGTGGAGGAATTGAATAGTAAGTTGCCTAACTTGAAAGAAAAGGATGCAAAAGAATATTTAAAATATTCGTTAAATAACCTTCTTAAAAATAGGGCATAGTTGATAAGATTTGGGTTATTTTTATTATTTTTGCATTTATGATTTTCATGAAAATAAAAGAATATGAATATTAAATATTTAGGATACGTTATTTCTTTTTTATTGCCGATTTTGGTGATGTCGTGTAAGGAGGATGAGACTTATGTAGATTTGAATAAAGATGATCCTCGTGTTAGATCGGTACTATTATTCAACCAAAAAGATTTGTCGTTCGTTGTCAATGACGTGGAGAATATCATTTACAATTATGATTCTTTGGCGTATGGAAGTGATTTGACGAACATGAGATTTTACTTTTATGGGTATATATCTTCACCTACTATTAAATATAAATCTGAGTCGGATAAAGAATGGAAGAAGTTTGAGAACGGTTCAAGTATAGATTTATCTTCTCCTATCATGATTTTATCCACATCAGAGGATGGGGCCAATCAGAAAAAGTATAAGTTAGATTTGCGAGTACACAAATATGATGTAGCAGCATTCACATGGGTAAATAAAAATTCTATTGAACTTGAAGATGTCGTTTCCTCTCAAAAATCTCTTACAAATGAGGGTGAATGGTTATGGTTCTGTTCGACAAAGGGTGGTCAGAATTATTGCTTTTCATCGAAAGATGGAGGAGATTCTTGGACGAAAAAGGAATTGGATAATCATTCGTATAATTGGAACTCATTAGTTTTGTTTAATAACAAACTTTATGTTCAGGATGAGAACAAGGATCTCTACGAAGCTTCTTATTCCTCTTTATCTTTTTCAAAGAAGGATGATATAAAGGTGGATTATCTACTATTTGAGGTGGATGGATTGTTGTGGCTATTGCCGACTCCTCTTTATATACTATGGGAAAAGAGGAAAGTGAATTAGTTAAGTTGTGTCCTATTCCTTCTGAATTTTCGTATGAGAACTTGATGACTTTCACAACAGAGTCGGCTTCTACTCAGTTGGGTTATCTATATTCAACCAAGAATGGGAAGGGATTCATTTGGTCGGTTGACTATAAAGGAAACTTCTACCAATTGGTATCTTCTGATAATGCATTGCCTTATTTAGAAAATCCGATGGTTTATATCTATGATAAAACATTAGGTATAGTGGGAGGAAAAATGTCTGATGGAACATATTCTCCTGTTTGTTATGCGTCTTACGACAGTGGAGTTTCTTGGTCGGAAGATTGGCATAAGAAATTGACAGGCAGCTTGAAGAATTTGAACAATGCAGGTGTCTTCGTATCTTCTAATAATGGAGAATTGGTTCTTGTTGGTGGTAATTTGGGTGACAAAGCATCATCTATTGTATGGGAGGGTGTATTAAACCAACTTATCAATGATAAACTAATTTATGGGGATTAAAATTATAGAACTGTTAAACATATTAATATGAGAAAGATAATTGGAATTGGCGAGACAGTTTATGATATTCTATTCAAGAATAATCAGCCAATCAGTGCTAAACCAGGAGGATCGGTTTATAATGCTTTGATTTCGTTGGGACGTCTACATACCAATCCTATTTTTATCAGCGAAATAGGTGATGATAGAATAGGAGAAATTATCAAAAACTTTCTGATAGAAAATCAGGTTGAAACAAAATACATTTATTCATACGATAGAGGTAAGACCCCATTAGCTTTGGCTTTTTTGGATGAAAAGAGAAATGCGGATTACCTCTTCTACAAGGATTATCCGGCTGAACGTCTGGATTACATTATGCCTAGAATTGACGAGAATGATATCGTTATCATTGGTTCTTATTTTGCATTGAATCCAGTATTGCGCGATCGTGTTGTTGAATTATTGGACTTCGCACGTGAACGTAAGGCAATTATTTATTATGACGTCAACTTTAGAAAATCACATATTAATGATGTCCGTCATTTGATGCCTGCTATCTTGGATAATTTTGAATATGCCGATATTATCAAGGGTTCTGACGAAGACTTCATCAACATTTATGGAGAGGATGACTCCAATCAAATTTATCGAGATCATATCAGTTTCTACTCTAAGAATTTCATCTATACAAAGGGTGAAAAAGGAGTTCAGATCTTTGGAAACAATTTTGAAAAGTCGTATGCTGCGAACAATATAACACCAGTAAGTACCGTTGGAGCAGGAGATAACTTTAACGCAGGTATTGTCTATGGATTGATTAAAGAGGAGATAACACTGGAGGAGTTGAAAGCCGGTGTTGCAGAAGAGCGTTGGGATAAGGTGGTTCGCTACGCGATAGATTTTTCTTCGTTCGTATGTACGACGTTAGATAATTATATCTCAAAGGAATATGCTGCCAATTTCCTTATATAAGGAATAAGGAAATAATGAATATAGAAAAATGAGGTGCATTTAGTGCACTTCATTTTTTTATGGATTGTTCTGGAAGTAAAGAAGGACATTCTCTTTGTCGTTCTTTAGGGAGTTTTTCAGTTCTTCTTTATCTGCAAATTTGTATAAAGGTCGGATAAACTCATAAAACTGAACGGAGATGTTTTCTCCATATATTTTTTTATTGAAGTCAAAGATGTTGATTTCGATAGATGTATCTCCATCCTTTTCTAATGTCGGACGTGTTCCTATGCACGCCATACCATTGTATATCTGTTCCTTATATTTTATCTTTACGGCATATACTCCAGCAGATGGAATAATCTTGGTTGGTGTATTGGGAGATAGATTGGCAGTTGGGAATCCTATGGTTTGACCGATCTCTTTCCCGTGAACCACCTCGCCTGTTAAGGTGTAGGGATAACCTAGGAAATCGTTTGCCTGACTGATGTCCCCGTAGGAGAGGAGACGACGAATCAGTGAAGAACTGATATTTTTCTTCTCTATGCTGAAAACTGGAGCTTGAGAAACCGTTATTCCCAACGTCTGTCCGTAGCGGTAATAATCCTCAAATCCTTCCAATCTGTCATGTCCAAATCTGTGGTCGTATCCAATGATGAGGTGTTTCACATGCATCTTTTCTAAAAGGACACTTTTCATGAAATCGTAAGCCGATAAGTTGGAGAGTTCTATTGTAAACGGAATCTGAAAACAATAGTCAATGTTCAACTGAGAAATTCTCTCCTGCTTTTCCTCTATTGTGTTTAACAATTGAGGTTGATACTCTTTGTGTAGTACCATTCGAGGGTGAGGCCAAAAGGTGAGGATGGCCGATTTCAGGTTTTCTTTTTGGGCGATGGTCTGCATGTAATCAATCAGATATCGATGTCCACAATGCACGCCATCGAAAAAGCCAGTTGTCAGTATTAATTCTGAGTCGGGTGACTCGTTGATATTATGTATGAATTTTACCACTTTTCAATAAAATAAAGCAAAAAGTTTTGTATGTCATTAAAAAATACTATCTTTGCACTCGATTTGCAAAGGTAGTGAATTTTTTCACGATTTGCAAGTAGGGCCCATAGCTCAGTTGGTTAGCAGCACCTGACTCATAATCAGGGGGTCACAGGTTCAAGTCCTGTTGGGCCCACTACTAGTATACGAATCTAATCGGTTATTGTATTGCATATCCCAATAAAAACATACGGAAATTAGTTTGGATTGTAAGGAATTATTCCATGGAATGAATTTATAGAATCCACCATTATGGTGTTTTTGTTTCATTTGTCTTGCTGTTTGAATTTATAGTGGGACACTCGTTGATATATGAGAAATTTTGATTATCTTTGCAAATTATACGTATTTTTATACGTTACAAGGCAGATAGATAATAATTTAATTAATAATGAAACGTTTTAAATTTCTTAACAACGTTGTGGGTTGGGTGGTGTTTCTGATTGCGGCAGTCACCTACTTGCTAACAATTGAACCAACAGCCAGTTTCTGGGACTGTGGTGAGTTTATATCAACGGCAGATAAGTTAGAGGTTGGACATCCACCTGGAGCACCGTTTTTCATGTTAACAGCGAAATTTTTCACTTTGTTTGCGTCAGATCAGGCACATGTAGCCATGATGGTGAATAGTTTTTCTGCCATCTGTAGTGCGTTTGTCATCCTATTCTTATTTTGGACAATCACTCGATTGGCTCGCAAAATACTTGTAGCAGATAATAAAGAAATTAATCTAGAACAAACGATACTCATTCTCGGAGCTGGAACTGTAGGTGCGTTGGCATATACATTCTCAGATACATTCTGGTTCTCTGCAGTAGAGGGTGAGGTGTATGCTTATTCATCGTTGTTTACTGCAGTAGGCTTTTGGGCTATTCTGAAATGGGAAGAGGCTGACGGAAGTCCATACGCCAATCGTTGGTTGATCTTCATTGCCTATTGGATGGGACTTTCCATTGGTGTTCACTTGTTGAATTTGTTGACAATCCCTGTTGTCGTATTGGTATATTACTATAAAAAATTCCAAGTTACAACCAAGGGAACAATCCTTGCATTGCTTGTTTCATGTGTCATATTAGGTTTGGTATTGTATGGCATTATTCCTGGTTTCGTACAGGTGGCAGGATGGTTTGAATTGTTCTTTGTTAATACGTTAGGATTCAGTTTCAATGTTGGAACAATCATTTATGCAATACTGCTTATAGCATGTCTTGTGTGGGGTATTATAGAGACTATGCCATCGTCTAATGGAAATATAGCTGCTACACAGGACGTCGTTTTACAAACGGATTCCGTGAAGAAGAATTTTAAGAAGAAGGAGAAGGAGCAAGTAAATCCTACCTCTCTTCGTGCTAATATTGCCTTCTTCTCGTCACTCCTTTTGTTGGGTATTCCATTCTTGGGAGGAAGAATACCTGCACTTATGGGTATTATTGTACTTTGTGCTATAGCTGCATACATCATCTACAGCAAAAAGTTTTTATCGGCTTCATTTTTGAATACGGTACTTCTTTGTTGCATGGTTATCCTATTGGGTTATTCCACTTATGCCACGGTGATTATTCGTTCTGTTGCGAACACACCAATGGATCAGAACTCTCCAGATGATGTGTTTGCGTTGAAGAGTTATCTGAATCGTGAACAATATGGTGATACCCCATTGCTTTACGGAGAAAGTTACGCATCAGAATTGAGAAGGGTGCGTACCAATAAAGGATGGGAGTTGGATATTGATGAATTTGAAGGTATCTATGCAAAGAAAGTAAAGACCTCTGAAAATGAGAAGGATAGTTACGAATTGTATGACCATAAGAAAAAGTACAAATATGATTTGTGCATGCCATTCCCTCGTATGTATAGCAAACAAGCATCACACATTGAGGCATATAAGCAATGGGCTAATATAAAAGGTCATAAGGTTCGTTACAAGAGTATGGGAGAAAATAAAACGAAGATTGTTCCTACTTTTGGCGAAAATCTGACATTCTTCTTTAAGTATCAGGTTGGTTGGATGTATTGGCGTTACTTCATGTGGAATTTCTCGGGTCGTCAGAATGACATTCAAGGTCATGGAGGTGCCGTACATGGTAACTGGATCACTGGTATCAATGCCATAGATAGTTTTATGTTGGGCGATCAAGAATCGATGCCAGATGAATTGAAAAATAATAAGGGTCATAATGTGTACTATTTATTGCCTTTATTGTTAGGCCTTATGGGTATTGCATTTCAGTTCATGAAAGGTAAGAAGGGCATGCAGAGTTTCTGGATTACTGCAACATTGTTCTTCATGACAGGTTTGGCCATTGTTCTCTATTTGAATCAGACTCCATATCAACCTCGTGAACGTGACTATGCGTATGCAGGTTCTTTCTATGCTTTCTGTATTTGGATAGGATTGGGTCTGCTCTTCCTACATGAAATTTTAAAAATGTGGATCAATGGTAAGATTTCAGCTACGGTAGTGACTCTTGCTTGTTTGGGTGTGCCTGCATTGATGGCTGCTCAAAACTGGGATGATCATGATCGTTCAAATCGTTATACATGCCGTGATTTTGGTCAGAACTACTTATTGTCCCTGCAACCTAATTCTGTCATCTTTACGAACGGAGATAATGATACATTCCCTCTGTGGTATAATCAAGAGGTGGAAGGTGTCGGTACTGATTCGAGAGTGGCGAACCTAAGTTACTTGCAAATGGGATGGTATGTTGATCAAATGAAGCGTCAGGCATATGAATCAGACCCACTTCCATTGTCGTTGGAGGCTAAGGATTACATGAACGGAAGACTTGACATTGCTTATATGTTCAATGTGGTTCCAGAATTGAAATTCGATATGGCTGTTGAGATTGCTAAGAATCCTGAAAAGTACAAGCAATATAATCCATATGACGATGATAAGATGAACTTTATCCCTACGAAGAATTTTGTATTGGATATAGATAAAAATGATGTGTTGAGTTCTGGTGTTATTCCTGCTAAAGACATTGTGAAGGTACCAGATCAGATTCGTTTGAATCTATCATCTAAGGGTTACTTAGGCAAACATGAGGTGATGATTCTCGATTTGTTACAACAAAACAAATGGAAACGACCTCTTTATTTTGCTGTGACTGTAGGAGGTGATAGTTATATGGGCTTACAGAGATATTTGTCTTTGGAAGGTATGGCATATCGTATCTTACCTTGTCCTGGTGGCGTTCTGTCTAAGGGTGAGCAGGTGAACATCGAAAGAACGTATGATAACTTGTTACATAAGTTTAAATGGGGTGGTATTGCTGAAAATCCAAATATTTATATGGATGAGAATAATCTCCGCATGACCTCTACATTACGTTTTATGTTCGTACGTTTGTCGGATGCTATCATGGCTGAGTCTCACAGAGCTGAAGTGATGCAACAATATTGCAACGCATTGTTATGGGCCCTCTCTCAGGAAGATAATCGTCCTGATTCTCCAAATAACATGAGTGTGTTCAGAACTCTCAGTCGTTATTATTATGACAATGATAGAATCACTTCTACAACATCTTATTCTGATTCTATGTTGATTTCAAATGCACCTGCAATTGCATGTGAAATCTTGGGATGCTCTAAGCAAACTCCAAAAATCGAGATGATGAGAATGTTGGATGAACATGGAAAGAAGTTCACAAAAGATGTGATTGATTCTATCAAGGCAGCTAATAAGAGTAAGGTTATAGAAGTATTGGATTACTGTAACAAGGTAATGCCTGTCCCTCAAATTCCATATACAACAGCTAATATCATGATGGCTCGTACATATTTGGAATTGGGTGAAGTACAACGTGCCCTTAAGATTATGGATGTCATGAAAGAAACTTCTATTCAATACTTGGAATGGATATCTGCAATGGATCCAGTCAATCAGAGAGCATCGATGGATGAGTTCTCTGAAAAATTCTCCATCTTTGCAGAAATTCTTCAATTGAACCAAACGATTCTTAAGAATGATGTGGAGAAAGATCTTGCATTGTACGATAAGTATATGCAAGTTTATAGAAAGTGGAATAAATAATAAATGCGTAATAGCAAATGTTAATTGAACAAGTGCCAACTGTTTTTCGGAAATTTTTTCCGAAAACAGTGTGGCGACTTCCTAAAAAGGAAAAGACTGTGTTTCTAACATTTGACGATGGTCCTATTCCAGAGGAAACACCTTTTGTATTGGACATTTTGCGTCAGCATAACATAAAAGCTACTTTCTTTTGTGTGGGTGAAAATGTGAAGAAACATCCGGATATTTTCCAAATGGTGCTGAATGATGGTCATGTGGTTGGTAATCATACGTATAACCACTTGGCGGGATTCACCAATTTTTCGAAACATTATATTGATAATGTGGCAAAAGCTGATGAGTTTATTCATAGTCACTTGTTTCGACCTCCTCATGGAACGTTTAGAATAGGAGAGTTTTTCTTCCTTCGACGTCACTATACAATAGTATTTTGGGATGTTGTCACTCGTGATTATAACAATAAACTCTCTGGTGAAGAAGTGTTGAATATTGTTAAGCGTTACACTCGGAATGGGTCTATCATCGTTTTTCATGATTCGCTGAAAGCGTCTAAGAATATGAGGTATGCTCTTCCTCGCGCAATTGAATATCTGAAATCTGAAGGTTATCACTTCGATGTTTTATCCGAAGAGACTATTAATGGATAATTATTAATTTGAATATGAATATTTTATTATTAGGTTCTGGTGGCCGTGAACATGCATTAGCATGGAAAATGGCTCAAAGTAACAAAGTTGAACATCTATACATTGCTCCAGGAAACGGAGGTACATTGTCAGTAGGCGAAAACGTTTCTATTTCTGCTACGGATTTCCCTGCCATCAAAAATTTTGTTTTGGAGAAAAACATTAATATGGTGGTGGTAGGACCTGAGGATCCTTTGGTGAAAGGTGTCTATGATTTCTTTGTTTCCGATCCTGCTTTATCATCTATTCCAGTGATAGGTCCTTCTAAAGAGGGTGCTCAGTTGGAAGGTAGCAAAGATTTTGCAAAAGGTTTTATGATGCGTCATCAGATTCCTACAGCTCGTTATAAGAGTTTCACTGCAGCTACATTGCAGGATGGATGTCGCTTCTTAGAAGAATTGGAGGCTCCTTATGTTCTGAAAGCAGATGGTTTGGCTGCTGGTAAGGGTGTTTTGATCATCAATAACCTTGATGAAGTAAAACAGGAGCTTGGTAACATGCTGAACGGAAAGTTCGGTAATGCCAGTGCAACGGTTGTCATAGAAGAGTTCCTTGCTGGTATTGAGTGTTCTGTTTTTGTTCTGACAGATGGAAAGGATTATAAAATCCTTCCTGTTGCAAAAGATTATAAACGAATAGGAGAGGGCGATACTGGTTTAAATACCGGTGGTATGGGTGCTGTTTCTCCAGTTCCATTTGCAGATGCTACCTTTATGAAAAAGGTGGAGGAACGCATTGTTATCCCTACAATTAAGGGATTACAACAAGAGAATATCTGTTACAAAGGCTTTATCTTCCTTGGCTTGATCAATGTGAAGAATGAACCAATGGTAATTGAATATAATGTACGTATGGGTGACCCAGAGACAGAGGCTGTCATGCTTCGTATCAAGTCTGATTTGGTTGATCTTTTTGAAGGTGTCGCAACAGGTACGTTGGGAAGTAAGACATTGATCGAGGATGAACGTGCAGCTGTAACTGTTATGATGGTATCGGGCGGTTACCCTGAGGCATACGAAAAAGGTAAGGAAATAACTGGCTTGGAGAATGTGAAGGATAGCATCGTCTTCCATGCAGGTACGCAGATGAAAGATGGTAAATTGGTGACAAGTGGTGGTCGTGTCCTTTCCGTTAGTTCGTATGGAAAAGACAAAGAGGAAGCATTGGCTCAGTCTTTCCAAAATGTTCAGAAAATCAACTTCGATAAGAAATATTTCAGAAGTGACATCGGAAAGGATTTGAAGTAAGTTAGATTATGCAATACAGAGAATATACAGATATTATTCGTCCGAAGACATCCAACCTTATCTTGTGCTTCGGTATCATTCTGTTGCTCTGGATTGGAATCATACCAGATAATACAATCATACCAGTGGAGAGTCTTGTTATGAACAACTCTCCGCTGGCTTTTGTTTTATCACAAAACATGGATTTCCTATCGTTTCCGTTTAATTTCCTTCCTATGGTCTTGTTGGGACTTATCTCTTATTTCCTGATATGGTTCAATGAAGACTATTCCTTTATTTCCGTTAGATCGATTTTACCTGCTTTCTTTTTTATTATAATAAGCTCTTTGTTATTTCGCCCGTACGCATTTATCACATTCATTGTGATTCTTCTTGTTTTCTTTATTATCTTCTCTTGTTTTCATCTATATGAAAATCCTTCCGGATCTCCCTCTGTTTCGTTGTTTAATACAGGACTATTATTGGGTGTGACAACCCTCTTTTCGTTGTCATGCTTTTCATATATATTATTATTGATTGTTTACTACTATCGAATTAAGGCACTATCCTTAAAAACCTTCCTTGCTTTTATTATGGGCTTGATGGTTCCCTATTTATATACCATAGGTGGTTTCTATTTTACAGGTAATATTACGTTATTGGGTAACTATTTCACAAATTGGCATGTGGGAGGTGGCGTCTCTTTATGGCACCAGTTGAGCGACTCAACCTTAGTTTATGTTGGGGTAGTTGCACTGCTTACCATCTTTTCTTTGGTGAGAATCTTTTTCATGAGTTCCCATCAAACAATCAAAAACAGACAAGAATCCATGTTCTTAGTTCATGCGTTTCTGTTAACGGTCATATTTTTGCTTTTGGGAGCGAGTGACACATTCATCTTACTGCCAATTGCGGTTTTCCTTGCCTCGTTTCTGTTAGGACAGGCTTTTTCTTCGGAATATAATCTAGTAATAAAAATTCTATTGGGAATCTTCATTGTCTCATCCGTACTGTTCTTGATTTTCCCCGATTATAACTGGGAGGTATGATAGAATTTTTTGTTCAGTATGGATATTGGGGATTTTTCCTTGCTTCATTTCTCTCGGCAACGGTTTTGCCCTTTCCCTCGGAGGTGGTATTATTTGCGTTGTTGCATATTGGAGCATCTCCGATTTTATGTGTGCTATTTGGTACGGTGGGTAATGTGTTAGGCGGACTGACATGTTATTGGATAGGAAGTAAGGGAAAGATTGAGTGGATGGAGAAATATTTGGGGGTTTCTAAAGAGAAGGTAGAGTCTGTGCAGTCGTGGGTTGCCAATAAAGGAGCCCCAATGGCTTTTTTCTCCTTTTTACCAATTATTGGCGACGTCATCAATATCGCATTAGGATTTTTACATTCTAAGCTTAAATGGGTGGTTGTTTTCATGACTTTAGGTAAATTTGCGCGTTATCTCTTTATCATGTATATAAAACCAATGGTGTTATAAACTATTTTTGAATATGGAAGTAAGAATTGAACCATCATGGCATGAAGTGTTAAAGGATGAATTTGAGAAGCCTTATTTTTCGATTCTAACAGATTTTGTTAGAAAAGAGTATAAGACAAAAACAGTTTTTCCTCCTGCCAAGTTAATTTTCAATGCCTTTGATTTATGTCCTTTTGACAACGTAAAGGTGGTGATCATTGGTCAGGATCCCTATCATGGGTATGGTCAGGCACATGGGTTGTGTTTCTCTGTGAATGATGGTGTACAGTTTCCTCCTTCATTGGTAAATATATTCAAGGAGATAGAGCGAGATCTTCAGATACCATTTCCATCCAGTGGAAATTTAGAGCGATGGGCGAAGCAAGGAGTATTTCTTCTCAATGCTACTCTGACGGTCCTTTTAGGCTGCGCAGGCTCGCATCAAAACAAAGGGTGGGAGGAGTTTACGGACTCTGTAATCAAAAAGATATCTGACCGGAAAGAACATGTTGTGTTTATGTTATGGGGTTCGTATGCACAGAAGAAAGGTGCTGTGATAGACAGTAAAAAACATTTGGTATTGAAAGCTGTTCATCCATCTCCACTCTCAGCTTATCGTGGATTTATAGGATGCGGTCATTTCAGTATGGCCAATAACTATCTGCAACAACATGGTTTGTCGCCTATTCAATGGTAGAAATTGACAAGATGCTAAATATAAAACGAAAGGGGCTGTTCGATTGCTTTTCGAACAGCCCCTTCTGATTGTTTAAAATATTTATTTAGTTAGTAGTGCAGGTAGCTCGTTTGCTGAGCCGTCTTCCTTAACCACTGGGAAATCACCTTTGTAACACCAGTGGGCATTCGCTATATTATGTTTTCTAAAGATGTCAACAACATCAGTATACCATCTCAAACGAATCTCTTTGTCTATATATTGAGGGTAGACACCAAACTCACCGCAATACAATGCTAAGTGAAGAGAGTCGGCTACGTTAATAGCAACCTGGATGCTTTGCTCCAATTCGGTAGCTGTAACATAAATGTTGTGAATTCTCAATTTTGCTTTTTGATCTTCTGTCAAGCCTGCATATGCAGTTGTCGTATCCTCAATGATCTGTCCTGGATAATTGACTTTTCCGTGATAGAAGTTTGTCTCTTGGTTCCAAGGAGCAAGATAGTGAGTGATAAGAGCAGGATGATAGTAGTGGAAGCTGAGGATCAATTTCTTATCATTAGCTGGAACAGACAACTCTCTGAAAGCATCAGGAGTTTGCCAGTAATTAGATCCAATTACTAAGAATCGGTTAGGTTCCTCTTTACGAATTGTTTCGATGTATTTAGCAACGAACTCATTCCATGCTTGACAAGTAGGAGCGGCAGGTTCATTTAGAATCTCGTATGCCACGCGGTCATTAGGATATTTTTTAAGTTCCTTTTGAAGGTCGAGCCAAATGGATAGGAACTGAGCTTTTGCTGTATCGCTTTCAAACAAATAATTAGGCTTTGCGTTCTCGCTGTTGAAGTGATAAGAACGAAGAATATGAAGGTCGATGATAATGTTCATATTGTTCTCCAACGTCCATTGGATCGCATTGGTCAACAATTGAAAACCTTCTGCGTCACGATTCATATTTTCATCGTATAGCTGTTCCTCGTCGATTGGGAGACGAACATGTTTGAATCCCATGGCTGCGATAGAATCGAAGTCCTTTTTGGTAATCATCGTTAAGCGGTTTTCTTTGAAGTTTCCATTCTGAGATAACCAGTGACTAACATTGACACCATTGCTGAGGTCGAAAGAGGAAGAATCATTAGTAACGGTAGTGACTTCTTGATCTGTGTTTGTAGTAGAATTTTGAGTAGTATTATTACAAGAAGTAATTCCAAAACTAGTCATAATTGACAGTGATAAGAGGATAATTCGTGTTCTCATATTAAAAACATTATGTTAATAGATACCGCAAAGTTAATGATATTTGTGAAATGGCATAATAAAATTATGTTTTTGTCATCCGAATAATTTTAAACGTCTGATTTTCAGTCATATAGAAATTATTTTCCAAAAAAATTGCGAATAAATTTTGTTTATAAAAATAATCTGTTATATTTGCCAGCAGAATGCTTATGGAATAAACACAGAATGTACGAATTAAAATAGGACAACAATTGCCAATAGTTATTTTAGATATGCGTTTCTGACCGTCGCGATGGCGGTCAGAAATTTTTTTATGTGTTTTTCATAAAGGCAGGTAGCATAAAAAGCTTTTTCGTGAAAAAAGTGGCTTTTTTATTTGGAAATTAGATTCTGTTTTATTATAATTGCCATAAGGTATAACCCTTAAACTTAAAACAGAATTCGAATTCGAGAATATGTCGCGCGACGACCATTTAATTTATAAGTAAGAACCCCCAATTACCGAGAGGCAGTTGGGGGTCGCTTATTGTATGAGTGGGACAGAAAAGAGGGCATCATAATGTATTTTTTTGCATATACGAATATTATTTGAATAAATATGCATAAAATAAAATCTAATAACTGAAAAAAAATGCAATCGTTTTGCCGTTAATGCATAATTTTTTAAATTTGCGAATTAATTACATAAATTTAAATATAGACCAGTATTAGTTATGGCTAAAGTTGAAGATTTGGACCAAGTGGTGGTTCGTTTTTCTGGCGACTCCGGAGACGGAATGCAATTGGCTGGAAATATATTCTCTACGATTTCCGCTACAGTTGGTAATGACATCTGTACTTTCCCTGATTATCCGGCTGATATTCGTGCCCCACAGGGATCATTAACGGGAGTTTCTGGCTTCCAAGTTCATATCGGTGCAAACAAGGTATTTACTCCAGGTGATAAATGTGATGTCCTTGTTGCGATGAACCCAGCAGCTTTGAAGACTCAATATAAGTTCTGTAAGCCTACATCATGTATCATTATTGATACCGATTCATTCAAAGAGAGTGATTTGAAGAAGGCAAACTTTGAAACGCTTGATGCCATCGCTGAAATGGGTATTAAGAATGATGTGATTGCAGCTCCTATCACGCAAATGGTAAAAGATTGCTTGGCAGATTCTGGTATGGATCCAAAGGCAGTTTTGAAATGTCGTAACATGTTTGCTCTTGGTTTGGTTTGTTGGTTGTTCAACCGTGATACCAACATTGCATTCAACATGTTGAAAGAGAAATTTGCGAAGAAACCAGGTGTGGCTGAATCCAACATCAAGGTAATTCAAGCTGGTTATGATTACGGACAAAATACGCACTCTTCTGTTGAGCATACTTACACTGTTGAGACTAAATGTGCTAAGAAGGGTGTATATATGGATATTAATGGTAACAAGGCTACTTCGTACGGTTTGATTGCCGCTGCTGAGAAAGCTGGTTTGAAGCTTTACTTGGGTTCTTACCCAATCACTCCTGCTACGGATGTTCTTCACGAACTTTCTAAACACAAATCATTGGGTGTTACAACAGTTCAATGTGAGGATGAGATCGCAGGATGTGCATCTGCAGTAGGTGCATCTTTCGCTGGTGCATTGGCTTGTACATCTACTTCAGGTCCTGGTATCTGTTTGAAGTCGGAAGCAATGAACTTGGCAGTAATCATGGAGTTGCCATTGGTAGTGTTGGATGTTCAACGTGGTGGTCCTGCTACAGGTCTTCCTACCAAATCTGAGCAAACAGACCTTCTTCAATGTCTCTTTGGTCGTAATGGTGAATCTCCAATGCCAGTTATCGCTGCTACATCTCCAACAGATTGTTTTGATGCTGCTTACATGGCATGTAAGATTGCTTTGGAACACATGACTCCAGTTGTATTGATGACCGATGCATACGTGGCTAATGGTTCTGGGGCTTTCAGATTACCTAACTTGGACGAGTTCCCTGCTATCAATCCTCCTTATGTTCCAGAGGAGATGAAGGGTACTTGGACTCCATATATGCGTAATGCTGCTGGTTCTCGTTATTGGGCTATTCCTGGTCGCGACGGATTCCAACATATTCTTGGTGGTTTGGAGAAGGATAACGCAACAGGTGCGATCTCTACAAATCCTGAAAACCACAACTTGATGACACATCTTCGTCAAGAAAAAATCGATAAGATTGAAGTGCCTGATCTAGTCGTTGAAGGCGACGAGAAAGATGCAGAGTTGTTAATCGTCGGTTTCGGTGGTACATACGGACATTTACATGCGGCAATGGATGAGATGAGAGCTGCTGGTAAGAAAGTTGCCTTGGCTCACTTCAAATACATCAACCCACTTCCAAAGAATACTGCTTCTGTGATGAAGAAGTATAAGAAGGTGGTTGTCGCTGAGCAAAATATGGGTCAGTTCGCTGGATGGTTACGTATGAAGGTGGACGGTTTTGCTCCATATCAGTTCAACGAGGTGAAGGGTCAACCTTTCATGGTCGCAGACTTGGTCGAGAACTTCACTGCAGTTTATAACAAATAAGTATAACCGATATAAAATCAATATATTATGAGCGAGTTAACCGCAAAAGATTTCAAAAAGGGCCAACCACGTTGGTGTCCGGGTTGTGGAGACCACTTTTTCTTGGCGTCCCTTCAAAAAGCAATGGCTGAGATAGGCATTGCCCCATGCGATACAGCAGTAATTTCAGGTATCGGTTGTTCAAGCCGTCTACCTCACTATATGGCTACATACGGTATGAATACTATCCACGGACGTGCAGCAGCAATCGCTACAGGTGCGAAAGTGGCTAATCCAAATTTGACCGTATGGCAAATCTCTGGTGATGGTGATGGTTTGGCTATTGGTGGAAACCACTTTATTCATGCTAATCGTCGTAACATTGACATCAATATGATTCTTTTGAACAACCGTATCTATGGTTTGACAAAAGGTCAATACTCTCCAACATCTCCTCGTGGATTTGTCAGCAAGTCATCTCCTTATGGTACTGTTGAAGATCCATTCCGTCCAGCTGAGTTGTGCTTTGGCGCACGTGGTCATTTCTTCGCTCGTGCCGTTGCGACAGATGCTCCTGGTACAATCGAGATTTTGAAAGCTGCTCAAGCTCACAAGGGTGCTTCAGTTTGCGAAATCCTTCAAAACTGCGTCGTATTCAACGACGGTATCCATGAAAGTGTATACAGTGCAGAAGGTCGTAAGAAGAATGCTATCTACTTGAAACATGGTCAGCCTATGATCTTCGGAGAAAACAACGAGTTTGGTTTGATGCAAGATGGATTCGGCATCAAAGTGGTGAAGATTGGTGAAAATGGTATCACAGAAAAAGACCTATTGGTTCACGATGCTCACTGCGAGGATAATACACTTCAATTGAAGCTTGCTTTGATGGAAGGTCCAGACTTCCCTGTAGCATTGGGTGTTATCCGTGATGTGGAAGCTCCAACTTACAACGATGCTGTTGTTGAACAAATAGAAGACGTTAAGAGCAAAAAGAAGTATCACAACTTCCAAGAGCTTTTGATGACTAACGATACTTGGGAGGTAAAATAATAGATTCTCCTGAACATGATAAAGGGTGTGTCAAAATGATTTTTGATACACCCTTTTTAGTTAATGGTGAATAGAATCCACCTGATTCTTTATATTCAAGAGGAAATATGAGATTTGCTCACTAAATATTTCCAGTTATAGCCGCATATTTAATACATAAAACAATAATAAATATAAGAAGAGCTAATACAAAGAATATTTTTAACAAAAATACCAAGAGTTTCATACGTCAGAAGATGGGTTCTATTCTATTATTTCAGCATTCGCAAGAACCGATTATGTTGAATGTTGAATAGTTGTTCATTATTAATCAACCGTTCAAAGTTAAGTAAAATACTTTATATTATCCAAATATAACTTATTTACCATTATTCCCCCCAACGTATTAGGTATTCTTCTTTAATGCCAGCATCATTCCTGCAATTAGGATGATGGCTCCTACTATAGCCATAAGTGTGATTGGTTCGTTAATCAGTATGAAGGCCCATAATATGGTGAAAAGAGATTGCATGTAGACATAATTGGTGGCTCGAACAGTACCAATCTTTTTCAACACCCAGCTCCACAAAAAGAAACATAACATGGAGGCGATAATTTCCAAATAGAGGACATTTCCAATGACAATGGGCTGAAAGAGTTGTGCTGTATCTATTTGCATAGGTTGCAGGATTAGGTAGGGGATAACGGAGATGAGTCCGTAGCCAAACGTCTTACGAGTGATGAAAAGGGTGTCGTATTTCCCTAATACTTTATGCATCAACAGAGAATAAAAGGCCCATGACCATGCAGCACCAATTGCGAGGATGTCGCCTATGGGGTGAAGGTGCAGTTGTGTCTGTCCGTTGAAAATAACCAATACCATACCGGCTAATGCCATTAGCGAACCGATAAGTTGCCTCATACCTAACCGTTCGCTTTTGTAGAACAGAGAGACTAAGAGGGCGGTGTATAAAGGGCAGGAACCCACTAAAATGGAGACGTTGCCAGCGGTGGAGTGACACAAGGCTTCATTCTCCAGGACGAAGTAAAGTGACCCCCCTGTCAGTCCTAAAGCAACCATCAACAACTCTTCCTTCCAATTGTCTGTCCATAACTTTTTGTGGCAGACAATCCAAATACAGGCATAGGCTAAAAGGAATCGAAGGAAAAACAGATCCACTGCTCGTAATCCTGCCTCTAAAACGATTTTGGAGGAGACGAATGTTTCACTCCATATCATCATAATGATGATGGCAACCAGATGAGGGAGGAATAGGTTTCGGTTATTCATTAGTGAGATTTTATTGTGCAAAGATACTATTCTTTAAACGTATTTCCCTTTTTGTTTACTATGAAAATATTATATTTTGTTAGATATTATAGACCTCACTTATACTATCCTATGAAAAATTCCGTTATTATCCTAATGGGAGTTTATGTCGATAGTGGAGCCGATGTGCACATCGTCTCTATCGTGGCCGACGAACAATCGGTAAGGTATCAAAAAAATCAGAAAACACCGAAAGGTTCATCAACCCATAATTTGTACCGTTAATTTCAAAACGGAGAATTTATTGAACTTGCCATTATAAATGTCCATGATGTGAATTATGTACTTTGGCATAACTTTTGAAGTATTAAATTTGTGTCTATAGAAGATTGTACTATCGTATGATGATGAAAATACAACTGAATACTAGAAAGAAAAAAATTATAGCTGCCATTGTGGCTTTTTTTCTTGTCTTATTCTTATTCTTTATATTGTTGATTCCCGCCGTTGATCACAATTTTCTCGGTTTGTTTGGAAAATCCCCATCTATAGAGCAGTTGGAGAATCCAACTCAGATGGAGGCTTCCGAGATTTATAGTGACGACGGAGTGTTGATTGGAAAGTTTTATGTGGAGAACCGCAGTCTGATTAAGTATGAGGAGCTATCGCCCGTATTAATACAAACCTTGATTCAGACGGAGGATAAACGTTTCTATGAGCACAAGGGTGTGGATTATTATGGTATGTTTGCCGCCATGAAAGACGCATTCAAGGGAGAGGCGAGAGGTGCCAGCACGTTGTCGCAGCAGTTGGTGAAGAACCTCTTTAAAATGCGATCGGAATATAATAAAGGTTTCTTTTGCCGTGTACCGGGAATCAAGACACTGATTATCAAGATAAAAGAATGTCTGGGCGCGCGACGCATTGAGGAACGTTATTCCAAAGAGGAGATATTGACACTCTATTTCAATACTGTTTATTTCGGTAATCATGCCTATGGTATCAAAATGGCATCGAAACGCTATTTTAATCTTAAACCTAACGAATTATCATATGAACAAGCCGCTACGATTATTGGAATTTTGAAGGCGACCACCTACTATAGTCCAATACGTAACCCGGAAAACAATTTGAAGCGTAGAAATGTCATTTTGAACAATTTGTGTAGTCAAAACATCATTGATAAGGCAACGTGCGATTCTTTGTGCGCCCTTCCAATTGGTTTGAATATGCAAAATGAGAAGGATGAAAGAGGGGAGGCTCTTTATTTCCGTGAGGCGGTCTTTAATGAGGCACAGGAATGGTGCGAGAAGAATGGGTATAATCTTTATGGCGACGGACTAAAGATTTATACCTCCATCGACACGAAAATGCAAAAGTATGCTGAACAGGCAGTATGGAAAGAGATGTCTTCCCTACAAACCAAATTTAATCAGCATTGGAAGGGTGCTAACCCATGGCGTGATCAGAATCAGGCGGAACTGACCACCTTTATTGATGAAACAATAAAGAAGACAGCCACCTATAAAAATCTGATGACAAAGTACAGTGGCGATGAAAAGAAAGTCCTTGCTGACATGAAAACCCCTCATGCGATGAAGGTTTTCTCGTATCGAGGTTTGGTGGATACAGTGATGAGCAGCATCGATTCCTTGAAGTATACGTTGCACTTCCTTCATACAGGATTTTTGGCAATGGAACCACAAACAGGAAAGGTGAAGGTCTGGGTAGGTGATGTTGACTTTAATTATTGGCAATATGATAAAGTGACGGCAAAGCGACAACCAGGTTCTACCTTCAAACTCTTTGTTTATGCTGCTGCCATTCAGGGAGGTCGATGCAGTTGCGACACGTTGGTGGATAAAGCGATTGAATGGCCTGTCACAGAAGAGGATAACTCAGTAACGATATGGAAACCACAAAATGCGAGCGGGGTCTTCTCTAACGAGAGTGTCACGTTGAAAACCGCTTTGGCTCGCTCTATCAACTCCATTCCGGTACAGTTGACACGTCAGATGGGTCCAGAGAGTGTTGTGGCAATGGCTCATCAAATGGGTATTGCTTCGCCTGTTCGTCCTATTCCATCCATTGCATTAGGTGCCGAGGATGTCTCGTTGCTGGAGATGGTTGCTGCCTACTCAGTTGTGGTCGACGAGGGTAGATTTAGTAAGCCAATCATCATAACGAAGATTGTAGACCGCGATGGAAAGGTTTTGTTAGAAAACCTGCCGGAGAGAAGACAGGTTTTGGATTATGAGACTGCCTTTATCATGCGTGATATGTTGCAGGAAGGTTTACGTGACGCACATGGTACTTCCCAGAAATTATATGAATATAAAATCCATGGTGAGACAGATTTCGGCGGTAAGACGGGTACTACCTCAAACTATTCAGATGCGTGGTATATGGGTATCTCGCCTAAGTTGGTTGCAGGTGTATGGGTAGGTGGTGAATACCGTTGCATTCACTTCAGTAATGGAACATACGGACAGGGTAGTCGAACGGCACTACCTATCTTTGGACGTTTTATGGAGTATATTTTGAAAGACCCTAAACTATCTCAAAAATATAAAGGAAGATTTGCCGATCCTGATGCGAAACGTATAACAAAAGAATATGTATGCGTCCAAAAGGAAGAGGAGGTGAAACCTGTGGAAAATGTGAAGAACTTCTTTAAGAAGATCTTTGGAAGAGATAAGAGTGATGCATATCGCGACTCAGTTAAACAGGAAAAGAAGAAGGCTCGTCAGGAGAGAAAAGAGAAGCGCAGAGAGAAGAGACGTAATAGGAGATAGTTGTTAGATGTCGGATAGTTATCACTTCAAACAATAGTGAAATCGGTCCATCTGGCGGTTTTTTCAAATTGTTAATAACCTGTTAAAAAGTCTGTTTAAAGTGAGTCTGCATATAATTTTGTAATAGTTATGCATTAGATTAACTTTGCGAAGCGTTAATCGCCAACGTATGCAAAATTAAGATAAGGAAAAGAGATGCAAGAATTATTTGATCTTATATACGGTTTATTGAACAACCACACTTGTGTGATTGTTCCTGGTTTCGGTGGATTTGTTGTCAATGACAAAGCTGCAGAGATTCATGCTGAGGATAATAGTTTTTTCCCTCCGATGAAGGAGGTTATCTTTAATCAGTTGCTTACGCATAATGATGGACTGTTGGCGCAGGAGATCATGCGTAGGAAGGGAATATCATTTGAGGAGGCCAATCGTGAGATAGGAGAGACGGTGAATCAGATACAGCAAGTATTATCTTCTGATGGCTCGTTGGAGGTTTCTGATTGGGGAGTATTCAGACAAGAAGGACAGGTATTGTCATTCACGCAGAAGAGATCATTTGTGGTGGATAAAGAGGCGTTTGGATTAAGTGAGTTTTATTTTCCTGAGTTATTGATTAAGGAGGAAACGAAGACGCAAGAGGTAAAGAGGCATAGGTCTACCATCAGTTCGCTTTTGATGGGAACGGCGGCTGCGGTAGTCTGTCTGATGGTATTCCAACCACTTCAGAATGAGACAGAGACCAATCCTCTCATGCTTCAACAATCCTCATTGTTGTTGGCTAGTTTGCAGACGGAGGTGGAGTCGCAGACAAAGACGATAAATATCTTACAAACAGAATTGAACTCGTACAAGCAAGCTCCTGTAGGATTTTATCTGATATTAGCAGATTTTGCGAACAAGAATGCTGCTATTGATTATATTGATGAAGAGGGATTGGAGGAGGATAAATCCATTCAACTTCTTACGATAGACAATCGTTGTTATATCTCGATTGCTTCATCTATGGACAAAGAGGAACTGTTGGAGAAAAAGGCAAGTTTATCGAAAGAGATGTATGACTTGGATCATGCCTACATTTTGTCAGTGGCAAAAATGAACGAGTAAAGCAGAGATTATGATAAAGATTTCGGATCAAGATATAAGAAAGGCTGCAGCGAATGGGGTGGACGACTTCCTGAAGGTTTTTACGGATGCTTATTGGAAGGAGATCAATGGGGAGATTAATGCTGAGTCGATGACAAAGTTGAATGGGCATCAGAATGCTTTGTTGGCCTATTCGATATTTAGAAATGAGATGAACGATGGCGGCTTTGTTCAGATGATTCAGAATGGTTACGGAGGATATTTTTTTGATAATCCGTTTGCTAAGGCTATGAGATTGTTTGGAGCCAAACCATTGTCCAAGTTAGTCTATGCGGCAAAGAAAATCTATGATTCAAATAAGAAGGAGTTGGAGCGGGAGACGTCAGAAGAGGAGTTTCTTTCTATGTATGTTGATTTTGAGGAGTTTGATGATTTAGAAGAGGAGTTCTTTTTTATGGAGGAAGAGACCACTTCAGCTATTGCACATTTTGTGGATGAAAACATTGAATTGTTTGCGGAGATAGTGTGAATTTAAATATTATCAAAATAGAAAGAAAAGCGAGCTGTTCCATTATGGAGCAGCTCGCTTTTTCATATTAGTACTGGTCAAGTTATGGCTCAATCAATACTTTCTCGTGACCTACGATATAGTAGGTTCCTTTCTTTAATCCATTCAATGCTTCTGACTTCTTGACATTTGTTTTTACTACAGCGCCAGTGATTGTATAGACATTCACCAAACCGTCAATGTTATCTGAATGTGGATCATTAACATCCAATTGCTCTGTGCAAACGTAAAGTTGTATGTCATCCAGGATAAAGTCATTACCACTCATGTTATAGCTTTCACCACCCACTTCAGAGACGACCTCGAGCAGAAGCTCGTCTCCAACAAGGTTGGTTGAGATATTAATCTGATACCATATTCCAGCTATATCAGCCGAGATATGTGGAGTCTCTTCAACGATGCCATTCTTTACATCTGTCAATCGTATATAGATTTTTGCAGGTAGGGTAGCATCGGTGAATTTGCTCATCGCGCATTGCGCAGTTACTGCTTTCCCTTCCAAGATAGTATTGGTAATTCGTTTTGAATAGATCACGTCGCCAGCCTCATTTCCTCCATTTACGAACAACATACCACCATAAGCCGTTCCATTATTGTAGGTATGGTCAGAGAAGAAACCATTGGTTGAACGAGGAAGTAGATAAGACGGCCAAGCCCATTTTGTTCCTTCTCTGGCTCCGTCGTATAAACATGTTACATTACCTGCAACGGTATACTTACCCTCTAAGAAAGGAACGGTGTCACATTCTGTTCCTGGAATCTCTAAATCGTAGCATGTAGACCATTTCTTTCCATCGTAGTGAATTACTTTTTGAGGTGCTAGTAAATTGGTATAATCCCAGGTCCAATAAGTAGAGTCTGATGTGAAGGTACCGAAATCTTCCTGCCAAATCAGTTTAGTTACCAATGGATTGCCTTCTTCGTCAAAGCAGAGAGGATTGTTTGCGAATTCCATGAAGATGGTATCAGATTTACATCCATGGTAGTTTTTCGCATAAACGGAAATCGTTCCACTTCCGTCCTTTTCATAATCCAGAAATACAGGGCCTGCATCTTCTGTTGATAGAGAAGATTCATTGAAAGACCAATAATAACGTCTCACATCATAATTTGATGTGGCCAAAGCTGTGTATTCTACACCCTTCTCCATGGTGTCGGCTCTCAAGGACAATGAAACGACGTCTGTCACATAATTGAGGGAGACAATCACAGAGTCGGAGTTTGGAGAGACAATGATACACGTCAAGTTATGTTCTCCTGCTTCTTCTTTCTTTCCGTTTGCAATCACATTATAGACATCACCTCCTGTTTGTGTCAATTCTCCATCGTTGATCCAATAATACTCACAGCCTTCAGGTGCTTTCTTTGTCAGGTTGTATAACGTTGGGTAGGTTGAACATCGTATGGTGTCGCCATCGATTCTAGGATGGTAACCTTCAAGAATATTGGTTTGAATTGTGTCTGTGCTAGCAATCGTGTCTACGATTCCTTTTCCTTGGCAGGCAAAGAGTTGGATATCATCCAAAATGAAGTCGCAGCCCGGCATTTTACTACCTTTTAAGATGACCTCAAGCAAAATTTCATCTCCCTCAAAATGAGTACGAACGGAAGCCTCTCGCCAATCAGGCGAAGTATGTTTCATGCCTTCCACAGTATTTGATTTTGCGATAGTACCTGTTTTTTTGTCGGTGATTTGCAGATATACTTCACCTCGTGTAGTATCTGAAATAAACGTGTTCACAAAACATCTTGCCAATAGGGAGGCATTAGCTAAAGTCGAATCTTTAATTGTTTTTGAGTAGATGACAGATTCTTTGTATCTACCACCGTTTACGAACAACATACCACCGAAATCAGATCCTTGATAAGTATGGTCTGGTGCGAATATGTGTCCATTTTTGAGAGGGGTTAATCCATTGAAACAGTAAGCTTCAAATGACCAAAGCGTACCACTCGACACATTGTCGAACTGACTGGTTACATTACCAGCAACGGTAAACATAGCATCATAGGTAGGTGCTGTGGAACACTCATGTCCGTCAATCGTTAAATCATAGCATGTACTCCATTTCTTGGCATCGCTATGGTTTACTTTCTTAGGTGTACTGTTGCTATAGTCCCATGTCCAGTATGTAGAGTCTGATGTGAAGGTACCGAAGTCTTCTTGCCATATCAATTGACGGTTTATATGATTACCTTCTTTGTCCTCACAACATCTTATATCACGGACTTTGAATGAAGCAGAACGTATGGTGTCTTTGGGTGTATTAATAATGTAATGATATTCCGTAAGAGCATCTATTTCGGAGCCTGAAGTATGAGTATAAGTTTGTTTCGTTGCTCCTGAGATTATAGACTCATTTTTATACCATTGGATTGTGGAATTTTTGAATGTTTCATTGGCTGATAACACATTATCGTATCCTCCTATACACACCTCACTTGAACCAGAGATGGTTGGTTCGATGCCGACGAATACTTTGATGGACTTGATCATAAGAGCAAAAGAAGCATCCAAACTAACATTTACATTGATCATTAATTCCCCTTTGTCGTTGAGTTGGGTTGGAGATATTTCAAACAAAGCTTCATTTTGCAAACACATTCCCCCTTTATTCATTTTATTTATAGCGAAGTGATGGTTATTTTCAATGTGATTATTATCTCCAATATTAACGGATATTTCTCCATTGTACGAACTATTGCTATGTGGATATGGATTGGATGCGGTTATATTGAAATATGAGTCCAGATGAGGATTACAATATTCCAAAACGACCTTGCAATTCTTTTCTTCTTTCAAATTTTTTAATCCTCCGACAAGACACGTCAACACTCGTTGATTCATCTGTCTTTTTCCTGCTGAGATGATAAATCCCCATTCTCCAGATTCCCCGTAATCCATTAGACGAAGGGAGTCCAAATGAGTTGGATTATAAGTGATTGCATAGCAAGACTTGTCTAAAAAAGACGATTTAGTCTGATTATAGTAAATGGTATCAATCTTTTCCAAATCAGTAGACAATTGAATAGGTACAATTGTGTTACCGATACCATCGACCATGTCCAAGGATAAGGCCTGTGCGCTTTCCTTTCCTTTTACAGAAAAGTCAACTTCTGCTACTAAGGACAAATTTTGTTGTGCGAGAAGGTTCCCACACATTCCCACCAATAGAAATAATAGATAAAACAAACGTTTTTTCAAGACGTTTTTAGTAAACGATATTCCCATACGATTTTTGAAGGGTTCTGCTGTTTATTTCAAATCCATAGGCTGTAGAACCCTTTTTTAACAACCCATAAACTCATGTTAACTATAAAATTTCGAAATATTCAAGTGAGTTCTATTATTTTATCATAATTGGTAGAACCCAATGCCCAATTAAGAAATTTCATTCTATCTGAATGATTCTCAAATATAAAGGAACATTTTTAAATGTGGAAATTCTTATCAATAAAATTTGCTCATTCTTTTGAATACGAATATTATTTTATCTTTATCAAAAGTTATTGTTTGCTCTAATTCGGATAGATTATTTTATTAACCCCATAATTTTATTTAGAAACGATGAAAACACATGTTATCTGTTGGTAAAGTGTAGTTTGAAGAAATCTAATCCTTTATCAAATTACTGTCTCCCCTATAACCGATGATGATCGTCTGCTAAAATCACTATTACTTGGGATTGATAGGATGCTACAAGTATTGGAATTTTGTAACCGAGATTAATAATTAAAGAATAATCAACTAAAAAGTGAATAATATGAAACCGATTTTTAAGATTCTCCTTATGGCAATTGCTTATCTTGCCATGTTTGTGATGGGTGCTTCTAGTGGATTGATCCATCCAATGTGTTATGCTTATATCGGGGCTCTTCTGCCACTTATATCTGCATTTATATATCTTTATACTTCGTCACTCATCCGTGGATTTGGCGTTCCAACTATTCTGAATGGCTTCATCCTTGTTCTCTTTCTGCTGGCTGGTGAGGCGGATGCTGTTCTAATTATCGGTTTTATTCTCTTAACGGCAATCTCTGAAGGTGTCAGATGGTACTTTCAATATAACACAATTAAAGGTGTTTGTAGGAGTTTTGTGCCATTTGCTTTTTCTTTCTTTGCTTACACTGCCCATTGGTGGACAGATACGGAGGCATCGTTGGCTGCAGCGGTTGAAGAGATGCCGGTAGGGTATGACCAACTGATGAAACCTGTCATCGATAATGTTCCAGTATTGATTGTTGTCCTTCTGCTGACAATCCCTGTCTCCCTCCTTGCAATGCGTATTGCAGAACGTGTGCTGAAACTGCATAAGGATGATTACCTAATCTCCATTTGATAGACGTTGGTCTCTTTCTGAACGAATTGAAGCGATTGATACAACTTGTTGGCTTCAATTCGTTTGGGATTGGAGGTTAGATGTAGTTGGATAGGGGCATATTGCTTTGCTTCGTTCAATAGATGTTCCATCAACCTTCTTCCCAGATGTTTCCCACGATGGTGGGGTGATACGACCACATCCTCCACATGCCCCATTTCCCCTTCTAGGGTGGTGGCGACACATAGAGTGGCACAGCCAATTATCCGACCTGTTTCCGAATAGATAACGTATAGGTGGGTGTGAGGATCCTCAATCACCTGTCTCAAATTTTCTTCCTTCAGTTCTAGTCGATCTGACAAGGAACATAGTAGTTCCCTTAAATCTTCCAGGTCTTGCGAGGTATAGGTGCTGAGAGTCTTTATCTTAATCATCAACGGAGAAGGGTTACGTGACCAACATATTGTTTGTCTGATTCTGGTACGTTGATTACATACCAATAATCAGTGGATGGAAGGTTCCTTCCTTTATCATCTTTTCCGTCCCAACTGTATTCAAGATTGTCGTAGAGCTTAAATACTCGAACTATCTTACCCGTTCTATCAAAGATTGTAACATCTAATTCTGAGTACAACTCAACATTCTTTATGAACCATCTGTCGTGAACGCCATCTGAGTTTGGCGTGAACACTTCATCAGGAATTAGGTCATCCTTAGGTTCGTATGCACGTATGAGTGTTAGGTGTACAATACTATCACATCCGACACTGCTTACAAGTGTGACAGTGTATTCTCCTGCTTCTGAGTATTCTGTATCTCCAATCGTATAGGTTTCTTCACCTTTGATGATAGCTTTGACAGAGTGTCTTTTAGCTTTGTTTACTATTACTGGCGTTGTTAGTGTATAGGTCTTTCCTCTGTACACATATTTGGCAGTATAGGTACCAGAATTTGAAACTGTCACATTGTCGATAGAAGGATTCTGTTCTGTTGATGTGAATCCCTTCGGACCTTTCCATTCGATATTAATCCCTTCTGGTGCTTCATCCATATTGAGTAAAAGTGTTTCTCCTTCACACAACGGACCATTATTAGATACAATAGCAGGTTTTATCTCTATCACATTTAGAATTAGGGTGACAATGCTATCGCAACCCGTCACAGATGTAAAGGCCTTGCTATATGTGCCTGCTATATTTAGTTTGTCTGTGCCAAATTGGTAATATTCATCATCCATGATGGTTTCAGATATTGTATCTTTTTGTATAGGATGAACCAATACGGTTGTTTCAGCGTTATAAGTCTTTCCGTTGGCGGTGACGACAAGCGAATAGAGACCATTATAGTCAACTTTTGCATCAGATAAGGTAGGATTCTCAGTATTTGATGTGAATCCGTTTGGACCTGACCATGAGAAGATGGCGTTGTTAGGAGCGCAGATAACACTGAGTGCAAGGTTTTCTCCTTCACAAACTGGACCATTATTAGTGATGATGACTGTATCGCTAAGGATCAGTTTTAATGTCAGTGTCACAATACTATCACAGCCAATAGAACTTGTCAGTGTATCATTGTAGATTCCTGCATCAGTGAGCGTCTTGTTATTGAATTGATATGTGTGACCTATTTTCACACTATCATTAATGGCTGCATATCGTTTTTCGTTAATCACCACGTTAGTTTGTGCGACAGGGAGTTCAAAACCATTAACTGCCACAGTAAGTGTATATAGTCCCGCATCATTCGCTGATACATTCGAGATAGTGAGTCCCTGGAAATTGGAAGTGAATCCATTTGGACCTGACCATGAGAAGGTAGCATTGTTAGGTGCGTTGGTTACATCGAATGTAAGTGTTTCGCCTTCGCAAAGCGGACCATTATTAGTGATGATGATAGGGTCGTATTCAATTACAGTTAAATTTAACGTTACGATGCTGTCGCAACCAGTAACACTAGTAAGTGTGTCATGATAGGTGCCAGCAACAGTGATGGAATGTCCGTTGAATAGGTATGTTTCGCCTTGCTGAATGGATTCCTCTATTTCAGTATGTTGAGATAGGTATACTACAACATTCGTTTCTGCGGTTGGTAAAGTATAACCATTGACGGAAACGGTAAGTGAGTAGGTACCGACATTTGCACTCAATACATTAGGAAGGGAAGGACTCTCTTCGCTGGATGAGAATCCATTCGGGCCAGTCCAAGAGAATGAAGCATTATTTGGTGCATTGGTTACACTGAATGTAAGGGTTTCACCTTCGCAGAGCGGACCATTGTTTGTGAGAATGATAGGATCATAGTCACTTACGGTTAAGTTTAATGTCACGATGCTATCACAACCCGTTTTCGTGCTGGTAAGTGTATCCAGATAGGTGCCAGCCTCAGAGAGGTTTTTCCCGTTGAATAAGAACGTTTCACCTTGTTTGATTGATTCATTTATTTCAGTACGTTGAGTTTCGTTTACCACAACATTCGTTTCTGCAGTTGGTAAAGCATAGCCATTGACGGAAACGGTAAGTGAGTAGGTTCCGTTATTATCGTATGACACATTAGAAAGAGTAGGACTCTCTTCGATGGAAGAGAATCCATTTGGACCCGACCATGAGAATGAAGCATCATCAGGAACATTCGTTACATGGAATGAAAGTGACTCACCTTCACAGAGCGGGCCATTGTTTGTGATGATGATAGGATCATATTCATTTACGGTTAGGGTTAATGTCACAATGCTATCACAACCCGTTGTTGTGCTAAATGTATCGACATAAGTGCCAGCCTCAGAGAGGGAACGCCCGTTGAACAAGAATGTTTCACCTTGCATAATTGTTGCATTTTCCTCCGAGAGTTTAGTTTTGTTTATTACAACCTCTGTTTCAACAGTTGCTATCAAGACACCATACCTAGAGACGGAAAGCGAATAGGTACCGCTATTTATGCTCGACACATTAGGAAGAGTAGGAGACACCTCGTTTGAATAGAATCCATTTGGACCTCTCCATGAGTAATCTGCGTTATTTGCTGCACCAATCACAGAGAATGAAAGTAATGAAAGTGTTTCTCCTTCGCAAAGCGGACCATTATTTGAGACGGTGATAGGATCATACTGTTTTACTTTTAATTCTAGTGTTACTGTGCTATCACAACCAGCTGCACTGGTAAATGTTTCTTTGTATGTACCAGGAGAAGAAATAGGATTTCCATTGAATAGATATGTTTCATCTTCAAAAATGGTTGTATCTATCACAGTATGAACTTCTTTATTTATTGTGACTACAGTTTGAGCCGCAGGCAAATCGTAGCCATTGACAGTGGCAACAACGGTATAAGTGCCAGCATAGTCATGTGGGGTATTTTCTAAAATGATGGATTCGCCTGTTGCGGAAAATCCATTCGGACCTATCCAGTGGAAGGTAGCATTTTCTGGCGCATTGTACACATCAAGTTCCAAATAGTCACCTTCGCAGATAGGTCCATTGTTGGTGGCGATGACTTCGTCATATTGAGCCACTAGCAAAGTAAGATTAACGATGCTGTCGCATCCAGTTAATTTTCTAGAAAAGGTGTTTTGGTATTCTCCGGCTTCTGTTAGAATATCGTCACCAAACTCATAAAACTCGCCCTCATGGATAACTACTGTTTCAGATGTAGTTATTTTTTTATTAACGGTAACAGGCACTTCTACCTCTTCGGAAGCCACTCCATTATGAACCATGACAACGGTGTATATACCAGCATCTTCTTGTGTGGCATTTTGAATAGTTGGATTCTTTAATGTGGAAGAAAAACCATTTGGACCTCTCCATGAGAAAGAGGCGTCTTCAGGAGCATTGTTGATGTCCAATTCAAACGATTCCCCTTCGCAAATCGGACCAACAGTCATGGCATCGACAATGATCTTACAGTTAGTTGTGGCCTCTCCTGTTGTTTTGTTAAAAAAAATGGTACCCGGTTTTTGCGAAAAGTTGGTGATCAATAGCACATACCATTCTCCCTTTTTCGCATTAGGGATGTAACAGAATTCCTTACTACTTTCACTGTAACTACAATCAATAATAGATTCTAACGGATAATTATCCTTATAACCTCTAAAACAAGGATTGTTTATGTCAAACTGAATAGGATCAGGTGGATCAACTAAATGTTTTTCCTCTATGGTAATGTCTACACATTCACGCACTAGTTGCTGTTCTTCTTCTATGTAGGAATAGTAATCTGATATCGTAGGGAAGTTTTCTGGTGGATATAGATAATGATTTGCTTCACAATCGTCTTCTACTTTTTGTCTTTCTTCTGCAATACGTTTCAGTTCGTCACGATATTCCTGAGGATAACAGGTGTCTGCCGCATAGTAAGTTGCCATAAAGTCGTAGTCATCCTTAATGTTAAATATGGACTCATCGGTATTAATTTTATTGATCACTTCTTGCTTGTTTTTTCCTGTAAACGGACCATAACAGGCAAAATCAATATCATATCCTTCAGAATGCTCTATTGTGATTCCCAATAGTCCGGAATCTTCAATCTGCATGATGAACCATTGGGGAGATGGCATCTTATCCAAACATCCACTGGCAAACGGGAAAGCTAATTCCTTGGAGGTACCCGCAGGATAACTAATTCCTAATTCATTCTTGTCAGTACAAAACGAAACCACATCTTCATTAGTAAAGAATTCACCTGCTGCCTTTGTTTGCAAGTTTATTCCCATTACAATGAAAAGCAACCATAAATATCTTTTTATCGCCTTTCTTATCATACTATTAAATCCTAAATAAATTATACCAAACCCCTAAAATCAACCCACAAATCATACTATGTTAATTAAATAAAACGGTGAATATATAGAATCCACCATTAATCAATGCTTATTTGGTCCAAGCAAAAGTAGTGATAATCTTTTAAACAATCAAATTTTATGTGAAATATCCGTAAATATCTTTTCATTTTACTGAAAAATCTCCATGATGGAACTGCTAATATCTTGTAGAAGCTTTTGTACATCGATAATTTCATAAAGGATTTAAATATAACAAATGGAAGGAATGACAAAACTATTTATTTATCAGCGTGTTATAATCAAAAAATAAAAAAAATGAAAAAATAATCGTTAATTTTTTTGCAGGTAATTTTTTTTGTTGCAATTTTGCAACCAGTATGAAAAGGAATTTTTTTAAATATTGGCGTTGGCAAGGCTTAAGATTCATAAATCGTAAGTCAGATGGGGTATTCCTTGAAGCTAACGTCTAAATAAAATAGATAAAAGAACAATGGAGCCTGTCGTAAGTACTTACGACAGGCTTTTTTTGTAACAATAAAAAACGAGAGTAAAATGGAAAGTTATCAAGTGAACGAAAAGGGTTTTTATGGCGAATATGGAGGAGCATATATACCCGAAATTCTTTACAAAGCAGTTGAAGATTTAAAGAAAGCGTATCTTCCTATTATTGAAAGTGAGGAATTTAAAAAAGAATTCCACTCATTATTGAAAGATTATGTGGGTAGACCTTCTCCATTATATTATGCAAAAAGAATGAGCGAGAAATATGGATGTCAACTCTACCTGAAACGTGAAGATTTGAATCATACGGGTGCGCATAAGATTAACAATGCCATCGGACAGATTCTTTTGGCTAAGCAGATGGGTAAGACTCGTATTATTGCGGAGACAGGTGCTGGTCAACATGGAGTGGCTACAGCTACAGCTTGTGCTTTGATGAATATGCCATGTACCGTCTACCAAGGTGCATTGGATGTAGAACGTCAGCATGTCAATGTTGAACGAATGAAGATGCTGGGCGCAACCGTAGTTCCTGTTAATTCAGGTAACAAGACATTGAAAGATGCCACAAATGAAGCTATTCGTGATTGGTGTTGTCATCCATCGGATACTTATTATGTGATTGGTTCGACTGTTGGTCCTCATCCTTATCCTGATTTGGTAGCCAGAATGCAAAGTGTCATCTCGGAGGAGATAAAATGGCAGTTACAAGAAAAGATCGGTCGTGATTATCCTGATTTCCTAATGGCTTGTGTAGGTGGTGGAAGTAATGCGGCTGGTACCATCTATCATTACCTTGATAACCCTAATGTACAACTGATTCTCGGTGAGGCTGGTGGATTGGGTATCGAGACGGGTCAAACAGCTGCTTCTATGCAGGTGGGTACCGTCGGAATCCTTCATGGTAGCAAGATCAAATTGATCCAAACGGAGGATGGTCAGATTGTTGAACCTTACTCTATTTCTGCTGGATTGGATTATCCGGGTACGGGACCTATTCACTGTAACTTATATGATAAGGGCAGAGCAACGGTTATCGCTGCTAATGATGATGAAGCTGTTCGTGCTGCGTATGAGTTGACTCGCCTTGAAGGTATCATCCCTGCTCTCGAAAGTGCTCATGCTCTTGCTCTCCTTCCTAAGGTGAAACATCTATTCAAGAAGGATTCCATTGTGGTGCTAACGGTTAGTGGTCGAGGCGACAAGGATATCAATACCTACTTATCTCACCAAGAAATGTTAAACGATTAATGATTAATGCCATGTTTGAATATCATACCATTTGTAAAAAGATGCATGGGGATATCCATACTCCCATCACTACATATTTAAAAGTACGGGATAGTTATCCTAAAAACGCCTTAATGGAGTGTTCCGATTACCATGGAGGTGAAAATGCTAAAAGTTTTATCGGTTTTAATCCCATTGCCAGTGTTGCTATTGAACACAAAATGGGTGTCATCCAATATCCTGATGGAACCATTGAGAAACATCCTATCGATAAAGAGTTTGACACGGCTCGCTTGATCAACACTTTGCTCTCTTCTTTTCATGTTACAGGTGAGAATGCCTCTTATTGCGGTCTTTTTGGTTATACTTCGTTCAATGCTACTCGCTATTTTGAGAACATCCCTGTTAAAGATGCTACGGCTGAAAAATGTGATGCTCCGGATATGCTTTATATCTTATATAAATCGGTGATTGCATTCGATCACTTCAGGAATGAGATGACTGTCATCGAACTAGTGCGTGAGGGAGAGAAGGACAACCTTGATCAATTAATCAGAACGATTTCTGTTCCATCCATTCACCCAGGTAAATTCCGTGCTGTGGATGATTGTCGATCCACCATTACAGATGATGAACATCGTGAGAACATCCGTCGTGGTATTGCTCACTGCCAACGTGGCGATGTCTTTCAAATCGTTCTCTCTCGTCGTTTCGTTCAACATTATGAAGGTGACGATTTCAACCTCTACCGTGCTTTGCGTACCATCAATCCTTCCCCTTATTTGTTCTACTTTGATTTCGGTGGATTCCGTATCTTCGGTTCTTCTCCTGAAACGCATTGCCGTGTAATTAAAACAGGAGATGGTTATCAAGCATATATCGACCCTATTGCCGGTACGACGCGTAGAACGGGTAATGTTGAGGAAGACCGTAAGAATGCTACTTATTTGAGAAACGATCCTAAGGAGAATGCAGAGCATGTTATGCTTGTCGATTTGGCTCGTAACGACCTTTCTCGTAATTGTCATGGTGTTCATGTGGAGTTCTTTAAGGATATGCAGTTCTATAGCCATGTTATTCACTTGGTAAGTCGTGTTAGTGGTCAACTTGATAAGGATGCAGATCCAATCAAAGCATTCATCGACACCTTCCCAGCAGGAACACTTAGTGGAGCTCCTAAGGTGAAGGCAATGCAACTCATTAGTGAATATGAGCCACATAACCGTGGTGCATATGGTGGTTGCATCGGATTCATCGGATTTGACCGTTCTGTCAATCAAGCTATCACTATTCGTACATTCGTTAGCCGTAACAGAGAATTGTGGTTCCAAGCAGGCGGTGGTATCGTAGCCAAAAGCGATGTCGAATATGAATTACAAGAGGTTAATAATAAATTAGGAGCTCTTCGGAAAGCAATCCAAATGGCTGAGGATTTTTAAATTGAAAAAAGATGAAGATAGTTATCATAGACAATTACGACTCGTTCACATACAATTTGAGTCACTTAATAAAAGAATTAGGCGCAACAGTTACTGTTGTACGCAACGACCAATTTCAATTGGATGATTTGAAGGATTTTGACAAAATTGTCCTCTCTCCGGGTCCGGGCATCCCAAGCGAGGCAGGTTTGCTACTGGATGTTATTCGTCACTATGCTGGTAAGAAGCCAATTTTAGGTATCTGCCTTGGTCATCAAGCTATCGGTGAGGTTTTTGGTGCTAAGTTGGTCAATCTTTCTGAAGTATATCATGGGGTAGCCACTCCATGTCATATTCTTGGTGATGATGTAATCTACAGAGGATTGCCAGAAGAGATTGAGGTGGGACGTTATCATTCATGGGTGGTTGACAAGGAGACTCTTCCTCAGTGCTTGGAGACAACAGCTGTTTCAAATGAAGGTCTCATTATGTCTCTCCGTCATCGTGAAATGGATATCAGAGGCATACAATTTCATCCTGAAAGTATCCTTACCCCTGCGGGTAAGCAGATCATTGAGAACTGGATGAATGCGTAACGCTATTGTAAAATCTTTTAAAATTAAAATCACAATGAAACAATATTTGACCCGATTGTTGCAAAATGATACGTTAACTCAGGAAGAGACGTGTCAGATTATGCATAATATAACAGAGAATAAGTATGAGGATGCTCAAGTGGCTTCTTTGATAACCTGCATTCAAATGAGAGGTATCTCACCAGAAGAGTTGTTAGGATTTCGTCAGGGGTTGTTGGAGACTGGTAAATACATGGATTTCTCGGAATATAACACCATTGATATTGTGGGAACTGGTGGTGATGGGAAAAATACCTTTAATATCTCCACTTGTGCATCGTTTGTTGTAGCGGGTGCTGGATATAAGGTGACGAAACATGGTAATGGTGCAAGCTCATCTGTAAGTGGTGCGAGCAACGTGCTGGCAGCACACAATGTTAAATTCACTGACGACATATCAGTGTTGAAACATAGTTTGGATGAAGCTGGTATCTGCTATTTCCATGCGCCACTCTTTGCATACGGAATGAAGAATGTGGGACCTGTGCGTCGTTCGTTGGCAGTCCCTACTTTTTTCAACTTATTGGGCCCATTGGTGAATCCTTGTCATCCGAAGAACTCTCTTCATGGAGCAGCTAATCATCAACAGTTACGTTTGTACAATGATGTGCATCGTCTGATAGGAGATAACTATGGTGTCTTAACAAGTTACGATGGGTATGATGAAATCTCTCTGACGAGTGATTTCAAGATCTGCACCAATCAGGAGGAGACAGTTTACTCTCCACAAGATTTAGGTTTTGCAGTCGTTAAGCAAGAAGAGATTCGAGGAGGTGACACTGCTGAGGATGCGGTTCGTATTTTTGATGCAGTGTTGAAAGGCACATCCACAGAGGCACAAAAGAATGTGGTGATTGCTAATGCGGCAGCTGCCATTTCAGTGATGGAAAAGAAATCCCTCGTTGATTGTTTGGAGATTGCTAAGGAGTCGCTCGAAAGTGGCAAGGCACTGAAATCATTCACTAAATTTGTAGAAATCAATGGCTAAGAATATTCTTGAAGAGATAGTTGCTCATAAAATAATAGAGGTTGAGGAGCAGAAGAAAAGGGTTCTACCTGCAGATCTCTACCATAGGGTGGAGAAGATGATGGATGAACCATTGGAACTTCGTTCCATGAAGGATAGTCTGCAGAATTCTGCCTCTGGTATCATTGCCGAATTTAAAAGGAAAAGTCCATCAAAAGGATGGATTAAAGAGGAGGGCAAACCAGAGATCATACCTCCTTCATATAGCCAAAACGGGGCAAGTGCTATCTCTATCCTTACCAATGAGCGTTACTTCGGCGGACAGCTTGATTTTATTCGTATAGCTCGTCCACTCGTGGAGTGCCCGATTCTCCGCAAGGAGTTCATCATCGATGAGTATCAGCTCTTTGAGGCGAGAGAGGTGGGAGCGGATGCCGTTCTGTTGATTGCTGCCAATCTGACACAAGAGCAGTGTGCCACACTAGCTAAGAAGGCACATGAGTTGAAGTTGGAGACGTTGTTGGAGGTTCACGATGAGCATGAATTATCCTACATCAATGATCATATTGATATGGTAGGCGTCAACAATCGAAATCTCACCACTTTCCAAACAGATGTGAAGACATCCTTCCAGATAGCAGCTTCACTTCCTTCCGACAAGTTACTTGTCAGCGAAAGTGGTATCAGCGACCCACAGATTGTGAGAGAGTTGAGAGAGGTGGGATTCCGTGGATTCCTGATTGGAGAGACGTTTATGAAGACGAGTTCTCCTGGTGATACATTAGCTCAATTTATTCATGATATAATACAACGATGATAGTCAAGGTATGTGGCATGCGTGATGCCGAAAACATTCAGAAGGCAGATCAATTGAATACGATTGATTGGATGGGTTTTATATTTTATCCCTCATCCAAACGATATGTGGGAGACCTATTACCATCAGCACTTCCTCAAAATTGTCAAAAAGTGGGTGTGTTTGTTAACGAGCAGATACAGAAGGTGAAAGACAATGAAAGTAAATATCAATTGAATCTGATTCAGTTGCATGGAGATGAGTCGCCCGACTATTGTAAACAATTACGTGTGAAGGTGGGGCCGCAAGTCAAGCTCATTAAGGTGATACCAATATCGACAGCGCTTGATTTGAACCACTGTAAAGCATACGAAGGTGTAGTGGACTATTTTCTGTTTGAAACAAGATGTGCATCCTACGGAGGTAGCGGTGAGTCATTTGATTGGTCATTGTTGCAGAACTATAAAGGTCGATTGCCATTTCTTATCACAGGTGGCATTGGTCCGTCGGATGTATCAAAGGTGCAATCCTTTTCTCATCCTCTTTTTGCTGGTATCGACATCAATTCGTGTTTTGAGATATCACCAGCGCTTAAAGATATTAAAGCAATCAGTAACTTCATTAATAAAATCAAAGCATTATGAATAGAATAAATCATCTATTAGCCACGAAGGGCAAAAATATATTATCCATCTACTTTTGTGCAGGACATCCCACTTTGGATGCCACAGTTTCAACTATTCGCACGTTGGAGAAGAAAGGTGTTGATTTAATTGAGATTGGTATTCCGTTCAGTGACCCCATGGCAGACGGTCCTGTTATTCAGGATGCAGCCACTACAGCATTACGCAATGGAATGTCATTGAATCTTCTTTTCAATCAATTGAAGGATATTCGTAAAGATGTGAATATTCCACTTATTTTGATGGGATATTTGAATCCTGTTCTAGTTATGGGATTCGAACGTTTCTGTCAGCGTTGTGTTGAAGTGGGAATAGACGGAGTTATCATACCAGACCTTCCGTTTGATGACTATTTGAAGAGTTTCAAACCAGTGGCAGACAAATATGATTTGAAGGTCATTATGTTGATTACGCCAGAGACAAGTGATGAGCGAATACATCTGATTGATGATCATACAGATGGTTTTATCTATATGGTTAGTTCAGCAGCGACAACAGGCGCACAAAGTTCATTTGATGATGCCAAGCAGAAATATTTCGAGCGCATTGATAAGATGAACTTAAAGAATCCTCGCTTGATTGGTTTCGGGATCAGTAACAAACAGACGTTGGAGTCGGCGATGAGAAATGCCTCTGGTGCCATCATAGGATCACGTTTTGTGAGTCTATACGGACAAACAGGAGATGCAGGGAAAGCAATGGATATGTTATTGGATGCTTTGAGCAAATAATTTTCACAAAATTATAATGAGAATTGTTTATGATTTTGTAAAATAAAACTATATTTGCGGTCGAGGTTGCAGGATATGCAGTCGTATTATTAACAAAAAATACAATTGAAAATGAAAAAGTACGTATGTGACGTATGTGGTTGGGAGTATGATCCAGAAGTAGGTTATCCAGAAGGCGGAATTGAGCCAGGAACACCTTTCGAGGAACTTCCCGATGACTTTGAGTGTCCGCTATGTTCAGTAGGTAAGGACCAGTTCTCTGAAGTTGAGTAAAAAACTACTTATAAGGAGAAAAGAACCCTGACGGAATGATTCTGTCAGGGTTCCTATTTTTATGTAGATGCTATTAATTTAATATCTGAGATTTGAATTGAAAGATTGATGTTCTCGTAATAGGTTATTTGTCGGATTCATAGTACTTTTTGGGGTCAAAGTACAGAACGGTACTTTCCTTAACTCCCTTATCATTTATGTAATGAAAGTTAAAATAATAGTCATCTTTATGTTGAAATGCTTCTAATAATTGGTGGAGCTGACTACTATTTAGTTGATTTCCTTCGCCATCTGGAGGCAATGAATTGTACATGACATTAAAGTTTTGAATCCGAGTCCATGTTATTTTATATTCACTTCCATCGTATTTTATATAATGGACTGTTATGGGTTGTGACTTATCAATCGAATCTCTTGGAATTTCGAGGGGACGCTCCAAGTTCCATTTATACATTTTCCCTTGTTTGTTGAAAATGCGAACTTCAAGACACCGTTTACCATGGGGATAATAATAATTAATATGGGTTTGATATTGAATAGTAAAGAATTCTTTGTTTTCTTCTTTGACATTTGCGTTTACAGGTACCTTAACAGTTACTCCCATTAATTCATATTTCGTATGGTACATTCCATTGTTTGATAGTTGTTTCTTATGAATTTCGAGGATTTCTCCCTTGTTTATTTGTATATGACATTCTTTGCCGGATCTTCTGATTAATAAGGTTTGTGCATTAATTTGTTTGATACTGGTTATATCTGATAATGAGAAAGGTGCATACGTTATTCCGTCATATGTTTGATCAACAAATATAGATTGTTGAGAGAATAGGTTTAATGGAAGGAGGATTAAAAACAGAAATGTGCAAAATAATCTCATACGCAAAAGATTTTAAAATAAATGTAACTATGAGTTCTACATATTCAATCTATCATACACTCCCGTATCCCCTTGTTGTCCGAACTCACTATTGTGGAATGTATTTCCCTTAATATGCCTTTTCTTCCCCTTTCAGCATATTTTTGATTGTCTTATATATGATTTTAATATCCAACCAGAAGGTCCAGTTTTCAATGTACCAAACATCCTGTCTCACACGGCCTTCCATTTCGGATAGTTCTTTGGTCTCTCCACGATATCCAGTTACTTGCGCCCAACCTGTGATACCAGGTTTAGCGAAGTGTCTTACCATATATTTATCGATCAATTGAGAATACATCTCGGTATGTTTCAGCATGTGAGGGCGAGGACCGACGATAGACATATCGCCGATGAGTACGTTTAGGAACTGAGGCATCTCATCCAAGTTGGTTTTACGCATGAAAGCTCCGATTTTGGTGACACGGCTATCTCCTTTGGTCGCTTGTACGCTATCAGCATCCGCATTTACCTCCATGGTTCTGAATTTCAAGCAGTAGAATTCTTCACCATTCTCTCCGGTTCTTTTTTGTTTAAAGAAGATAGGACCTTTGGAGGTGTATTTTATAATAGGAGCTAAGATGATAAACAAGATTGGGAATATTGTCAAACAGAATCCCAAAGAGACAATGATGTCGAACACACGTTTAAGTAACTGGTTATATCCTTTTCTAAGAGGTTCTTCACGAAGGGAAACAATAGGAATGGAGTTGTCCAAGAAAGACAAGGAAACCGAACGCGTAATGAAACGCATGAAATCTGGTACGATCATAAAACGGATAAGATTATTTTCTGCATATTTCATGATAGGGAGTGCCTTACGATCATCACCTGCGGGTAAAGCACAGATAATCTCATCCACTTGATTCTCTTTGACGAATTCTTCCACGTCGGCCAAGGTTCCCTTCACTAATTGAGGGTTCACACGATAGTCGGCAGGATCACGGTCGTCGAAGAAGCCCATGAAATTATAACCTAAAAACTCATTTGTGATATTGCTGTTGTATACTTTGTTTGCTACACGTCCCGCACCTAATATAATAATATTACGCGTGTTACCTCCTCGGCGACGATAGGATTTCAGTAAGAAACGGAAGCCAATTCGCCAGAACGATACAAAAATGAAGGAGATGCATAGGAATAGGAGCCATAATTTGGCAGGCAATAGAATTCCTAAGACAGAAAATGAGGCTATGACAATAATAGCGAAAAGAGAGACCGTCTTGGTCACCAAAGCGATGATCTTCTCTGAAAACACAACACGTTTGTCCAATATGATTCCGCACAAGAACAGACTAATGGCGTAGGCAAGGTTTATTACAACGAAGCCATACTTATATTCATGATATCCAAACGGACCATACTGTTGCCAGTATAAATAAATCATCAATAGGAACGACACATTTATCCAAAAGAAATCTCCTATGGCGACAAGTACCTTAATAAGGCTTGTATGTTGTTGTTGTCTTTTAGTTCTCATCCTCTGCGTAAATACTATAGATGGGTTCTATTTTCGTTAATTTTTGAATTGGTTTCGAATTTTTTCTTGTAGAGTCGCAATGCTTTGCGTCTCTACTGTGACTGTCTGATAAACAGTAAAATGCCGAAATAACTCAAAAAGCGTCGAAAAGTTCATCAACCCACGATTCATACTATTTTATTTAAATATGGCGAATTTATAGAATTCACCTTTATTTATGTAGTAAATCGAATAATAATGCAAAGATATAATAAATCTTGTGAAGTTTGTTGCTTTTAAAGCAAGATACTCTGCTTTTTTTTTTCTAAATTTGCGCTCAATATACAAAATAATGTTCTATGGGTATTAATAGTTTTTTGTCCAAACTATTTGGTAATAAGGCGCAGAGAGATATGCGCGAGATAAAACCGTATGTTGATAAGGTACGGGAGTTGGCTCCAGTTATGGAGAAGTTGACGAACGATGAATTACGTGCTAGGACTGTTCAAATACGTGAAAAGATAAAAGCGTATGTAGCTGCTGAGGTTGCTCAAATAGAAGAGTTGAAGTCGCAAATAGAGGGACAGGAAATAGAGGAACGTGAACATACGTATGCAGAAATTGATAGAATAGAAAAAATTGTCATTGATAAATATGAAAAAGTTCTTGACGAAGTACTCTATGAAGTTTTTGCTATCGTAAGAGATACGGCTCGTCGTTTTGCCGAGAATGAGACGGTGGTGGTAACGGCTACTGATATGGACCGTGATTTGGCGGCAACAAAAGATTTCGTCGAAATTGATGGTGACAAAGCCATTTATCATAACCACTGGGTGGCAGGAGGTAATGACCTTCTATGGAATATGGTTCATTATGATGTCCAGATTTTCGGTGGTGTTGTTCTTCATAAAGGAAAGATCGCGGAGATGGCAACTGGTGAGGGTAAGACTCTCGTTGCAACTTTGCCAGTCTTCTTAAATGCATTGACGGGTAATGGTGTTCATGTCATCACCGTCAACGACTACTTGTCTAAACGTGACTCTGAATGGATGGGTCCTTTGTATCAGTTCCATGGTTTGTCTGTCGACTGTATTGACAAACACAGACCTAATTCACCAGAGCGTCGTAAAGCCTACATGGCTGATATCACATTCGGTACCAATAATGAGTTCGGTTTCGATTATCTACGTGATAACATGGCCGTTTCTCCTGATGATTTGGTTCAACGTAAACACAATTATGCGATTGTCGATGAGGTTGACTCCGTATTGATCGATGATGCTCGTACGCCATTGATTATCTCTGGTCCTATTCCAAAGGGTGATGATCAGAAGTTTGATGAGTTATGTCCTCGTGTGGAGAAATTGGTTGCTCTTCAACGTACAATGGCTACCAACTACCTTTCTGAGGCAAAACGTAAATTGAAATCGGAGAACAAAGAAGAACAAGAAGCAGGTGCTTTGGATTTGTTCCGTTCTTATAAGGCATTGCCTAAAAATACTCCGTTGATCAAATTCTTGAGTGAACAAGGAAACAAAAGTATTTTGCTCTCTACTGAAGAGTATTATATGGCAGAGCAAAATAAAAATATGCATATTGCCACAGATCCTCTCTATTTTGTTATCGATGAGAAAAATCGCTCCATTGAGTTGACTGATAAAGGTATTGATGCATTGACTGGTGCTTCGGAAGACCCAGATTTCTTTGTATTGCCTGATATCGCTTCTCAGTTGTCGGCTTTGGAAGGAGAAAACTTGCCGAAAGAGGAATATCAGAACAAGAAAGAGGATTTGATGCAAAACTATGCCATCAAATTGGAGCGTGTTCATACCATCAACCAGTTATTGAAGGCATACACTTTGTTCGAAAAGGATCAAGAGTATGTGATTATAGATGGCAAAGTGAAGATTGTTGATGAACAGACAGGTCGTGTCATGGAAGGTCGTCGTTATTCAGATGGTCTGCATCAGGCAATCGAGGCAAAAGAGAAGGTGAAAGTGGAGGATGCTACACAAACATTTGCTACCATCACACTTCAGAACTATTTCCGTATGTATCACAAACTGGCAGGTATGACTGGTACGGCTGAGACAGAGGCAGGAGAGTTCTGGAATATCTATAAACTGGACGTGGTTGTTATCCCAACCAATAAGCCAGTAGCTCGTATAGATATGGAAGACCGTGTCTATAGAACGAAACGTGAGAAGTTCAACGCCGTTATCGAAGAGATTTGTCGCTTGGTGGATGCCGGTCGTCCAGTCTTGGTGGGTACCACTTCAGTGGAAATTTCGGAGTTGCTTAGTAGAATGTTGACGTTGAGAAAAATAGAACATAATGTGTTGAACGCTAAGTTACACCAAAAAGAGGCTGATATCGTTGCTCAAGCAGGAAAGAGTCGTACGGTAACCATCGCTACTAACATGGCAGGTCGTGGTACGGATATCAAGCTTTCTGACGAAGTGAAGCAAGCGGGAGGTTTGGCCATCATTGGTACGGAGCGTCACGAGTCACGTCGTGTAGACCGTCAGTTGCGTGGTCGTTCTGGTCGTCAAGGAGACCCAGGATCCTCTATCTTCTACGTTTCATTGGAAGATAACCTAATGCGTTTGTTCGGTTCTGAGAAGATCTCAAGTATCATGGACAGACTCGGATTTGTGGAAGGTGAGGTGATCGAACATAGCATGATTTCAAAATCTATTGAACGTGCACAGAAGAAGGTGGAAGAGAATCACTTCGGTGTTCGTAAGAGATTGTTGGAGTATGATGATGTGATGAACGCACAGCGTGAGGTAGTCTATCGCAAACGTAGACAGACATTGATGGGTGAGCGTTTGGGTGTCAATATCATGAATATGATTTATGATACTGCTCAGATGATTGTTGATAAATCCAAACCGATTTATGCATTCGACCTCTTTGAGGAGGAGACAATGGTACTGTTTGCAATTGATTCACCTATTTCAGAGGAAGAATTCAAGAATATGAAGGCTGATGAGATTGTGGAGAGTTTGTTCCACGCTGCTATGGATTCATTCAAACATAAGATGGAGAGAATAGCAGAGGTTGCCAACCCTGTGATTAAACAGGTGTATGAGAACCAAGGTGAGCAATATCAAAACATCTTGATTCCTATTGTGGATGGCAAACGTCAGTACAATATTCCAGTTAACTTGAAGAAAGCATACGAGACGGAGAGCAAGGAGATTGTCAAGGTATTTGAGAAGATGATCCTTCTTCATGTGATTGATGAGAACTGGAAAGAGCATTTGAGACAAATGGATGAGTTGAGAGATTCTGTTCAGAATGCAAGTTACGAGCAGAAAGACCCTCTATTGATCTATAAATTGGAGTCATTTGGATTGTTTAAGAACATGGTGGAGGAGACCAACCGAGAGGCTATCTCCATCTTGATGCGTGGACAAATCCCTGTACAGCAACGTGACCCAGAGCAGGTGCGTGAGGCTGTTCCTGAAAAACGTGAAGATTACTCTAAATATCAATCAAATAGAGGTCCTTCTCAATCAGCTCCTCAACAACAGCCAGAGAGAAGGGTAGAACCTATCCGCACAGAACCTAAGATTGGACGTAATGATCCATGTCCATGCGGTTCTGGTAAGAAATACAAACATTGTCACGGTAAAGGATTATAATTATGTTATTAGAGTTTATTCGTTGGACAGTTAGCCCAGATATTATTTCCGTAGGTCCGCTCACACTTCGGTGGTATGGATTGTTGTGGGCTGTTGGTTTTATGGTGGGTTATTATGTTGTTATGAAAGTATACAACAGAGAGGGGATTCACCAAGAACAATCAGCGGATATTCTAATGTACATGTTGGTTGGAACCATTATCGGCGCTCGATTAGGTCATTGCTTCTTCTACGACTTTGCATTCTACTCTGCACATCCAGCGGAGATATTGTATGTATGGAAGGGAGGCTTGTCCAGTCACGGTGGTGCCTGTGGTATCCTTATAGCCTTGTGGTTGTTTAGTAAAAAGATACAGAAAAGTTTCATTTGGACCATGGACCGCATTGTGATGTCTGTGGCTATATGTGGCGCTTGTATTCGTTTGGGAAATTTGATGAATCATGAGATATATGGTCATGCAACTGATGTACCATGGGCATTTGAGTTTATCACAAACATGCATTTGTGGCAACTTGGGTCTGAACCAGTATTCTCAGCACCAAGTCATCCAACCCAAATATACGAGGCGCTATATTGCATAATCACCTTCGCAGTGACTATGTTCCTGTATTGGCGCACAAATGCAAGGAAATTTGAAGGTTTCATCTTTGGAGTCTTCTTGGAGATGGTCTTTATGACACGTTTCTTGATTGAGTTCATAAAGAACAATCAGGAGGAATTCGAAGAGAATATGTTTATCAATATGGGTCAGATTCTTAGTCTTCCACTTATTATATGGGGTGTTTATCTCCTATATAAATCCATCTCACAGATGAAAAAGGAAGGTGAGACATTGAGACTAACAAAAGAGTAAAAAATATAAAAAATAAAAGAGTATGAGAGTTCTAATCCAATCGGATTACGCATCCGTTTCCAAATGGGCTGCAAAACATGTAGCAGACACAATTAACGAGTTCAAACCTACAGCAGACCGCAAATTCGTTTTGGGTCTTCCTACTGGTTCTTCTCCATTAGGTATGTATCGCGAACTTATTAAGATGAATAAAGAGGGACTCGTTTCTTTTAAGAATGTTATCACATTCAACATGGACGAGTACGTTAACTTACCAAAGGAACATCCTGAAAGTTATTATTCATTCATGTGGAATAATTTCTTTAAGCATATAGATATTCCTGAAAATCAGGTAAACATATTGAATGGTAATGCTGCAGACTTGAAACAGGAGTGCGCCGACTATGAAGCTCGCATTCAGGCAGCTGGAGGAATCCAATTGTTCATCGGTGGTATTGGTCCTGACGGACACATCGCATTCAATGAACCAGGTTCTTCATTGACCTCTCGTACTCGTTTAAAACATTTGACTACAGATACTATCATTGCTAACTCTCGTTTCTTTGATAACGATATGAGTAAGGTTCCTACTTCAGCTTTGACTGTTGGTGTGGGTACTATCATGGATGCAAAAGAAGTAATGATCTTGGTAAGCGGCTATAACAAAGCAAGAGCTTTGCAACAAGCTGTTGAAGGTGGTGTTTGCCAAATGTGTACGTTGAGTGCTTTGCAACTTCATAAGAATGGTATCATCGTTTGTGATGAATTATCTACTTTTGAGTTGAAAGTTTCAACATATCGTTACTTTAAGGATATTGAGAAGAATAATATTTTATAATTTTATATAAATTTTTAGTATGGATAACGCTTTGTTGCAAGAGGTTACCGCTAAAGCAAATGCTTGGATAAACGGTAATTTTGACACTGAGACGAAGAAAGAGGTTCAACGTTTGTTGGATAACTCTGATAAGACAGATTTAATTGATGCCTTCTACCAGAACCTAGAGTTTGGTACAGGTGGTTTGCGTGGTATTATGGGGGTTGGTACCAATCGTATGAATAAATATGTGGTCGGAATGGCCACTCAAGGTTTGGCCAACTACCTAAAGAAAGCTTTCGCTGGTAAGAAAGAGATCAGCGTGGTGGTAGGTCACGATTGCCGTAATAACTCACGTTTGTTCGCTGAAATAGTTGCAGACATCTTCTCTGCTAACGGAATTCACGCTTATCTTTTTGAAAGCCTTCGTCCTACACCAGAGATTTCATTTGCTATTCGTCAGTTGGGCTGCCAAAGTGGTGTGAACATCACAGCATCTCACAACCCAAGAGAATATAACGGATACAAAGCATACTGGGAGGATGGTGCTCAGGTTTTGGCTCCTCATGATAAAGGAATCATTGACGAGGTGAACAAGGTAAAGGTAGATGATGTTAAATTCACTCCTAATAAGGATTTGATCACTATCATCGGTGGTGAGATGGACTACGAATATATGATGGCAGTGAAAGAGGCTATGGTTGATCAAGAGGTGATCAATCGCCAAAAGAACTTGAACATCGTTTATTCTCCATTGCACGGAACTGGTCGTGTAATCGTTCCTTTGTGCTTGCGTTCATGGGGCTTCCAAAATATCAACGTGGTTCCTGAACAAATGGTTATCGATGGTAACTTCCCAACGGTTAAGTCTCCTAACCCTGAAAACTCAGAGGCAATGACCATGGGTATGAACCTCGGTACGAAGTTGGGTGCCGACTTGGTTATCGCATCTGACCCTGATGCCGATCGTTTGGCTATCGTATGTCGCGACGACAAGGGTGAGTGGGTGATCATCAATGGTAACCAAACTTGTATGATGTTCTGCTATTACATCATCACCAACATGAAGAAGTTGGGCAAGTTAAAAGGTAATGAGTTCTTGGTGAAAACCATTGTAACATCTGAATTGATTCGTGAAATCGCAGATAAAAACAACGTTAAGTTGTATGATGAATATACCGGATTCAAGTGGATCGCTTACAGAATCCGTGTCAACGAAGGAAAGGAGAAGTACATCGGAGGTGGAGAGGAATCATTTGGTTTCTTGCCTTACGACAAGGTACGTGATAAAGATTCACCAGCTTCTATCTGCTTGATCTGTGAAATCGCAGCTTGGGCTAAGGATAATGGAATGTCTCTTTACGAATTGTTGATGAACATCTACAAAGAGTATGGATTCCAAAAAGAGAGCGCTATCAGTGTGGTTAAACCTGGTAAGAGCGGTGCTGATGAGATCAAGGCTATGATGGAGAACTTCCGTCAGAACCCTCCTAAAGAGTTGGCTGGCTCTGCTGTTAAATTGATCAAGGACTATAAGTCTTTGAAACAAACATGCGTTAAGTGCAATAAAGTTGAGGATATCAACATGCCTGAGACTGCTAACGTACTTCAATATTTCACTGAAGATGGTACTAAGGTCAGTGTTCGTCCTTCTGGAACTGAACCTAAGATCAAGTTCTATATCGAAGTGAAAGGTGAAATGAAAGATGCCGCAGATTACAAGCGTGCATGTGCTGATGCTGATAAAAAGGTAGAGGCAATCAAAAAGTCTCTTAACCTATAATACCATTCATAAATGAACTGATGGGGGGTGCATCGCAACACTGGTTGTCGATGTTCCCCCTTTTTCAAATCTCATGAACAACCTCGGATAGAGGTCCTAACGACTGAAAGATATGATGAACTGGGATAAACTAATCTCCTCCAAACGTTTTGGATTGGAAGATTATCATAATGTTAAAGAAGAGGATAGAACGGAGTTTCAACGTGATTATGACCGATTGATCTTCTCATCTCCTTTTCGTCGGTTGCAGAACAAGACTCAGGTCTTCCCTCTGCCCGGTAGCATCTTTGTCCACAATCGTCTGACTCACAGTCTGGAGGTCTCATGCGTAGGACGTTCATTGGGTAACAGTGTGGCTAAACTGCTTCGTTTGAAACATAAGAATCAAATATCGGATAAGATATCTGAAATTGGCTCCATCGTCTCGGCTGGTTGTTTGGCTCACGATATGGGAAACCCTCCGTTTGGTCATTCTGGAGAGACTGCCATCGCTTCCTATTTCTCAGAAGGTAACGGACAATACTTGAAGGAGAAATATAGCTTAACGGATAGTCAATGGAACGATATCATCCATTTTGAGGGTAATGCGAATACTTTCCGTCTGTTGACCCATCAGTTTAATGGTCGCCGAAAGGGAGGTTTCGTCCTTACTTATTCGACTATCGCCTCCATTGTAAAATATCCATACAAATCGGATTATATCACGGAGAAGAAAAAGAAATTTGGTTTCTTCCAAACTGAAAAGGATGATTTCGCAAAGATAGCTGACGACTTGGGTATGATTTGTTTGGATGATTATAAATATGCCCGTCATCCATTCGTCTTCCTTGTAGAAGCGGCAGACGATATCTGCTATGAGATCATGGATATTGAAGATGCGCATAAACTGAAACTAATCAGTAATGCAGAGGCGAAAAATCTATTGTTGGGATTCTTCTCGGAGGAGGATCAAGAACGCAAAAAGAATCACATGAACAATGTGAAAGATGAAAACGAACAGATTGCCTACCTTCGTTCGTCCGTGATTGGTGTCTTGGTGGATGAATGTTCTCGCGCTTTTGTGGAGAAAGAAGAGGAAATCCTTTCAGGTACGTTTAACTCACCTTTGGTAACGTGTGTCTCTACCATGGTGAAAGAGGCGTATGAGAAATGCCAGGAGATCTCTTATAAGAAGATATACAAGTCAAAAGACGTGGTCGATATTGAAATTGCTGGTTATAATATCATCTATACTCTGATAGAGAAGGAGATAACAGCTGTCTTCAATGCCAATAAAGCCTATTCAAAACAGTTGTTGGCACGTATTCCTGAACAGTATGAAATTGATAGCAAAGAGTCCTATCAACGTATCATGGCTGTTTTGGATTATATATCGGGTATGACGGATGTATATGCCCTCGACCTCTATCGTAAGATGACAGGTATGAGCCTACCAAGCCTTTAATTCTATAGTGCTTGCCTGAACACCTTTGCCTTGGTGGACTACTATCTGTGTGGCAATACGTTCTCTCAAAGAATCCACATGACTGATGATGCCCACCTTCTTACCTGTACTTTGATGTAGTTTCTCCAAACAATCCATCACATTCGCAAGAAACTCATCACTTAATGTGCCAAACCCTTCATCTATAAAGAGGGTGTCGGAAACGCTGTGCGAATTTTCCGCCATATCTGCTAATCCCAATGCTAACGCTAATGACACCATAAATTGTTGCCCTCCTGATAACCCAGAACTTGATAGATTGCTGTCATTACGATAATCATGTATGACAATGGTGTAATCACCTTGCTTGCTAAGTTCAAAATGGTCGTCAAACTGACAGAGATAGCGGTTGGCATTCTGTAACAACACATCTAAGACAAAACTAAGAGCCACCTTCTTGAACTTACTGCCATCTGCACTTCCGAACTCTTGATTCAATCGATTCCACCGTTCGAAAACCTTACGGGATTCTTCATATTCCTCACATAGTTTCTTTACCTTTTCTTCATTCTCCTTATCACTCTTCAGTCTGTCTTTCAAACCTCCTATTTCCTGATTCAAGCTACCAATCATTTGCGATTTCTCCTGTATCTGTGCTAGGAAATGCTCTTCTTGATAATCTGCCTCGCCTTCGTTGAATGTGGGTTTCTCACTTTTCAACTTCTCCATCTCGCCTGTCGAAGAATTACATTTTCCCGTCAAAGTGGCATACATCTTTGTAATCTCTTGATGGTCTGCACTCATCTTCGTGATACTATCTTGTGTGTAGTGTGTGGAGAGGTCTGTCAATCTTGCCTCATCAATATCCGGATGAGTGGAGTAGAAGGTGCTCAAGTTCTTTTGGTATGTGGTGATATCTGTCTTTATCTTTCCCAACTCTGTTTTCCATTGGGTCACTTCATCAGACAACCTCGTGCATGCTCCTAAAAGATGGTCCATTCTCTTACTTTCCGAGGTCTCTTCTGTCCACTGTACTGCATTGAGGATGGTTTCCTTACGTTCATTCACCTGCTCCAATTCACCTTTATCAACCCGCAACTGATTCTCCAACATCTTTCCCTTCTCCTTTTCTTCGTTATATTGCGTGGACAGACGAAGGATTTCATCAATGAGTGACTGAAAATCAGTTTTATAAGCAGTTTCCCAATCAGGAAGTGTTAAGAGTTCCTCCATTTTTGTCAAGATATCACCTTCCGTTTTTTTATACTGATCACAGAGGTTGACATCCTTCTCCTTTTGATGATTTAGTTGGGTCAATCTCTTCTGTTCATCTTCATATCGTTGTTCCTCTTTTTCCTCTATTGCCTTTTGTTGGTCTTTCTGTTTCTGAACATCCTCTTTTTGCTTCTGTAATTCTGTCAGCCTTTTTGTCAGACCGCTAATTTGAGACTTCCGTTCCTTTATCTCACTTATCATCGATTCGAGAGAATCTGCTTGGAAATAGAACTCCGTTTCATGCTTGAAATCAGAATCCTGTAAAATAGGATTGTTGATTTTTTCTATCAACTGAAGGCGAATTTTTCCCAATTCATCCTGCTTCTTGTGGATTGTATCCTCCAAGACTGTTTTTTCAGAGTTCGCTTTATTCAATTCAGTATTGTAGTTCTCCCATATCTTTTCTTTTTGTGTCTTATTCGTTAATTGTTGAGACAATGAAGATTGAAAATGTTCGTCAGAGAACAAGGAGGTTACCTTCTGACCGCATACCGGACAAACATCGCCTTCTTTAAGCGTGCTTCGTAGCTCTTTTGCAATATCCTTCACCGCTTTTTCTGCTGTTTCGTAGACCTCTTTGGCGATAGAATATTCTTCTTTGGCACGTTTCTCTTCTGTATTCAGTGTATCTATCTTTTTCTGTAGGTTCTGATAACTTTCCTGATTTGTTTTTAGTTCCTTCTCGGCATTGAAAAGAGAGTCGCGCAGGGCAATCATTGAGTCGAGAATGGTTGAAATGGCAAGAATATTTTCTTGTTGTTGTAACAGCGTGCCATCTGGGTCAGCCTCTTTGATTTCTTTTGCCAAGCGGTTTATCTGCTCTTGTAGTTGATTCGTTTTTTCTAATTCCGCTTTGTGTCTCTTCTCTGCGTTCTTCACCTCTGTGTCATGCTTTTCAATCAGTTCCTCTGTGGCTTTAATGGCCTTTTCTGATTCAAGCGATTTAACATGTGCCTCATTTGCTCGTTTTAGGTCGGCAATGATAACATTGGCGTTTTCAAGCATGGTTATTTCCTGCTTTGTGCGTTGCTCCATCCTCTTTTTTATGGCATCAAGTTGACGACTCTCATCATTCGTTTTTTCAATCAGTCCGTTGATACCACTGCACATAACCGAAAATCGCTCCTTCAGACGCTCTTCCTGTGATGTAACATCTTGTAAACTCCTTTCTGAGTTATGTAATAATTTTTGCCATTCAATAGCAGTAGCCGACTCATTCCAATGGGTAATTGTCTGACTCTCATTCTTATATGAGTCGGATGAGATTTTCTCATCATATTGTGACAACTCCTTTTTGTCGTTTTCCAGTTGATTGATTATCTTATTCCAGTTTCTAACCCAAGCACTCTTTTTCTCCAGCAACGTTTTTTCATCGTTCAACTCCTTGAGGGATAGTCCCTTATTATAGAGTTCATCAATGATTTTAGAACGTTCTTCATCACTTAATATATGCTGGCTATCGATGATTAACTTTTTATCATCTAGCTCTTTCTCCTTTGCCTTGGTGATCTCATAGATTTTCCTTCCGATACGTTCATAATTCTCTTTGCCTGTAAGGTTTTGTAAGATATCAGCTTTTGTTGAGTCATCACTTTTCAGGAATTGAGAGAACTGACCTTGAGCCAGCATAGAAGTGCGTTGAAAATCAGCGAATTCAACGCCTATAGCACGTACTATCTCCGATGAGATTTCATCTTTTTTGATATAGGTTTGGTTTTGAGTAACGTTTTCGAGTACCCATTCGCTTTTATTAAGATTTCCATTGCGATTGAGGCGTACAGACCATGAAGAGTGATAAAGATCTCCCTGATTTCCTTCGAAGGAGAGGGAGATGGAACCTTCATTAGCACCTCTTCGAAGCAGTTGTCGAGGGTCTTGCAAGGTAAGAGTCTTATCATTTCCATCAGGAGAGAACTTGTCCTTTCTAGAAGCTGTATTGAGTCGAGGTGTATCATCATAGAGTGCCAAGCAGATGGCATCGAGGATGGTGGATTTACCAGCACCTGTTGGTCCGCAGATGAGGAAAAGGGATTCATCCTTCAGAGGTGATTCATTGAAGTGGATGGAAGCATCCGCTATGGATGCGATATTATGGATTTTAAGTTCGTGTAGCTTCATGTCGTTAGTCGTTTAGTTGTTGAAGAACTTCGTTGAAGGTGGTTTCCATCTCCTTCGTGAATTGATCGCCTAAATAACGTTTAGCCACTTGAAGGGGCGTTAGTTCGTTAAATTCAGAAAGGGTGATTGGTACGTCTGCACTCCGTTCTTGTTCCTTTATGCGCGTATAGTTGATGTAGAGCAGTTCCGCCTTTTTCCCTTCCATTTTTTCGGTAGCCAATGCCATGGCATCACTCGGAGCGGTACCCGCTAACACGTTCAGTCGCAAGAAATTATTCTGATCAGAAGGGTAGGAGGCTAGTTCCTTCAGTGCCTCATCAAAGGGCTGAGGTTGTTTCGGAATGGTCTCTAATTGGTGAGGCGTTTGGATAAGATGTTCCTCCACGTTGGGATGATTTTGATTGTCGAAGGTGACAATAGAGACGGAATGGTTGTAATCCTCGTCGAAACTAACCGCGATGGGAGTACCACAGTAACGCACCTTATGTTGTGTATTATGGATGAATTGGGCATGATGAATATGTCCGAGGGCGAGATAATCGAACTCAGGTACAATATTCGATACATCCAGCGACTCCATTCCACCGATAGCGTCTAGTTTATGTCCCGTGAAATCTAAATCGCCCGAGATGGTCAGGTGACCCATTAACACCTGAGGTTTCCGTTGTGGATTAAGTTCGTGCATACGATGGCAAAGACCTTCATAAAAGGCAAGTATACGATTGTGAGAATCGGTCACCTTGGGGAAGTTCTGTTCGTAGGCAAAAGGAATGGCACCTATCAAAGCAAGCGTTTCTCCGTTAGAATCGGTGATGGGAATGATATGTTGGTCGTAATCGGCAGAGCGATCATCGAGTGTATGAATGGAGGTGATGATATGCACATTGGCAAGTCTCCATAGGTCGCTTCCGATACTGACACGTTGGGCACTATCGTGGTTGCCAGAAATGATGATAATTTTCATCTGAGGCGCAGCGTTGTGTAATTGCAGGATGCTTGAGTGGAATAACTTCTGTGCGAGAACGGAAGGATTGGAAGTCTCGTAGATATCCCCACTGATAAGAAGCGCGTCTGGTCGTTGCTCCTGTACGATGGAGTAGAGTTGCTGAAGAAAGGCTTCATGATTAGGGGTTAGTTCCTGATTATATAGGACTTTCCCCAAATGCCAATCGCTAGTATGTATTATCTTCATAATCAAATTATTTTCAAACTATATATAGAGACTTATGATAAGTTATCACGGCTCCTTTTTATGGAATTTTTAACAGAAATATAATCGCTCTTTATTTTTCTAAGAACACTTTCTTTCCAGCCCAATATATTGTATTGAAGGAAGAAATTAACGAAAAAGTCAATTTCGGAATTCTTGATATCACTTTTCTTAAAAATGATCACGCACATATTCTTTTTTCCCTTTGTTTGTATTTCCAAGCACTTGGGGTAGGATTCTAAAATAAGAGAATAATCGGCAATTGGCAGGGAAACCTTATTCTCAAAATCATCACTATCCAGGTATTTTATAAAGATGGAATCGTTGTTAATCTCTATATCGTAGATAAACTTCCCAATGGAAAATTCCATTAATTTGTGGAATCTAGTATAACTGCTATAGAAAAACATGCAGTTTGCAACTAGCACTGCAGGAAGCGCAATAATACATGATAGGGAATTATCGTGCATATTAATTATATTTAGGTAATAGAGTAATAGGAATAACAAGTAAGTTATGATGGAGAAGAATGAAGGGATAATCCAAAAGGGTCGATTATTCTCCATGAACCATTTTTTGCGTTCACTAAAATACACTTTTTCAACAGTGTATCTCCGTTTTGCTTTAATACTATCCATCATTTTCCGCTTCAGATACCGAATAGAAGATTTATTCCCTTTATTGTCAAGCAAGGTAACACTTATTGAGCACTTTTCAAAATTCTTTTCAGGGAAAAAAGGAAGATAATACATTGTTTAACTTCTTTGAAGTTAGTGTTTGTGAATAATTACGCACTAATATATTTTCATTATTTAAAAATTTTTAAGAATTTTGCACTGATAAATTAAAATGTAGGTTTATGAGTGTAATTTTACTTAGAACAAAATGGTTAGCGACACTCCTTTTGTCGCTTTTATTAATCGGAACAAACAATGTAAGTGCGGCAACACGATCCATCACATTGGATTCAACGTTTGCGAAGTGCAATGTTACTTGCAATCCTAATTGGACTAAAACTAACAGTCTGGATTCTATCAATGTTGGAAAACGATTGAATTTCTTCGACATGTTTGATGGCTTGCGTTATGTATCAACAATCAGTGTACGATTACCAGAAGGTGACCGAATTGCACAATTTGAACTAGATGGCAGTGTGGATTTCTACATGCCAGATAGCAATATTGTCCTTTCTGTTAAGAATCCAGTCTATGAAATTATGTATGATTCAATTTACATAGACAACTTTACTGGTTATAATAATCCCATTTCTGCTGAGGCTGGAACTATCGTTAATGTAATGTTTAGAGGGGGTATTACGCCTGGTGGTAGATGGGAAATGGCTGAGGATCAATGGTATCTTCTAGATGATGTTACGGTAAATGATTCAATAGCCTCTTTTGTGATGCCATATGGTTATACAATCGTGACGGCAGCACAGACAACAGATCTTTTCATCGGTAAGAATATTGAGTGTGAAGGTGGAACAGTTCGTCATCCTGAACATGGTAATGCTGGAGATACCATCTGGTTCAACGTTTATCCAGATAAAGGGTATTACATCAAGGAAGTCTTTGTGCCAGGTTCTAAAGATTTTGAAATTTTGGATGATACAACCTACCGCTTTGTAATGAGGCCAGGTCATGATGAATGGATTAATGTCTGTTTCGAAAAAACTCCAATCTATCACTCCATTACTTTGGATTCAACCTTTACAAAGTGCAATGTTACACTCAATCAAAATTGGCAGAATAACAGTAAGGGATTGGATTCCATTCTTGTAGGAGAACAATTGGAATTCATGTATATGTTCGATGGATTGAACTATGAATCTACATTAAGAATTTATGAAAACAGAGGAGGACATCTTGGAGGTCTTCTTTATAATAGTAAGATGGGCGATAGCATAGATTTCTTTATGCCAGATAGCGACATTGTCCTCTCTGTTCAGAATCCTTCTTACGAGATTATTTATGATTCCACTTATATAGACTATTTTACTGATTATAATAACCCTACTTCAGCTGAGGTTGGTTCAACAGTGAATGTAATGTATAAAAAGGGAATCAAGCCAAAGGTTTTATATTTCAACGATTATGTAATAACGGATTCTACTATCTCATTTGTAATGCCACATCAGGATTTAACATTGTCTGCGGTTCAGACAAAAAACATTCCGATTAGAATATATGCGGGAAATGGGGGTGGAGTAATTCGATGCTCTCAATATGGAGATGCAGGAGACACAATATGTTTTAATGTAATTCCTAATGAAGGTTATCGAATAGGGAGCGTATACAGTAACAATATTGTATACAATAAAAAAGATGACACGACCTATTGTTTCGTAATGAAAGAAGATATTATTCCGAATATTTGGGTTTATTTTAATGGAGATTATAGTGTTATTTTGAATTCTACATGTATAAATAATTTGGATAATGGATTCATATATATATATGATGATAATTATTGGAACGTAAATATAGGGCAATGTAAAGATTATGGTTATACATCATATAGGCGTGATTCAGTTAGATATAATACACGTGTGACGATTGCGAGATTCCCTGATTGGGATTTGAAAGAACAAGTGGAAGTTGTGACTGAATCTGGACAAAAGGTAAAGACAAATACTTGTGATTACTGCGATTCAGTATGGTTTTTCATGCCTGCAGAAAATGTGTATATATCCATTGAGGAGGATGTTTATCCAACCTATCGCTCCATCTCATTCGATTCAACCTTTACAAAGTGTAATGTTACAGTCAATCCTTATTGGTTAAATAGCAGTAAGGGATTGGATTCCATCCTTGTGGGAGAGCGTGTGGATTTCAAGTATATGTTCGATGGATTGGCTTATGAATCAAATTTGAGCGTTCGTGAGAAAAACGGAGGACTTATTTATAAGCATATGATGGGCGACAGTGTGGATTTCTTTATGCCAGACAGCGACATCGTCCTCACGGTTCAGAATCCTACCTATGAGATTCGGTATGATTCTACTTATATAAACCACTTTAATGGTTTCAGCTATCCAATATCAGCGGAGGCAGGTACTACGGTGAAGATTCTTTATGAGGGCGACATCATCGCGAGAGTCTCTAGCGAAAGATGGGATGGCAGCTGGATGACGATGGACAACACTGAAAGCGGATGGGAAAGAAACAATACATGGAGTGTCTCCTTCACAATGCCATTTAGTAATGTTTTGGTGGGTGCTGCTCAATCGACGAATCTTCCAATATACAAGCAGATTGACTGCGGAGAGGGTCAGATCAATTGTCCTCAGGAGGTTGGGAACGCACGTGATACCATCTGGTTTAGCGTACACCCTGCAGCAGGCTATACCGTACAGAGTGTTAATGTGACGGGTGGCAACCGGTTCCAATCATGGGATGACACCACCTATATGTTTGTGATGGTGGAAGACAAATCGGCAACAATCAACGTATGTTTCGAGCCTATATCTATATCTAGATATCGCTCCATCACATTGGATTCAACCTTTGCAAAGTGCAATGTTGCACTCAATCCATATTGGTTGAATAAAAATAAGGGATTAGATTCTATTCCTGTAGGAGAGCGTGTGGATTTCATGTATGTGTTCAATGGATTGGTTTATGAATCGGTAGTGAGTGTACGTGAGAAAAACGGAGGACTTATTTATAAGCATATGATGGGCGACAGTGTGGATTTCTTTATGCCAGACAGCGACATCGTCCTCTCTATTAAGAATCCTTCTTACGAGATTATCTATGATTCCACTTATATAGACTACTTTACTGAATATGGATACCCTATATCTGCCGAGTCAGGTACTAAGGTTAATATTATGTTTAAGAAAGGTATTACTCCAAAAGTCTCTACTTATAGAAATGGTGTCGCTTGGAATCAGTTAAATAGCACGATAAAGGACACAGTAATCTCCTTTGAAATGCCGTTCTCTGACGTATTGGTGGAAGTAACGAAAACAACCAATTTGGCAATACATGTTAGATCTCGCGAAGGAGGAATTGTTCGTTGTCCATCATCAGGAAACGCTGGCGATACTATCTGGTTTAGTGTGGTGCCTGACCCTGGATATATGCTCCATAGTGTCGATGTATCAGGAGCAACTTCTTATAAGGTCGCTGATACACTTTATGCTTTTATAATGGAAGCGGACAAAGAGGTTTGGGTTACTCCTAACTTCAGATGTGATGTAAAGAGCTCAATTATATTTGATGAATCATTCAGGAAGAATGTAAAAGGAAGGATTTATTATTATGATTATGAAACAGAACCATCCTTTGATCTAAATGGAACCTCTACGATAGATTCTATAAGATGTGAATCTCATGTTTATATGGAGTTGTATGGAGATATAGAGGCAGACAGAGTAAAGATCAGAACAGCTTCTGGCGAGGAGTTGGAAGTATGGGGAAGAAAATGGGACTCTGCTTCGTTCAGGATGCCAGCTGAAAGATTATATATCTCTTACATTGAAAAGCTTAACATTGATACGCTTGTCAGCTGTGGTAAAGGATGGATCAATGCTCCAACCAAAGGAAATGCTCGTGATACCATCTGGTTTAGCGTACATCCAGCGGTAGGCTATCATGTACAGTCTGTTGATGTAACGGGAGGCAGTCAGTTCCAACCATGGGATGACTCAACTTATATGTTTAAGTTGGTGTCGGGTAAGGACGTACTGATTACGGCATGCTTTGCCATCGATATGGTTTGTGGATGTACCGACCCTGCTGCCTTGAACTACGATTCGTTGGCAACCGTAAGGGATAACAGCTGTATCTATGCAACGGTGATCTATGGATGTACCGATCCGAAGGCATTGAACTATGATCCAGAGGCAACTCATAACAGTGGTTTGTGTGAGTATGTGAAGGAGATTGGCGGATGTACGGATGCAAGTGCCTTGAACTACGATTCATTGGCCACTTACAATGATGGTAGCTGTCAGTATCCAAGAGAGATCATCCATGGATGTACAGATACCTTCGCATTGAATTACAATCCATACGCTGAGATAGACAATAATACATGTGAATATCGTACGGTAAGCGATACGATAGTGGGCTGTATGGATGCTAAGGCTATCAACTACAATCCATTGGCTTCCGTTAATTCAGAATGTATCTATGAGAAACATGATAGCGTGATTGTTGTGGAGGGTTGTACAGATCCAAAGGCAGCCAACTACAATGAAAAGGCTACTAAAGAAGATGGAAGCTGCGTCTATGCAAACCCAATCTCAACTTATAATGATGTTACAGAGGTTATAGTGAACGATAACCAAGAGGTGGTTGTGGTTGTCGATACCGTAAAATCAATCGGTGTGGTAGAGACGAACGGATGTGAGATTGACTTCGCAGAGAAGATTGATTCAGTGAACGTGAAAGTTCTTTCGTACGATGATAATGAATTAATCACCAATTGGAAAGTATATCAGTCTGGCAATGTTATCTACTATGATAGTGTAACTGTAGCATGTACAGAGAAAGACTTCGTGGTATTGAACTTGTCACTTATCTGCAATAAGAACACGAAGAGACCATCCAGCTTGCGTGCAAAATCAACCATGGTATATGCCGCAACATTGAGGTCGTTGGTAGATTTGAGAGACTTTGGTACTACAACCATCGTGCTTGATGAGAATGCCACTTCGTTGTATGTATATCCTAATCCAGCTTCAGAAATCGTGTTTGTAGAGTCTTCTTCTTTGAAAGACAAGACTATCCAAATGGTTAATATGAACGGAGAAACAGTGAAGTCGGTAAAGGCTAACAGCAATAAGATTCAAATCGCTATCAGTGATTTGATTGCAGGCGAATACATCCTCTTCACAGAAGATGGTACCCTAAATGGAATTGTTATTGTTAAATAATTAGTTTATCAGTGGACTGGATGATTATTCATCCAGTCCACTTTTTTTGTCTCTTATGCAAAGGTTGATCATATTATTTGCGAGTATTCTGCCACTCTCTGGTTCATTTGCACAGAACCTGGAGATGTACACAATGGAAGGTTGCGGTAATTGTGCCTATGCAAAGAAGACCTTAAATGGGGAGAAGATTCCCTTCATAGAACATTCCGTTTCCGAGAAACAGAATGAAGAGGATATGTTGAGACGTCTTCGTGAGAAAGGGGAGGAGAGTTCGATAATCATGCCTGTCATTTTTTATAACAATCTGCTTGTACATCCATTCCTACAATCAGATACGGGTTATGCATCTATAAATATTGATGATGCATTGGAGTATCTTGTTCAAGCCGAACGACAACACACCCTTGCACAGGATGACCGTCAGATTGAGCACTATCTTGTATGTGGTGAGTTTCCTACACTATCAAGGGCGAATCATTTCATTCTGGTTTTAGAGATGGAAGGATATAGCTCTGCAGGCTATTATGAAGAGGGAGGGAAATATTATGTTTATGCTATGTGTACAACGGATTTAGAAGCCGCCAAGAAAGGGTTTGAGGAACTACGAACGAAGTATAGGGGCACACATGTCGTTTCGTTTTGAATTTATGATGGAAGGATAGGGAAGTAATCCATGCTAATAAGATATTAAATAGGGGAGGTCATCGACAGCCTTGTCATTGATGATGTAGGCTTGTAGGTAGTTCTATAAATTCATTTTGTGGGATATTATTTCCCCTCGATGCCTTTTATCTTGTGCGACATCCAGCAATTGAGTCCTGTGTAGATAATGATATAGACGATAAAGACAATGTTAATGTTCACATATTGTGAAAGGAGAATAAATCCAACCATGAAAAGGGCTGATAATACCAATATGAGAAGGAGAGAACTGCGTTGACTCATTCCCATTCGCAACAACTTGTGATGGATATGGTTCTTATCTGGCAAGAATGGATTTTTATGATGACGTACACGATGGATAAAGACGTGTACTACATCCATACAAGGAATCATAAGTGGTATAAAGGCAAGTACCAACGGATTATAAACCGAAGTCTCTGGATGAAGACTCATATCCAAATTGGCAATTTTAAAACTGAGTAGACAGAGTATCAACCCAATGGTGAGTGAACCTGAATCTCCCATGAATATCTTACGATGTTTCTCCGGATTACCGAATACGTTGTAGTAAAAGAACGGAATAATAGTACCCAATGTCGTGATGGATATCAGCGCATATAGATATTCACCAAGTTGATAAAAGATATACGTGTAGAATAAAAGAGCTACCCCACTCAGCCCGGATGCCAATCCATCGATACCATCAATCAAGTTAATTGCATTGATGATAAAGACCACCATGACGATGGAGAAAGGAATGGATAGGAAGGAAGGTAACTGATGAATTCCAAATATGCCATGACAATCGGAGATGGACAATCCTCCTACAAGAAAGAGAATACCACAAGTGATTTGAACCACAAACTTAGCACGATATTTCACTCCCACAAGATCATCCGCAATACCCACAAGGTAGAGTAGAATAAGCGAGCATACCGAAACGGAAAGCTCTAATGTGTGAGACTGCAACTCGTTGGATAACAGATATCGACCTGAATTGATATCCAGTACCAAAAGAATGAAGAATGAAAAAAGAATCACATGTTCGAAAGCGATACCACCCAAACGAGGAACGGTACTGTGATGAATTTTTCTTCCATCAGGTTCGTCAAATAATTTCTTACGGAAAGCAATTAATAAAATCTGGGGAATGAGAATTCCCGTAAATACCAATGACAATGCCATCCCACATACAAGCATTATGTTCCATATCGTTTCATCCGCAACTATGTGTAGCATATTATTCGTCATCTCAATTTTATTAAATTTAGGCAAAGATACCCTTTCAATCTCTTTTTACCAAAAAAAAATCTATTTACTCTTCAACAAAAGGCTTATTTTATCAGTTAGAAGCAAGTTCTTTCAATTCATCTCATGAAAATTCTTGATTTGCTATGTAAGAGCTAATAAAATTGATATATTTGTTGTTGAATTATTATGAGGTGAGCGTTTCTATAAATTCATCGTTATAATAAATTGTAAGAAATGTAAAAATTGAGGAATATGAAGATAAACAAATGGATAATCGGACTACTATTGATTGGATTCGTTTCGTGTAATAATATGAATGAATCAACACCTGCAACTCAGTTGTCCATGCCAGAACAGATTCAACCTGAAACAACGTCAGCATTAAATATCGATACCATCACTGTGAATGGTGTATCATTCACCATGGTTTTTGTGGAGGGTGACACTTTTACAATGGGTGCTACACCTGAGATGCAGAATCCTTTCGAGAATGAGAAGCCTGCGCACTTAGTTACATTGGGCGACTATTGGATGGCTCGAACAGAGGTGACTCAAGCCCTATGGCAAGCCGTGATGGAAGAAAATCCTTCCAAGACACAAGGCAAAACATTGCCTGTCGATAAGGTATCTTGGGATGAGATTCAACAATTCGTTTCTAAGTTGAACTCCCTCACGGGCATGAAATTCCGATTGCCAACCGAGGCTGAGTGGGAGTTTGCTGCCAGAGGTGGAAAGATGAGTAAACATTATCAATATTCAGGAAGTAACAATGCTACGGATGTAGCTTGGTTTGATTGTGGTAAAGCCAATCCTGTTTCGTCAAAACAACCTAATGAACTGGGTATATATGATATGAGCGGAAATGTGTGGGAATGGTGTCTCGATTGGTATAATGAAGATTACTATAAAGAGACCAACATCAATCCACAAGGACCAGAATCTGGTACTTACTGCGTATTACGTGGTGGTAGCTGGGGTGGTGGAGCAGAATATTGTCGTTGCTCCTGTCGTGCAGGATATCAACCTGATTTCAGTGATATCGACTGCGGATTCCGTTTAGCTCGATAGTGGATACATCCTCTTCTATCTGAGAATTGAAATAAATGACGACCTTTCAAAAAGTAGAAAGATGAAAAAGATTGGTTTAGTTGGTGGAACGGGTCCTGAATCTACCATCATGTATTATAAGGAGTTAAATGCGGCAATCGATCAACTCTCTCATGGGAAAGAGATGCCGGAATTATCCATAGAGAGTGTCAATTTTCGTAAGATTTGGCGATTAATCGAAGCGGGGGAGAAAGAATCACTCTGTGATTACCTCACTGAGAAAATCCATCATTTAGTTGATTGTGGGGCACAAATCATCTCATTAACTGCATGTACCACGCATATTGTATATGAGGAGGTGGTAAACCGTACGGGTGTATCATTGGTGAGCATTCCGAAAGCGGTACGTGATGAGATCCTTGCAAAGGGCTACAAGAGGGTGGGCCTCTTAGGTACCATCTTCACAATGGAACAAGATTTCATGAAGAAGGATCTGGTTCAGGCTGGCATTGAAGTGTTTGTACCAGAAAAAGAGGATAGAGAACTGATAGCTAAAAGAATATACGAAGAATTGGAAGTGGGTGTGGTTAAAGAATCCACCTTGCGAGAGTTTGTTGAGATTATCAATAAAATGAAACAAGATCATGCCATTGAGGCTATCATACTCGGATGTACTGAACTACCGTTGATACTCAATAATAACAACTGCACACTGCCATGTCTGGACAGTGTGCAGATTCACATTAAAAGACTAATTAATTTGGCAATGGAGGAGTGACCCTCCAACCTTATTTCATGATCACGTAGGTAGCTTCATTTTCATCCCTCCAGAAACGGAAAGAATAGGATGTGTGATCATAAGGTGAATTAAAATCAGTAGATACAGAATCAGGAAGGTGAGTGATTGTATCCCCATCTGCATATGTAATCATTATGCCATTAGGATAACGGTTCTCCATGATTCCAGAAATGATATATTTATCATCTTTGCCGAAGGTACCTATATCACTATCGTGAAACAATAAGACTCTTTCTCCACTTTTGATGACGATTGAATCTTTTCGATCGTATATCGAATAGTCTCGTGGAGAATTCTTTGTTCCTTTGCTTATTGATTGAAATACAATCGTTTGAGAGGTTGAGTTTTTGACATAAACATCAACATTGTACCATGGGTCGCAGCTAACTAATGCATAGAGAGCGACAACTGCAACTGTAATGCTACCAAGAATTTTCTTCATGTTTGCCATAATTTTTACTATTTACAATTATGGTGAGTTCTATAAATTCATCATTCCTCCATTCTTTTTTTAGAACGACAGATTTATAGAATTCACCTTATTAATTACTCTTCTTCTGCTGTACTCTTTTCTTTTCCTTTGATGGTATATTTCACACCATATTGAGCGATACCTTGTGCACCATAACCCAACTCTACAAATCCACGCCATTTTTGTCCGCCGAACTCCACACAAACAGGGGACACCTGACAATAGAATCCCTTGTTCTTGAATTCCATGATATCACGGCGGTCAGAATCGAAATCTCTTGATTCAGCAACAAATTTCATACCAAGACCTAATTTACTATACATGGCGACATGATTTCTTTTAAACCAATAGACGCTTGCCTCAGGCATAACAAAGAATATATGTCTGCGAAGTGTTCCGAAATCGTATGAACGATCCCATGTAGTGTAGGTGTCACCATTTGGTCTTTGTGCCTCACCAGTGGAGAAGATGGTCTCTGTCTCCTGATGCATTCTTAAGTAATCATAACCGAAGCAGACACCAATACCAAAATGTTTACCTAATGTGGCTTCATAATGAAAATTAAGAGTTAAAGGGAATGAACGCAAGGATTCATTCGTATACTCGTATGTACCATGATCATCTGGTCCGGGATAGTAATAATCCACATCAGTAAAGAGTTCATTCGTCATTTCATCCACATATGCATGACTGAATTGTCCTAATCCTAAAGAGAAACGATGATCAGTTTGAGCAAAACTAGAAATTATTGCAGTAAAGCAAATAATTAAACTAAAAGCTATTTTTTTCATGATCAGCAAAATTTATGATAATTTTTCAATTATCGATGTTAATAATTCATGTTGGTTACATCCTAATAACTACTCAAATTGCAAAAAATTGTATAAAATGTTACTTTTAATGCTAATATGGGTTAAATATTCATCCCTGCAACGTGGATTGACAGTCTTGGTGTGGATGTAGTCACAGTCGGCTATCGTACCACTAAGGAACATTTTCGAATACAAAGATATGACACATTTGAGATGTAGAAGGTATCTGAATATCGAAAATTTCTAAAAATAGGATAAAATTAAGAATAATATTATATTTGTTGGTGAAAAACAATAATTTATGATACTATATTTTTCTGGTTCGGGAAACAGTTTGGCAATTGCACGACAATTGGCAGAGAAGTTAGGCGAACGTGTACTGTCGCTTTATGATGCGGTAAATGCTGATTTACAGGGTGAAACATGCATTGGTTTGGTCTATCCAACCTATTGGCTCGACGCACCCGTGGCTGTGAAACAGCTTGTGGCTCAGTTGGTTTTACCGAAAAATGCGTACACGTTCATTGTGATTACCTGTGGCGCACAAACTAACAATGCCATTTGGTCGATTCGTAAGATCCTAAAACAGAAAGATATACAGTTAGACTATTGCCACAAAATCCGTATGCCCGACAGCAGTGCCATTGCATTTGGACGGAATCCCAACAATCAAGCATGGAAGTTTGATAAGTTTGCATCACGTGTCGATTTGATTGCGAAAGAGTTGCTCGACAAACGTCATCGCTTGCATTTTAGTTGGTTTGATCCTTTTGGATGGATATTGAATACTAAAAAGGTTTCGCAAAAAGTATATCGGCTCACTCTGCCTGCTATAAATTCCGACAAATGTATTGGTTGTGGCGTTTGTACAAAAGTTTGTCCGCAAGCAAACATTAGTCTTATTGACAATAAAGCTGTTATGGACAACCGTTGTACACTCTGTCTTGCCTGCGTGCATTTCTGCGCCCAGCAAGCCGTGGAAGTAGGCGGAAAAACAACAATACCCGAACGTCAATATCACCATCCTAATGTCAATTTGAAGGATATGGTGCGAAGAGGGTAGATTTAGATAAACAGATTTCGGAAAGTATCTACGCCGCCCTATATTCTGTTGGTGTCTTGCCCGTCTTTCGTTTGAAGAAACGAACAAAATGTTGCGGATAACCGAAGCCTAGACGGTCGGCCACTTGAGCGATGCTTAAGGTCTGACTGTTAAGCAGTTCCTTGGCGCGACGAACAATTCGGTCGGCAATGAAATCCTGCGCCGTGCGACCTGTTTCCACCTTCACTAGCTCACCAAAGTAACCAGCAGAAAGGTTGCATTGCTCGGCAAAATAAGCCACTGTCGGAATGCCATTGATTGCAGCCTTCTCTGTCAGATAATCGTCTAAAAGCGACTCAAACCGTTGTACCGTCACATGGTTTATCTCCTCACGGGTGATAAACTGTCGGTCGTAAAACCGTAAGCAATAATTCAATAACAATTCGATGTTCGACACAATCAATTCACGGCTGTGTTTGTCGATGGCGTGTTGCAGTTCTTGCTGAATCATGGCCAACACGCTACGGAAAATCTCTATTTCGCCTGCGGAAAGGTGCAGTGCCTCGTTGCTGCTGTACGAGAAAAATTCGTATCTCGACATCTGTCGTCCTAACTGTGTGCGAGCGAGGAAGTCAGGGTGAAATACCAGTGCCGTCCACTTAGGAAACACCACGTCTGGATTAGGCTCAACGTGAATAGTCTGTCCTGGAGCGAAAGAGGTCACGGTCATCTCGTCGAAGTCGTATTGGGTACGTCCATACGATAGTTTGCAACCCTTGTTCTCTTTCAAAAACAGAGCATACACGCCATAATGCACCATACACTCTTCGAGCGTGTGTTCTTTGTCGAAACGCACCACACTCACTAACGGATGAAGCGTCTCAAAACCGTAGAAATCATTGAACTGCTGAACAGTATCGAAATGTATCTCTTTCATTTTTTTTCTTTTTGCAAATATACAAAATGATTATCTACTAATTTTCACTTTTTTCTGTCCGCTCCAATTCCAAATGAATACTTGTGGCGGTATGTCCCGAATGTCCCAATCGGTGTGGTAGGGGGACAAAGCCGTGGCGGCGGTACATTGTTACGGCATCGGCAAATTCGGGAAATGATTCAATGTACAAATGGTTGTAGCCCGCCTTCCACGCCCCGTCGATTGTTAACGAAAACAGCCGCGAACCGTAGCCTTTGCCACGGCATAGCTTTGACAGATAAAACTTTATCAATTCGGCATAACCGTCTGGCAGTCCTTCGGTGGGAAAAAATCCGCAGCCGCCCACAACTTCGCCGTTCTCCTCAACTACCCAATATGCCGCGTTAGCACCTTGAAGCGTGTCGTAGATATGCCAAGTGCGTGGGTCGTCATAAACGGTGTTGACAAGTGGCGCACCGTATTCCTCAAATACTGAGCGGATTAGCCTTGCGAGCGAGGCTTGGTCTTTTGGTTCAATCGGACGAAATGCAAAAGTCAGTTCCATCATAATGTCGCACCTTTCGTAAGCGATGTCTTTCAGCGGAATTTCCTTGAATCCGAGACGACGGTAAAGGGCGATTGAAGCCTTCAAACGGGTGTTACCTTCGAGAAAAATCCTCCTAACACCGCTTTTGACGGCATATTTTATAAGAGCCTCGCCCAACATCCGTCCTACGCCTTTGCCCTGAGCCTCGGGAGCGACAGCCATTTTTGCAAGTTCGTGACTTTGGGTTTCGGGATGCGGTTTCAATGCGCAACAGCCTATTACAGAGCCGCTTTCGTCAATGGCAAAGAAAATCTGACCGCCGCAGCCGATGATGCCGTCGTCAATGTGCTCGAAGGTGTTCAGGTCGGAATTCTCCACCCTGAAATAACGCTCGATCCATTGCTTGTTGAGCCTCACAAAATCCTCCTTGTATTTTGGATTGTATGTTTCTATTCGTACCTTGTTGTCCATAAATTATTAGTTTTGGGCTACCAATTGAAAGATGCGGTTATTCCAACTTCCCATACTCCTCGTCGCTCACCGCTTCGAGCCATTCGTTGCTCTCTGCGCCGCCAGTGGCCACGTGCGTTGCAATGTGCTGAAACCAAGAGTCTTTCTGTGCGCCGTGCCAATGTTTTACGCCTTCGGGAATGTCGATGACGTCGCCGGGATTGAGCGCGACGGCGGGTTTGCCCCATTCCTGATACCATCCGCGACCCGAAACGCAAATCAATATCTGATGCGCCCCGTGGTGGATGTGCCAATTGTTGTGGCAGCCCGGCTCAAAGGTTACGTTGCTCATCGGCAGGACGGTCTTTTCGCCGTCGTTCAAGTTCTTGGGCTGCAACGGATTGAGGTAACTATTGCCAATGAAATATTGTGCATAATTGACATTGGGATTGCCTTTGTAGAAACGGCTTTTAAGCGTGTAGCCCTCCTTGTCGAGCCACGAAGAAAGTTCGTCAACAAGTGCCTGACTGTTGCCCATATTCACCGCGCCGCGTTTGTGTGCAGCAAGTTGAGGGTCAACATCTTGCAAGCCGCTTAACGCCGCCACGGTAACAATCTCACGGTCGGCAGCGTTGAGAATGTCACCCGCAAAAATGTCGCCGAAAAGGTGCGATTTGAGGTAATAATCGTCTTGCGGACAGAAGTCGTAATTGAACTCCCTGCCCGACACTTTGGTCTGCACCGCCTTGCCCTGTTCGTAGGCTTTCTTGGCGTCGTCCCATAGCGCGGGGCGGGTCCACGGCTTGCCTTCCTGCCATTTCGGGTCGGGATTTTGGCTGATTACCTTGTTGAGAACGCCCAACGCATTGAGCGAGCGGGGAAATCCTGTGTAGGCGTAGAGTTGCGAAAATGCCTCCTTCAACTCGTTGATTGTTACGCCGTTGTTGAGTGCCTTACGGACTTCGTTTTCAAGTTTGGGCAAGTCGCCCTGCGCCATTACACAGGCACAAGCGGCGAGAGATTTCTGACGAGCGGTCAGGGGTTCTGAATTGATTGTCGTATTGTCCATATCGTTCTGAATATTAGTAGGTTGGTTGTTTTGACAGGCGGTGAGTGCCAATGCCGAAAACAAGGTTATGATTGCTTTTTTCATTGTTGAAAAATGTTTATAATTTCAACGGTACAAAAATAACGGTTCTCAAACTGAAAACCGTTGCCAATATTTCGGGGATTTTTACCAATATTTCGGTTGGATTATTCAAACCTCTTTCCGCTGCCCCACGCTTGCCCTACGCTGTCGCCGAGGGCACGGTAGCACATTCCTGCGGCATCAAAGACAATGGTTATTTTCATTTTGTCCTCAATTTTTAACCATACGTCTCAATCAGATACTTGGTTTTCCCATATTAATTGGTTGATTATAATTGTACTTTACCGTTGTTTTTTCTGTTTATTTAGTTTCAACGCCGCAACCCGCAAGGCAGAGCGCAAGCGTCAAGAGCGTGAAAATCTTTTTCATTATTAATGATTTTTTGCCGCAAATTTACAAAAAAATCACCGAACCGATGTTAACTTAGCGTTAAGGCGGCGCAGGGATTTTTAATTTTCAATTCTGTTCGATGCTCATTGATAATCAGCGGTTTATTTTACTTCTCGTGCACCAGTTTTCCCGTCATTTGGTCTATGCTGACGGCGATTAACTGCACCCTGGCTATCGACCTCTGCATCACTGCGTCAACTTCGGCGGTCGTGGGATAGTATTTCAAGCCGATGTTTCGGGTCTGACGGGCGGTAAGTTGCTCGTCGGCAATAAGTTCCGCCGTGCCGAAAACCACCACGCTCGTTACGTAATACGCCCAGTCGCCGTCCTTTTTCTCGCCGTCGTTCCAAACGGTGAAGCACACTTTGGGCGACTTTCTGATTGCGTCAATCTTGTGTCCCTCCTTAGCGCCGTGTATGAAAATGTGTCCGTCGTTGGTGTCGTAAAAGAAATTCACCGGCACGGCGTAGGGGTAGCCGTTGTCGCTGATTACCGACAGCACGCCGCGTTTGGCAGTGGTCAGAATGTTGATACATTCGTCGTGCGGCACTTGCTGTTTGATGCGCCGCATTGGTCTGAAATTACTCATTGTTTTCATTTTGTCCTCAATTTTTAACCATACGTCTCAATCAGATACTTGACGAAATTCTTATCCGAGAAGTTGACCGTGCCGCTGTCGTGTTGGTTCATTGAAGCGATTTGGGACATTTCGTCGTCGGTGAGGGTGAAGTCGAAAATGCTGAGGTTCTGAACCATACGCTCCTTGTGGGTGGATTTTGGGATTGCCACGATACCACGCTGTGTGAGCCAGCGAAGGGCTACCTGAGACGCCGTTTTGCCGTATTTTGAACCGATTTTGCCCAAAAGTTCGCTCTTGACGATGCCGTCAACGCCCTGTCCGCCGAGAGGTCCCCACGCCATCATACGGCACGAAGTCTCGTTAAGCAACGGTTCGATGCCGCGTTGCTGAATCATCGCGTTGCATTGCAGTTGGTTGACCATCGGCTTTACGTCAACATAATGATGAAAATCGAAGTACCTCGCCTCTTGGAAGTTAGAAACGCCGATTGCACGCACTTTGCCGTCCTTGTAAGCCTTTTCCATCGCGCGCCACGTGCCGAAGACGTCGCCGTAAGCCTGATGAATCAGCAAGAGGTCGATGTAGTCGGTCTGCAACTTTTTCAGGCTCTCGTCGATGGATTTGGCGGCTTTTTCCTCGCCCGCGTTAGAAATCCAGACCTTGGTAACGAGGAAGAGTTCGTCGCGCTTGATGCCCGACTTCTTGACAGCCTCGCCCACGCCCTCTTCGTTGAAGTATGCCTGAGCGGTGTCTATCAGGCGGTAACCAACTGACAGAGCGTCTGTTACACAGCGTTCACATTCTTGCGGACTTACTTGGAACACTCCGTATCCCAAGAGCGGCATTTCCACGCCGTTGGAGAGTTTAATTTTTTGCATAATAATGATATTTTAATGTTTTTTACAAAAATACACTTTTCTTCGACACTTTCATTTTGTGTGTTATTCACGTTGTTCCGTTGGAAAGTCACCAGCACACCACCTTCCGATACTTCAATTTTGGGCATAGGCAGACCTGCCGATTCAAATCCCTCGCGTATCTTCTTATAACCGCGTCCCCACGGCTCTATGAAGCCCTACTCTTCATAAATTCCTGATAACCTTTGCGGGATTTCCTACCGCCAGGCTATCGTCGGGAATGTTCTTTGTGACCACCGAGCCCGCACCGATAATGCAGCGGTTGCCAATGGTGACGCCAGGGCAGACAGTCACGCCGCCGCCCAGCCAGCAGTCGTCGCCAATGGTAATGGGTGAGCAGCGCTCAATGGGTTTGCGGCGTTCAAGGTAGTCGATAGGGTGGTTCGGGGTCAGGAATTGGCAGTTGGGGCCAATCTGCGTGTTGCTACCAATGGTGATAATGCCGCCGTCGAGCATTGTGGCGTTGTAGTTAACGAAAACATTCTCGCCGAGTTTTATGCCGTGTCCGTGGTCGCAATGGAACGGCGGCGACACCGTTGACGATTCGGGAATGCCAGGAATCAAATCCTCTATCGTCTGTCGGTAATCGACATCCTCGGTGGTCATTGTTTGCAGCCGCGCACAAATGTGCTTGGCTCTGTAGTAACTCGCCAAACATTCCTCACTTGTGAAATTGTAGAACTCTTGGCTGCGCATTTTTTCAAAATCTGTTTTCATATTGTAATCGATTCAAAATTAGGTGGATAAATGTTTGTACTTTTCGGAAAGAATTACCTTGATTTCGGGGAAACCAGCCTAAACCGCTTCCAACCCCATCCGTTTGGGCAGACTGCCGACAACTAAATTGTACGACGCTTTGATTTGCTCTTTTACAAAACCGTCGGGTAACCGATTGAGATACAAATCGTTCCAATGCCGTTTGTTCATATGGTAGGCGGGGTGCACGCCGCTGTATTGCTCGCGCAGGACAAGGCCTGTTTCGGGCGGAAGTTTCACCGCCACGCGCGGCTCGGGTGCGTCTAACTGCATCAGCAGAAACCATTTGCCACCAATACGCCACGAAATCCACTCGTCGGCAAAAAGGTCTTCGGTAACCTGTCGGCTCAAACTCAATGCGTAGGTTCTTACTTCTTCGACGTTCATAAACTGTTTGTATTCAATATCCTATCAGCCTTCCGCTGTCGTTCCACTCGCCGAAAAGGTTGCCTTTGCAGGTTTCGTCAATCAGGTGTTGAAGGGTTTTCTCGAACATTGCTCGGTCACGTTTCTTGTAAAATGCATCGTTGTAACCGCAAACTATTCTTCCTCGTCAATTCGCTCTATTTTGAAGATTACAGGGCGGGTGCCGTCAGAGCAACAACAAATCATCTCGTTTTCCCGCGCCATCCAGCCTTTCATAATTGAGCCGCCCTGCAAGCCCGTGTAGATGTAGCGGCTGATTGCGTCCCATGCTTCCGAGCAATGCGGCATTTTGGGTCCGCCCGCCACGGTGTCGGGGTTGGCGGCTGTTTTGACCAACGTGTTCAGTCCGCCGTGCCAAAAATGATCGTTCAGTTCGTCGCGCTCAAAAATGAACTCGTCACCCACGTTGTAGCAAGGACACGCGCCAGCATTCTTGTCGGCGCAATATTGTGCTTGCAGTTCGGGATAGAGTTTCTTGTCGATGACGGTAATCTTAACTTTGTGCTTCATAATTATCTAAGATATTTGATGTCTTCATAAAGCCGTTCCCCTCGTTGGAATGAAGAAGTCGGGCTGCAATGCGCCCTCCATCTGGAGCAGGCGCAGTTTCTTGTCGATGCCTCCGGCGTAGCCTGTCAGTGAGCCGCTGGCGCCTACGACGCGGTGGCAGGGAATGATGAGCGAGATGCTGTTGTGACCTACTGCGCCACCGACGGCCTGGGTTGACATCGTGGGGATGCCACGCTCAAGGGCTATCTGGCGGGCTATCTGCCCGTAGGTCATCGTATGGCCGAAGGGGATGCCGAGCATGATTTCCCACACACGCTTCCGAAAGTCGCTGGTACGCATCAAGAGCGTTGGTGTGAAGCCGGGAGCCTGGCCGCTGAAGTAGATGTCGAGCCAGCGACGCGTGTCGTCGAACACGGGAAGGTCGTCGCGCTTTTGGTACTGCTCTGCGAGCGCATCGGCGAAGTATTTCTGCCCGTCGAACCAGAGGCCGACGAGTGCATCGCCGTCAGAGGCCAGCGTGATGCCGCCGAGGGGCGACTGATAGTGTGTCGTGTAGTCCATCGGCTATTTCTTTTTGGTTTGATAATCTTTCATTTCAGGAATCGCGCCGCCAGCCACGGCCCAGAGGTAGAGGCTGGCCACGCTGCCGTAGGGTGAGAAACGGCGGCGGTACTTCTCGAACAACTGCGGAGTTACTTCCCTGTGGTGGTACACCATCCGCAAGCCGCGCTGGATGGCAAGGTCGCCGTAACTGAGCACGTCGGGCCGCTGGAGACAGAACAGCAGAATCATCTCTGCCGTCCACACGCCGATGCCCTTCAGCGACGAGAGTGTGCGGATAGCGTCCGCGTCGCTCATCTGACTGACGGCCTGCAGGTCGAACTCCCCGCTTGTTATCCGACGGCAGAAGTCCTTGATGTACTCGGCCTTTCGGAAGGTCATGCCCTGCGATTGCAAGTCCTCTGGTGTTGCTCCTGCGATGGTCTCTGCCGTCACCTCGCCGAAGCACTCCTGCATCCGCCGCCAGACGGTCTGCTGCCCGACGATGTGGTGGACGACCGACGAAAACAAATCCTCATCCACCGCCCTGTGGATATGCCCCACACGGTCGATGACCTCGGCCATCCGCTTGTCCTTCTGTCGGAGATAGTCTGTTTCCTTGTCTCCGTATTCAAAATATTTGCTCATTCTGAAGGCAAATGTACAATTTATTTTCATACAATGCGCGGTTATGGCTTTCACTTTTCTTCTTCGTTATTTCAAGTACTCCGTGAAAAACTCTTCTATCTTATTCCAAGGGGATGTAGGTGCCCTTGCCGCCGTCGTAGAGGTCGCAATGAGAGGCACCGGGTTCTTCCAATATTCGGCGCGAGCCTCCCATTTTTTGCCGAGGCCTTCGGCATAGACGTTGCCGTTTTGAGAGATGATGCCGAGGACGTTTCCGGGGTGTTTCGTCGCAATGCGGAATCCGATTGGCGCACCGTAGTCAAAAACGTACATATAGAATTTCCCGACGCCTTTCTGTTGCAAAAACTTGTCGGTGATGTCGGCAAGGTGGTCGAAGGCAGCGTTCACATTCCTGCGGATTTACTTGGAACACTCCGTATCCCAAGAGCGGCATTTCCACGCCGTTGGAGAGTTTTATGTGTCTTTCCACATTTGTAGGGGGTTAAAATGTTAGTATCCCAATCCTTTAATCCATTTTTCAACGGTTGACTTGCCTGTGCGCACGTCGTGTCCGTACATCGAGAAACCCTGTTTTACGTCGGCCTTCGGGAAGGCTTTCTTGACGTCAGAAACGCAACGTCCGAGTCCGCTGCCTTCGTGCGTGGTGAAGGGGATTACGGTCTTGCCGTCGAGGTTGATGTCCTTAAAAAGCGTGAACATCACTTGCGGGTAAGTTCCCCACCAAACGGGTCCGCCGATAAACACGGTGTCGTAGCCGCTGAGGTCGGGACATTTGCCCTCGTAAGGCGGGAGTTCGCCGTCGCGTTGCTCTTGTTTGGCGAGGTCGCAAAGGGGTGTGTACGCCATTCCGTCGTATTTTGACGTGGCGATTTCAAACTGGTCTGCACCGGTGATTTCGGTGATGTAGTCGGCAACGATTTTGGTGTTGCCTACTTTGATGTTGCCAACGCTGTAATTGTCGCCGGCGTGCGAGAAGAAGATTACGATGGATTTCATTGCGTTACTGTTTTGATTGTTGGAACTCTGATTGCTTTGGGCGGTGCAGCCAATGGCGAACAACGCCGCAATTGCGATGATTATTGATTTGATTTTCATAGTATTACGTATTATAATTTTTTACAAACTGTCAATCAAAATCTGCCTGATGTCGTCCTCGTTGAGCGGGGCGTAGGCGTTTTCGAGACCTTCGTTGACGGCGATGTGGTGAGCCATTTCGTCGATGCGGCTTTCGTCGATTCCTACTTCGCGGAGGTGCATCGGGATTCCGATACTCTTGAAAAAGTCGTAGGTGGCGTCGATGGCACGGTTGGCAATTACCTCCAACGGCAAATTCGGCGAAACACCCATCACGTTGATGCCGTACTTGACAAAACGCGGCATTGTCTTCTCGTTCAAGATGTGGCGCATCCAACGCGGCGTGATTATCGCCAAGCCTTCGCCGTGGGTGATGTCGTAATACGCGCTCAGGGCGTGTTCGATGCCGTGGCAGGGCCAACCCGACATTGAGTTGCCGAGCGAGAGGATTCCGTTGCAACCGTAAGTGCAGGCAAGCATCATTTCAGCGCGGGCGGTGTAGTCGTTGGGGTTGTCGAGACAGAGGCGGCCGTTCTGCATCAGGCTGCGCAACATCGACTCACAGAAACCGTCGTTCAAGAGAGTGGTGTCCTCCACAAAATACTGTTCGATAGTGTGGTTCATAGCGTCGGCAATACCCGCAGCGGTCTGTTTCTTTGACACGGTGAAAGTGTATTCGGGGTCGAGGAACGATACGGCAGGGAACAACAGCGGATCCACATAGCCGATTTTGTCGTTGGTCTCGGTGCGGGAGATAACGCCGCCGCAGTCGTACTCGCTGCCCGTTGCCGCCAAGGTGATGATGTCAACGATTGGCAACGCCTTCTGAGCCTTCACCTTGTACGAAATCAAATCCCACGGGTCGCCGTCGTAGCAAGCACCCGCCGCAATTGCCTTGGAACAGTCGAGCACGCTTCCTCCGCCAACAGCGAGGATTACGTCAACGTTGTTTTCCTTGCACAACTTCACGCCGTCCAAAACGCTCGGGTCGTATTTTGGATTGGGCTGAATGCCTGAGAGTTCGACGATTTCGCAGTCCGTCAAAAGTTCCTTAACTTTCTGATAGATACCGATTTTCTTGATGTTTCCACCGCCGTAGGTGAGAAGGATTTTCTTGCCGAACTGCGCCATTACTTCGGGCAGTTTTGCGATTACGCCTTTGCCGAAGATAAGGCGGGTCGGGGTTTGATAATCAAAGTTTTGCATATTGTTTTTGTTTTAAATTGATAATGCAAATGTAAGCGACGTGGGGCATAAATGCGGTAAACAGATTTCGGGAAGGGTTACCATTATTGCGGTTTCTGCTTCAAAGAGACGAAAAATCCTCCATATCACCAGCGATATGGAGGATTTTTGAGATTTATTTAGGAATAACTATCCCATCGACATCGTACATCTGGCCTACCTGCCCCTTGTACAATTACATGAGCCGAAACAGACACTGGCCTCAGATGCCGCACAACATCTGATTGTTAAAATGCGCGAAATCATCGATTATATTCATTCCGACCACATCTATAAAAGTGAGGTGTTGCGCATGCTCTATTCCATATTCCTACTTGACCTGCAGAACGCGCAACAACATGCCATCGTACACCGCCAGACGCCACAGCGTGTGGAGGAAATCTTTATCGGTTTCATCCGCCTGCTGCCCCGCTACTTTGTAGAACACCATGACATCCCGTTCTATGCCTCCAAGCTTCATATCTCCCCCGTCTATCTCTCCCGCGTGGTCCGTCAGGTCACCGGTCGCACCGTTGTCGACTATATCAATCAGATGTTACTGATCGAGGCCTCCTTCCTATTGAAAACCTCCCAACTGAGCATCACCCAGATAGCCGACCACCTCCACTTTGCCGACACCCCTTCATTCAGCAAGTTCTTCTCGCGCATGAAGGGCATGAGTCCGAAGGAGTATCGGAAGAGGTGAGGTGTTTTGCAATCACAGATAGCGACTTAAATAAAAAAAACCGAGGCTGCCTCGTGGAACTGCAATCCACGCTCTCGCCTTCGGTTCTTGATGATTTGTCCAAGCATAGTAGGCATATCATCGATGCGAATATAGTCTATTCATCACCTCCCAACAAATTCCTGTAACTCTTTCTTCCCCGCATTGTTGAGCAGACGACCGCTTTTGATATTGATTTTTGGATAAGCTGTCTTCAGATCTTTGACAGCCCTGTCAATGGTACTACCACCGCTTGTTGCGAACAAACAAACGGTTTTACCACTGAAATCGTAGCTCTCGAAGAAAGTATTGATAATGGTCGGAGCAGTGTACCACCAAATCGGGAAACCCACATAAACCGTCTGATAGTCAGATATGTTAACAAGTTTATCGGTGATGGCTGGGCGAGACTTTTTGTCGGCCATCTCCACCGACGAACGTGATTGCTTATCATGCCAGTCGAGATCTGCGTTGGTGTAGGCTTGAGCAGGCTTGATCTCATGAAGGTCAGCATTGGCAACCACCGCCAATTCGGTAGCCACCTTTTTCGTTACACCCGAAGCTGAAAAATAGGCCACAAGGGTCTTGTTTTGTGCCGATATTGTACTCATAATCAATAAACTGAATAATGTTAATACTATCTGTTTCATTATGTTTGAAATTAAAGGTTATTTCAAATTCTCGCTGAAGAAATCCTCGATTCTCTCCCAAGGAATCACGCCAGCCTTATTGTCGTAAAGGTCGGTGTGGACAGCGCCAGAGATAATCAGCAGTTCCTTGTTGCCAACCTTCGCACTTTTGCCATCTTCAGGTTTCACGCCAGTCATCTTTTCAAAGGCGTAATCGCTGAAATAACGACTGTGGGCCTTCTCGCCGTGGACGAGCAAAACGGGCGTTTCAATCTCGTTGGCGAAGCAAAGCAGATTTTGGTTGAGAAACGACTGACAGCCGATAACGTTCCAACCATCGTTTGAGTTGCCGCTACGTTTGTGATAGCCTCGGGATGTTTTGTAGTAGTCGTAATAATCTTTCACAAACCACGGTGCGTCGTCGGGTAGCGGGTCAACCACGCCTCCTGCACGTTTGTAACTGCCTGTGCGATAGTCCTCGGTGCGTTGGGCACTGATTGCACGACGTTTCTCCATGCGTTGGGCAGGTGTGTTTTCGCTGCCGAAATATCCCTCAACAGTCACCTTGCTCATATCGTACATGGTGCTTGCCACAGTCGCTTTGATACGTGGGTCGATAGCAGCAGCATTGATTGCCATTCCACCCCAGCCACAAATACCGATGATGCCAATCCTCTCTGCGTCAACATCTTCACGATTCGACAGATAATCGACTGCCGCCAAAAAATCTTCGGTGTTAATATCGGGCGAAGCCATACGACGCGGTTCGCCACCACTCTCGCCAGTGAACGACGGATCGAAGGCGATGGTCAGGAATCCATGTTCAGCCACTGTTTGTGCATAAAGGCCTGAAGTCTGTTCTTTCACAGCACCAAACGGACCGCTTACGGCAATGGCGGGCATTGGTTTTGTTGTGTTCTTCGGCACATACAAATCGGCTGCCAGCGTGATTCCGTATCGGTTGCGGAAAGTGATTTTACTGTGGTTCACCTTGTCGCTTTGAGGGAAAACCTTGTCCCATTCCTGTGTGAGCTGCAATTCTTGTGTGTTCATTGTCGTGTCGTTTTTTGGTTGCGAGCAACCCCATAATGAGATTATACCCACAACGATTATTGCTATTTTTTTCATATTAAATCTATTTTTTTATTTGTTACAAATATATGCCACATTAGAATGACGAAAGGAACCTGAATTTCGGAAAGAAATACCCAGATTTAGGGACTGTTTCGCTTCAATCAACAGAAAATCATTATATTTACCCAAAAACAATGCCTATGGAAACAATATTTGATTTTAAAGCCTTGAACAACAAGGGCGAAGAAGTAGATTTGGCTCAATACAAAGGGTCGGTGCTTATGATCGTAAACACGGCGAGCAAATGTGGCTTCACACCACAGTATGATGGATTGCAAGCATTGTACGAGAAATATAAAGACCAGGGTCTTATGATTCTTGGCTTCCCGTGCGACCAATTCAAACATCAGGAACCTGGAGACGATGAGGAGATTGCTCAATTTTGCAAAATCAACTTCGGGGTAACGTTCCCTCTGATGAAAAAAGTGGATGTTTTCGGTCCCAATGCCAGTCCCATTTTCACCTATCTCACGACTCAGGTTCCCCAAGAAGAAGTTCATGGTTTAAAAGACAAAGCGACGATGAAATTGGTGGAAAAACTTGCCGAAGGACGCAAGGAGGGAGATGTACGATGGAACTTCACGAAATTCCTCATCTCGCGTGATGGCGCCATCATCAAACGTTATGCGTCCGTTATCAAACCGGAAGAGATTGAGAAAGAGATAGAGGCCATGCTATAACCTCTGCCACCTTCCATATCAGTAAAAAGAACAAAAAAGTCCGCAACGTCTAAGGATAGACATTGCGGACTTATCATTTATCCCTCACCAAGGATTATTTATGGCTCTCACGCAACTTTTTAGCTGCTGCGACAAGATTGGCTAGGGAAGCACGAGTCTCCGTCTCGCCACGAGTCTTCAGACCACAGTCTGGGTTGACCCACAACTTCTCACGTTGAACCCTGCCCAACATCTTCTCCAACGCATTCGTAATCTCTTCGACAGAAGGGACACGTGCAGAGTGGATGTCATATACACCAGGACCCACCTCGGTACGGAAGTTGGCCGCCTTCAAGGCATCCAAAATCTTCAAGTCAGCACGGCTGGCCTCGAAGGTGATGACATCCGCATCCATATTGTCGATATCCTTGATAATATCGTTGAACTCACTATAGCACATGTGCGTGTGGATCTGCGTCGTAGGCTGAACCTTTGCATGGACAAGGCGGAACGCAGGGATTGCCCAATCCAAATACTCCGTATGCCAATCAGATTGACGGAGCGGCAACTTCTCACGCAAAGCGGCCTCATCTATTTGAATGATACGGATGCCGCTCTTCTCAAGGTCAAGCACCTCTTCACGGATGGCGAGACCAATCTGCAAAGCCTGATCCTTCAAGCTGACATCCTCACGAGGGAACGACCAATTCAATATGGTGACAGGGCCTGTCAACATTCCCTTCACGAACTTCTTCGTCTGCTTTTGGGCAAAGACAGACCACTCGACTGTCATCGGAGATTGACGGCTCACGTCACCCCAGACAACAGGAGGCTTCACACAACGCGTACCATAACTTTGTACCCACGCATTTTGAGTAAAGACATAGCCATTCAACTGGCCACCGAAATACTCAACCATGTCATTTCGCTCAAACTCACCATGCACAAGCACATCGAGACCCAACTCCTCCTGCAAAGCGATACACTCCGCAATCTTCTTCTGGTTGAAGGCCACATACTGCTCCTTCGTGATGCTCTTCTTCTTATATGCGGCACGGTTTGCACGCACCTCTTTCGTTTGAGGGAAAGAACCGATTGTTGTCGTAGGGAACAACGGTAATTTAAACGATTCATGTTGAATCTTCTCACGCTCAGCGAAGAGAGGCAAACGAACGAAATCATTCTCCTTAAGGGCAGCCAACTCCTTCTGTACCTTTGGATCTGCCTTTACTCGCTCAGACGAGAAGAGATCTTTGTTCTTCTTCAAAGCCGAAGCATCTGCCGATGCCAAATCACGCAACTCCTGCAATTTCTCCTCAGCAAAAGCAAAGTGATTTTTCACCTCTGGCGCAAGAGCCGTCTCCAACTCCGTCGTATAAGGCACATGCAAGAGGGAACAAGAGGTACCGACCACCACATTCTCAGCAGGGACAAACTTCTTGATTTCATCCAACAAAGCATTCTTTGCGGCATAATCAGCACGCCATATATTCTTACCATTTACGACACCCGCAAAAAGCAATGTGTTTTTAGGGAATCCTTTAGCGATCAACTCGATTGAACGCTTACCCTCAACAAAGTCGAGACCGATACCATCAAAGCCCAAAGCCACCACCTCGTCATAGACATCACGGATATCGCCGAAATAGGTTTGCAAAGAGACCTTAACCTGAGTATTCTTCTTTATCTCAGCCAACAAAGCCTTATACAAAGAGACGAACAACGCCTTCTCTTCCGCCTTCACGTCGAAGACCAAAGCAGGCTCTGCGAAAGAGATCCACTGTACGCCGATTTTAGCCAATTGTGCGACAAGGAGAGAATAAGCCGAAACAGCATCCGCCACGAAATCTTTCGCACGCTTAACACCCGTATACGTAGCAAGGCGAAGGAAGGTGTAAGGACCCACCACCGTCGGTGTGGTTTGAATGCCCAAAGAAGATGCCTCCTTGTATTCACAGATTACCTTGTTATCTTCTGCAACCGCAAACTTCGTATCGTCTGACAACTCTGGGACGATGTAATGATAGTTCGTGTTAAACCACTTCTTCATCGGAAGAGCCTTCACATCGCCAGCCGCACCTTGATAGCCATGCGCCGCAGCAAAATAGGTTTCGATAAATGGGAGTTTCAAGTCTGCATAACGAGCAGGAACAGCACCCAATAGGAATGCCACATCCAACACATTATCATAGAACGAGAAATCATTAGATGGAATGAAATCTACACCCGCCGCACGTTGCTTTTCCCATCCGTACGCACGGATCTCTTTAGCAGTTTGTTCCAACACTTGGGCAGAAGACTCGCCCTTAAAAAAACGCTCACTCTCGAACTTGAGTTCCCGAAGTTTTCCAATTCGCGGAAAACCAATCACAGATGTTTTCACACTCATATATTGACCTCCTTTTTAACAAGGACTATAAACCAGCTGCATCATTTCCAAGCAGTGGTTCGATTGATAAATCCAACCAACGCATCTTCCATGACACCCAAAGGAAAATCTCCTATGTTACAGAATTTACAGCCTTTTGAAATAAAATTTTATCAGTGTATAAATATCCACAGAATCCACTTACACAATCATTTTCCGATTATAAGTTTCCTCTCAGAAATCCGTTACAAAGGTAACGACAAACACCTACCAAGTCCATAGGTTATATATAGAAAAATATTCTGAAATTCAACGGAAAAGGCTCTTTCACTTTGCATTTTTTCTTTTGGGTCAACGAGGCCAACCACCCTAAAACAGCCAAAAAAGAAAGCCCCACTCTATAGAGCAGGGCTTCCGAAATGGCCTTATCCAGCAAGATTTTCACTTCACTCTTGCCTTCAAACGGGAGTATTCTTTTCCGTTTTTAAAGATAATAATCTCAGCAGGGGAAGAATGGGTTCCTTGATTCTTCCAGACATAACATTGATAGAGGTAGGCATTGTTGGTGAACTCGAAGCAGAGATCTCCATTGCCCAAAGACAAGCACGTACCCGTCTTCAACGTTATATCCGGCTTGTCCGTATCGCTCTTAGCAACAGACCACGACCTATACATATACTTACCACCGCCCATAGGCTGGATATTGACACGATACTTATCCGTCAAGATGGTAAAATTAGAGTTAGGCGTAATCTCCTTCTGCTCCGTCACTTTCTTCTCTGCCACCTTCTCTTCCTTCTTCTCAGGCACAACCACCTCTTTCTGCTCCTTTTCTTGGACAGGAACTGGCGTCGCCTCTACAGAAGGCTGTTTCTGGGCTGGAGTTGCCACAGCAGGAACTGCCTCGGCCGCCTTTTGAGTCGAAGCCTCAACCTTCTTTTCGACAGGTTGGGTCGTCTGTTTCACAGGTTCAGCCGCCTTCTTTTGAGTTGGAGGAGTCGCTTGCTTTTTGTTTTTCGACTCCTTGGCCTTTCTATTTTTCTCCAACGCCGCCATTACAGCCTCTTTCTTAGCCTTTTCCTTGGCAGCCTTGGCCTCTTTCTCTTTCTGCTTCTTGGCCTTTTCAGCCTCCTTCTTCGCCTTCTTCTCGGCTTCTGCCTTAGCTTTCGCCTCGGCCTTTGCCTTCTCTTCGCGTTCCTTTATAGCCTTCTTGTCCTCCTTGACTGGCGCCTTTACATTTTTTGCTGGCGTTGTAGTTGCCACCTTCTGAGCCTCAGACTTCTTATCCTTAGCAGTTTTCTCAGCATCTTTCTTTGCCTTCTCCGCTAATTCCTTTGCTTTTTTCTCCTCTTCGGCCTTAGCCTTGGCTTCTGCTTTCGCCTTCTCCTCGCGCTCCTTTATCGCCTTCTTGTCCTCCTTGACTGGCGCCTTTACATTTTTTGCTGGCGTTGTAGTTGCCGCCTTCTGAGCCTCAGACTTCTTATCCTTAGCAGTTTTCTCAGCATCTTTCTTTGCCTTCTCCGCTAATTCCTTTGCTTTCTTCTCTTCCTCGGCTTTGGCCTTGGCTTCTGCTTTTGCCTTCTCCTCGCGCTCCTTTATGGATTGCTTCTCCTTGGCGGCTTTCTCGGCATCTTTCTTTGCCTTTTCCGCTAATTCCTTCGCTTTCTTCTCTTCCTCGGCTTTGGCCTTGGCTTCTGCTTTTGCCTTCTCCTCGCGCTCCTTTATGGATTGCTTCTCCTT
>JAFZLC010000029.1 GCA_017551675.1 Paludibacteraceae bacterium | reverse complement strand
GATAAGTCCTCTTGCATTCTCGATATCTGCTTTTCTACCTGTTATTTCAGAGTCGATTTGACGAACTTCGTCATTCAGGTTGGATACGCGAGTGGTTAAACCAGTAATCTCATCTTCCAAATCCTGTACTTCCAAAGGAAGCTCACCTCTCAATGTCTTAATTTTGTCGATTTCTGAGTTCACTAACTGCAAATCGAAGAGTGCCTTTAGTTTCTCTTCTACTGAAATCTCTTTTGTATCTTTTTCTGACATGTCTTATATGTAATTAATCGGATTAGTTTTACTATCTGAAAAATATATTGCAAAGTTAGCATTATTTTTTGAAACTATCTCATAAAAAATCTCTTTTGTGAATTGTTCGGATTCAAAATGGCCGAAATCAGCTATTATAATTTGTCCGTCTGCTTCGAAGAATTGATGGTATTTCAAATCTCCTGTGAGATAGATATCTGCTTTTTCTCTGATGGCGAGAGGAAGAAATTCAAATCCAGATCCTCCGCAGAGTGCTATTCTTTTTATTTTCTTTCCTTGTGGAATGTTTGTGTGACGAATACATCCTATGTTGATGGTTTTCTTTACGCGTTCCAAAAACAGATGAGCGTCTTCTGCTTCCTTTAGTTCTCCTAAGATACCCAAGCCAAAACCACTTCCGTCCTTTTCTTCCTCCAACATCTTCTCTACCGTGATGCCTAATTTTTTTGCAACTTGATAGTTGACTCCATGTGGTGCTTTATCCATATTGGTATGACTTGCATACAATACGATATGATTTTCGATGGCTTTTATGATAGACCTTGCGATGTATGTATCGGGTGTGATTTTCTTTATTCCGCCAAAAATCAATGGGTGATGGGAGATGATTAGATTACATCCTTTGCGAATGGCTTCGTCGACCACCTCTTCAGTAATGTCTATGCACAATAAGACTCCTTTCACCTCTTGATCGATATCGCCCACCTGAACACCACTGTTGTCGTATGATTCTTGGTATTTTAATGGGGCGAAATCTTCTATCTGACGAGTTATCTCTCGAATTTTCATGATTGCTTCCTTTTTAATGTGATCACCGCATATTTAGGTCGCATACCCATTCTGGCAGGTATGCCTACACAACCGATACCTCTTGATACAAAGATTTGCTTTCCATTGAGTTCGTACAGACCATCCCAATATTCGTAAAGTAATCGGGCAGGGGAGATTTTGAAACTTCCGATTTCAAGACCCATTTGTGCAGCATGCGTATGACCGCAGAATGTTAGGTCGATGTCGTAGAAAGGACAAATACTATCTTTCCAAAATGTGGGTTCGTGAGCCAATAAGATTTTTGTTTCGATATCCTCCGTTCCTTTGATAGCTTTTTGAATATCTGCGAAATTGTTGTTTGCTTTACGTCCCCAACTTTCCAGTCCGATGATGGCGATGGAGTCGTTTCCTCTATGAATAATTTTTGATTCGTTTAAGAGCAGTTTGAATCCGAAGTCTCTGATTTTTTGTCTTACGGCCATGCTGTTCATCGACTTTAAATCCTCATCTTTCCAGTTAAAATATTCGCTATAGTCGTGGTTGCCAAGTATACCTAATTTAGGTGTTGAATCGTTCAATCGATCGAACACCTCTCCCCAGCCATTACATTCAGTAGCGAAGTTGTTGACCATATCGCCTGTGAAAACAATCAGATCCGCTTTTTGTGCATTGACAGAGTCCATCAAAGGTTTTAGTCTATTTTGGGAGTAGGAAAAACTTCCCAAGTGCATATCGCTGATTTGTAGAATTTTATATCCTTCGAAAGATTGAGGTAAGTTTTCTATTTCTACTGTTACTTCCTGTTTGCCAAAGTTGAAGCGTTGGAAGAAAACGGAGTGAAGAATGGTTAATCCTGCGACAGCGGCAGCAATGTAACCGAGACGTTGAATCCATCTCCATCTCTTTTTTGTTAAGAAGAAGATGAGGTCGAATGTGCAGAAAGATAGTTTAGGAATGTATACAACCCCCATCACGGTAACAAACATAATCATTCTGAAACGTTTGTCTATTGAATAAATGTCGTTGAAGTTCAACATTATAATCATTGAGACAATGATAAAATAGAATGATATGATACCATGTAATATCTTAGAGGATAGATTTGTCCTGTTGTGCATAAACCTTTTGTAAAGATATAAATCGGGCAAAACCACCAATAAGACTAAGAAAATCAGAAAGCTGGTGTATACATGCATAATCTTACTTTGTTTTAACGTAATTCTAAGGCCACTACATTCTCAACATGATGCGTGTGAGGGAACATGTCGACAGGTTGAATGGCGGTTACTTTGTACTTAACGTCCAGCAAGTTCAAGTCGCGAGCTTGAGTTGCAGGGTTACAGCTTACATATACGATTCTTTTCGGTTCTGCAGCGAGAATGGTTTCCACCACGTCGGGGTGCATTCCGTCGCGAGGAGGGTCGGTGATGATGACATCCGGTTTACCATGCTCTGCGATGAAATCGTTTGTGAGAATATTTTTCATGTCACCCGCATAGAAAAGCGTGTTGTCAATGTGGTTGTTGATGGCATTGACTTTTGCATCTTCTATAGCTTCTGGTACATATTCTATGCCAATGACTTTCTTCGCCTGTTTTGCGACAAAGCAGGCGATGGTCCCTGTACCTGTATAGAGGTCGTAGACCAATTCTTCCCCTGTCAGTTGGGCATAGTTTCTTGCTATCTTATATAATTCGTAGGCTTGTTGACTATTTGTTTGATAGAAAGATTTCGGACCGATTTTGAATTTTAGTCCCTCCATCTCCTCGTAGATGTAATCGCGACCTTTGTAGACGATGGTCTCTTGGTCAGTGATTGTGTCATTACATTTGCTGTTGATGACATAAATTAAGGAGGTTATTTGAGGGAATTTGTCAATTAGATGGTTGAGTAATCCCTCTCTAGCTTCTTTGTCTTCATGAAAGAATACGACAGTCAGCATGATTTCGCCCGTGCTTGCGGTACGAACAACAATGGTACGTAGGAAACCCTCCTTGTTGCGAATGTCGTAGAAGGGGAGGTTATGCGTGTGAGCGTACTCTTTTATGCAATCGCGTATTTGATCGCAAACCTCATCTTGCAAATAGCATTTGTCAATGTCCAACACTTTGTCGAACATGCCTGGTATATGGAATCCTAAGGCATCCATGTTGTCGAAGGATGCACCAGAAGCAACTTGCTCGTAGGTCAGCCATTTCTTATTAGAGAATGTGAATTCCAGTTTGTTTCTGTATCTGATAGTTTTGGCAGAACCTAATATCGGTGATATTTCGGGTAGTTCCACCTTTCCGATACGAAGTAAGTTGTTGTATACTTGGTCTTGCTTTGCTTTCAGTTGATCTTCATAGGGGAGAATTTGCCATTTGCATCCGCCACAGACACCATAATGAGAACAGAAAGCTTCGCTTCTACGATCGGAGTATTTGTGGATTTGGGTGACACGCGCTTCCATGTAGCTGTTTTTCTTACGAGTCACCTGAAGGTCAACGATATCTCCAGGCACAACAAATTGGGTGAAAATGACCATGTCATTCACCTTGGCTATAGCCTTTCCTTCATTGGCTATACCAGTTATTTCAATGTTTTCTAAAAGCGGAAGTTCTTTGTTCCTTCTTCCCATAATCTGTTACTGAATTTATTTGTGTGCAAAAATATACAAAATTTATCGGATTTAAAGCAATAAGAAGTTTCAAAGTGTGAAAAAAAAGAAAAAAATAATAACTTTGCAAAAAAAAAGAAAAATATTAAAAACAGATAAAATGAAGAAGTTTTACATTTTGTGCCTAATGGCAATGGCTTCATCGCTTGCCATGGCAAATGAGTTGGTTGCAACAGCCACAAAATTGGAGAAAAATAAAGTTGTAGAAGAGGCTTCAGACACTGCAAAGTGGACATTCCCTGGCTCCGTGGGGTTGAATGTTAATCAAGCATATTTCAGTCCGTATAGCATTGAAGGATCTGGAGAAAGTGTTTCAATGGACGCGTTCCTTAACTTGAATGCAAATTATAAGAAGAAAAAAATATTGTGGGAAAATTCTTTGTCTGCAAAATACGGAATGCTTTATTCTAAAGAGTTTACTGGAGATGATAAAATAAGAAAAAATGTGGATGAAATTATCTTAAACAGTAAATATGGTTATAAAGTGTCTAAATTCTGGTACGCTTCTGTGCTTGGTAATTTGGAAACCCAATTCGCACAGGGAAATGATTATTCTTTAAAAGATGATGAGGGAAATGATCTTCCTACTATGATTTCCCATTTTTGGGCACCAGCAACTTTGAAGTTTTCTCTTGGTATGGAGTATATTCCTAATAAATACTTCTCGGCATTTATCTCTCCTATAACAGCTCGTCTCACTTTTTGCCGTTTGGATGAGCTAGGAGAATCGTATGGGATGGAACTCTTAAAAAATCCTGAATATAATGCTGACAATAAACTTATACGCGAGGCTGAATATAAACATTTAAGAGCTGAACTTGGTGCTTACTTCAAGTTAAAGTCTGATTTTGATATTACTAAAAATTTGCATTTCTTAAGTACATTGGAAGGATTTTATGCTTATAATAAGGCAGTTTCTGTTTATTCTAGTCAATACACTGATACGTTTAAAGAGAAAAATCCAGATGGAAAATTGGAATTAGTGGAAGCATTTGATGAGGAATTTATGAAAGAACCTGGAAATAAAAAGTTTTCAGATGAGAATGTTCATGGATGGTATCTGAAATGGAAATTGGAACTTCTTCTGAAAGTGTCTAAGTACATGAATGTTTCATTCAAGACTCAGTTGAAGTATGATAATGCAGAAAGAAAAGCTGTGGAAGGCGAAAACTTTGGTTTGCCTGAGGCAAAAGTGCAGTTCTGGGAAACCACTTCTTTGGGCATAGCTTATACGTTTTAAATAAAAATGAGGTTGATAAAAATATGTTGACAAAAGAAACAGCAAACGCTCTCAAGTCGTTAGACCTGAGAGCGTTCTTATTCGACATGGATGGTGTCTTGTACGATTCGATGCCGTTTCATGCCAAGGCTTGGGTATATGCATTTGCACTGGAAGGTGTGTCATTTGATGCATACAATGTATATATGCGCGAGGGCATGACTGGGTCGTCGACGGTTCAGGAAGTTTTCCGTCAGCAATTGAATAAGGAGGCAACGGATGAAGATTGTCAGCGAATCTATAAAATAAAGGCAGATTATTTTGTCTCGTTAGGAGAGGCTCCGGAAATGAAAGATGTTGATAGCGTGTTGAATACAGTCTTGGAATATCAATTAGAACCTTTCTTGGTGACAGGTTCTGGACAGAGAACTTTGATAGACAAGTTGAATCACTCTTTCCCTAATGTGTTTAAGAAGGAGAATATGGTGACCGCCTTTGATGTGAAGAAGGGAAAACCTGATCCGGAACCCTACTTGATGGCGTTGAAAAAAGGAAGTTTGAATCCCAATCAAGCTATTGTTGTCGAAAATGCACCAATGGGAGTACGCTCGGCCAAAGCTGCGGGCATTTTCACCATCGCTGTCAATACAGGCATTTTAAAAGATGAGGAATTGTGGAAAGAGGGCGCAGACTTGGTATATCCTTCCATGAAAGCATTGAAAAAAGATCTTGATATTATCATCAAAACTGCAAAATCGTAAAGAATCAGTATTATTTTTTATAAAGTTGTTTTGGTTTTAAGATTTTTTAAATATCTTTGCGATGTTTGTTTGGAGAAAAACAAATCGTTTGGATTAAGAGACAAATAGAATAAAAATAACATAATTTGCACGATGAAGAAGATAATTATCTCACTTTTAGTGATGTTCCTAGGCACGATAACGATTTCCGCACAGAAGGATGTGAAGGTTCGTTTTGGATTGGAAGGCGGTTTTAATATGACACAGTGGAATGGAGAAATGGTTCCAAATTACACACTTCCAACAGAAAGTCTAATAACAGAATTTAGCGATGCAGGATTCAAACCTGGTTTTCATGCTGGAGGATTGATGGACTTGGTAATCCAAGATCATTGGTCAATTCAACCAGAAGTGTTGTTTACTATGGAAGGTTCCAAAGTGAAAATGGCAGATACTGCTGATTATAAGAAAGTTTCTGCATTGTACATTAGAATTCCAATTTTGGTGTATTATAACTTCACGAATGTGGGTCCTGGACAATTGTCTCCAGGTATTGGTCTCTTCTTCGCAGGAGGTGTTGGCGGTACCGTTGAAGGTGGTGGTGACACTTTCGGAACAAATGGTATCTTGGATGAGTTTGATTGGGGTGCAAATGTAAAAGTAGCATATGAATTGCAAAAGGTTGCTTCTGGTTTGTTCTTCTCTGTAGGTTTCTCTCAGGGATTGTCAACTTCTAAATCTACTGGAATTAGTGCTTCTGTAGGTTACAAGTTCAAATATGCTAAGTTCCTTAAGAGAGCATACAACACAGGTGTATTGGAGTACAATCCATAATACATGAAAATGAAATTTAAGAAAGTATATATAGAGATATCGAATATATGTAATTATTCCTGTACTTTCTGCTTTAAATCTGATAGAAAAAAAAACATCATATCGCCGAAAGAATTTTCGGCGATACTTTTTTCTATAAAGCCCTATACAGATTATATCTATCTCCATGTCTTGGGTGAACCTTTGTTACACCCTCAGTTGGATTTGCTGCTATCTATGGCAGAATCAGAAGGCTTCCATGTCAATATTACTACCAATGGCTCCTTACTGAGTAAGCAGCGTGAGATGTTGTCTCGTCATCAGGTTCGACAGTTTAACATCTCCCTTCATGATGCGGAAGAGAATGTCCATCCTTCAGAATGGACACATTATTGGTCGGAGGTGGTCGACTTCGCAAAATCATTCTCCTCAAATAGCTACTTTTCATTGCGCTTGTGGAATCAAGGTTCAGAATCATCAATGGCCTATAATGAAAAATGCATGGATTACCTGAAAAAATGCTTTGATGTAGAACTGAACGATACTCTTCGTAATGTGAAGTTGGCGGATCATATCTTCCTACAGCGTTCCGGACGCTTTTCATGGCCAGGGGAGAAGGAACTGGGCATAGAAAATCGAGTGTGCTATGCTATGCGAGATCATATTGCTATTCTGGTGGATGGAACGGTGGTTCCATGTTGTTTGGATGCGGATGGTTCTATGGCGTTGGGAAATGTGCATACACAGTCGCTAGAGGAGATTCTGAATAGTGAACGCGCACAAAATATAAGGAATGGATTTCTGTCTAATAGAGTGGTGGAACCAATTTGTCGGGATTGTGGTTTTGTCCTTCCTTGAAAATTTAGTTTTTTTAATGGTTGCGACAATAGTTGTTGAGACTCTGTTTTGTTGACATTGATTTCTTTTGTACTTTTGCCGTGAGAAAAATTAAGGCGAGTTCTATCAATTCGCTGGTTTAATAAAATTAGTAAAATATGGGTTGGTAAATATAGAGCCCACCTTAAATTTAAATTAGAGATTAAAAATGAAAAAGGTTTTATTGGCAATTACCTCTGCACTATTTTTTTTGAATGCGAGTGCTTCTAATGTTGACAAAATTCAGTTTGCAAATGCTGGAGATGTTTCTGTAGGAATCATGCTTGGAGTCCCTCCTCATCACAGAGCAAATATGCCATTTGTTTCACTTGATGGAATGATTGGAATAAAAGATGGATTTATTAATACAAAAACATTCGGACAGAATGGAGCTATTGACCTTGGTGCATTTATAGGCTTTTGCCATTATGGAGAATCTTTCGAAGATTGGAAATGGGCGAGTTGGGAGTTGCCTATTGTTTTCCGTGGAGGATTTCACTGGGAATTTGTGAAGAATTTGGATACATATGCAGGTCTCCAATGTGGTGTAGCCATTTGTCACGCCATGGAAAAGGATAAAATCACAGATGATAGATATTATAGTAACGGTTTTGCTGATGGTATCTTTGGTATGTATTTGGGCGCAAAATGGATGTTTACATCTGCATTTGGCGTGAAATTGGAATTCTCGAGCGATTGGCTGATAAGATATCATGAACCTGATCTTGATCATCATAATGAATATATCTATGTTGGTCGTCGCTATCGTTATGGTGGATATAACTTGCCACCTGTTTCTGCTGGCGTAACATTCAATTTTTAATAGAAAGCACAAAAAGGATTTTTGTCCAATAGGTGACAGGAATCCTTTTTTCTCTTTGGCATGATTTTCGCAGTTGTATAAAAAAGTATAATTAGAAAACTAATAGAAAACTAAATAAATGAAAAGGATTTTTTTGTTAATGGCATCCATTTTTATGTTGATGTCTAATTCGATGGCTGAGAAAGTAAGCCAGATTGAATTTGCCAACAAGGGTAAATTTGCGTTAGGTGTAATGATTGGTGTCCCTGGTATCAGGTCAACACATGAAAACAGAGCCAACATGCCTTCTGTTATGTTAGATTGCAATTGGGGTGTTGCTGATGGTTTTATCAACACCAAAACATTTGGAAAAAACGGTGCGGTTGATTTAGGCTTCTTGTATTCATTCTGTCACTATCGTAAATGGGATGAGAAGCATTTCGGATATTTGCAAAACACAGCATTGTTCCGCGCTGCATTCCATTTTGAATTCGTAAAAAGATTGGATGTCTTTGCCGGTTTGACGAGTGGTGTTAATATTTATACTCCTGCTGGTCGTTGGTGGTCTGATGAGCAAAGAGACAACTGGGATCATGCTAAGTATGCGGGCGGTATGTTCACTGGTGCAAAATGGTATTTTACCGATGTCTTTGGAATCAAAACAGAATTCCAATTTGACTGGGGTTCTCCAGGATATGGTAATTTGCCAACAGCAGCATTAGGTGTTACGTTCAATTTCAAATAAAAAATAGGGAGCGAATGAATTTTCATTCGCTCTTTTTGTATATTTTTGTACAATATACGACGAACTATAACTCAGAATAGATATGAAATTACGCAACATACTATTATTGCTCTTATTGTTGTCATTCCCTGCCGGACAGGTTTGGGCACAGACAAAAGCACCGGCTAAAAATACTACCACATCAAAATACAGTGCGTATGGGAAAAAACCGGCAACTAAACCTGCGTCAAAGAGTACGACAAAGACTCCTGCTAAAAACTCTACGACAACATCTTCGAAACAAAATGGAGAGTCTGCTCAAAAATCTGCAGCACCGCAAAACTTTGAACTGTTGGGAAAACGTTATAGAGGAAATGCGGACATGGGATTTTCCTATGGATTAAGCGATGGAAAGGGATATAATCGATTCGGTTTTTCTTCCACACATGGTTATCAGGTAGTGCCTATTTATCTGTTTATCGGTGGCGGCGTCGCTGTTGATTTTTATTTCGATGGTAAAGGTGTGGCGGTTCCTCTCTATTTCGACCTTCGTTCTAATTTTGGCAAAAAGGGCATTCCATTTATCGATCTTCGTATGGGTGGTTCGCCTATTGATATAAAGGGACTCTATATGTCACCTTCCTTAGGTGTCAGAATTCCAATTGGAGAGACTCGTCATGGTGTCTCTATCATGGCAGGTTACACCTATCAAACGGGTAAGACTGAGTGTTACTATTATCAATCACACGCTGTTGAGGTTGAGAAGAATAAGTTGATGAGTGCCCATTTTAAAGTGGGTTTTGAATGGTAATACTTGCTTTGTGGTATGAAATATGATTTAGTTACGATATTAGGACCTACTGCGTGTGGAAAGACTTCATTTGCCGCGCAACTAGCATATCAGTTGAATGCGGAAATTATCAGTGCCGATTCTCGCCAGATTTATCGTAAGATGGATATTGGAACAGGTAAGGACTTGGCAGACTATGAAGTGAATGGCAAGCATATTTCATATCACCTGATTGATATTGCAGAACCAGGTTATAAATACAATCTGTTTGAATACCAGCGTGATTTTCTCGCTGTTTATGAGGATATACGTCATCGCAATGTTTTCCCTATTCTATGTGGAGGAACTGGACTCTATTTGGAGTCGGTTTTAAAGGGATATAAGATGATGCCCGTTCCTCAAAATGATGAGTTGCGTTCTCGTTTGGCGGGTAAGACGTTGGAAGAGTTGACACAACTACTTGCCACCTACAAGACTTTGCACAATACGACGGACGTAGACACGGCTAAGCGTGCCATACGTGCGATTGAAATACAAGAATATTATAAAGAGCATCCTCAGGAGTTTGTGGAGTTCCCCTCTATCAACACCCTTATCATAGGATTGGATATTGATCGCGAGTTGCGTAGAGCCAGAATCTCTAAACGATTGCAAGATCGATTGCAAGAGGGAATGGTGGAGGAGGTTCGTCAGATACTCGATTCGGGTGTCACTCCTGAAGATATGATCTATTATGGTTTAGAATATAAATATATAACAAATTACATCATCGGAAACCTTACGTATGAACAGATGGTCTCTGAGTTGGAAATAGCCATTCATCAGTTCGCTAAGCGTCAGATGACATGGTTCAGAGGAATGGAGCGAAGAGGTTTTACCATTCATTGGATTGATTCGCAGTTGCCTATGAAAGAGAAGGTGGATAAAGTGATGGAAATGTTGCAATAAGAGATAAAAGAATGAAACAACTGAATTTGATATGCATATGCCGTTTTTTTAAGTGGATTGCACTCTCTGTGCTTGTGTCGTGCGCTTCGTCATGTACCAATCCGGAGAATGGAGAACATGGTCATCAAGACTCGTTGAAGGTGGATTCCATTGAAGCGGTGAAACCTATACCAAGAGATTCCTTTTTAGGTGTGGATATTCATGATTTGGATGTGCAGCAAGGCGTGTTCCCCAACAATCAAATTTTGGGAAAGTTTCTGTTGCAGTATGGACTAACCTCCCAACAGATTCATCGTTTGTCGGAAAAATCCAAACCCATATTTGATGTTCGAAAAATCAGAGGAGGCAATAAATACCATATCATACAGACGAGAGATTCCGTTCCTGTGACGAAGAATTTCATTTATGAGGTGAATCCAACAGAGTATATTATTTATACGATTGAAGGTGACTCTGTGGCTGTGCGAAAACTTCAGAAGACGATGATCTATCGAGAACGAATAGTATCGGGGGAGATAGAGACTTCATTGTGGAATTCGGTTGTAGGACAAGGCGTTCCGTTTGATTTGGCATTGAAAATGTCTAATATTTATGCATGGAACATAGATTTCTTTGGCTTGCAGAAAGGAGATAAGTATCGGGTACAATATGTTGAGGTGTTGTGTGATGACTCTTCTTTTGTACGCATCGATACGATTAAAACAGCCTGTTTCACCCATTGTGGAACAGAGTTCTGGGCAATCCCATTCTGTCAGGATGGAAGGACCGATTATTATGATGCAGAGGGAAATAGTTTGCGAAAGGCCTTCTTGAAAGCTCCGTTGAGTTATTCTCGCATCAGCTCCTATTTTACACACAAGCGTTTTCATCCCGTTTTGAAGTATTACAGGCCACATCATGGTGTGGACTATGCAGCACCGAAAGGTACTCCTGTGTCAACGATAGGTGATGGTAGAGTTACATATAAAGGATGGACGAAAGGAGGCGGAAACACGGTTAAGATTCAGCATAATAGTATGTATACAACATCGTATATGCATCTCTCCAAGTTTGGTAAGATTTCAGTGGGTAGTATGGTGAGACAAGGAGAGATAATCGGTTATGTTGGTAGTACGGGTGTTTCTACGGGTCCGCATTTGGATTTCCGTGTCTATCAAAATGGAACGCCAGTCAACCCATTGACGATAAAATCACCGCCAGTGGAGCCAGTCGCAGATTCTAATAGAGTGGCATTCTTTGCAATACGAGATTCTTTACAAAAGATTCTAAAATAATTTAAAAATATGGTTGTTGATTCTAAATAAAGTTGTATATTTGCACTCGTATTCAATGTGGATAGATTTGACTGCTTGCAACCACACAAAAATAATGCTAAAACGAATCCATGTGATTTATTTTGTGGCTTGTTATCCGGTCTGTCTATTTTAAGAAGAGTTCTGTATATAATAGTATGAATCTATAAAATAGGTATTATGAGTTATTTTTTTTCATCAGAATCTGTTTCTGAAGGCCATCCAGATAAGGTAGCAGACCAAATTTCGGATTCTATCTTGGATAACATATTAGCGCAAGACGCCAATGCTAAGGTGGCTTGTGAAACGTTAGTGACAACTGGACAGGTTATTATTGCGGGGGAAATAAAAACATCTGCTTTAATCAATGAACAAGATATTGCTCGTGAGGTAATCAAGAAGATTGGTTACACAAAGAGTGATTATAAATTTGACAGTGAGTCGTGTGGTATTTTAAATGCTTTGCACGGACAATCACCAGATATCAATAGAGGAGTAGAACGAGAAGATCCGTATAATCAAGGTGCTGGAGATCAGGGAATGATGTTCGGATATGCATGTAATGAAACGGAGAGTTTGATGCCTATCTCATTGGATATGTCTCATGTCTTGTTGATTGAATTGGCTGCTATTCGTAAGGAAGGAAAGGAGATGACATATCTTCGTCCTGATTCAAAATCGCAGGTGACTATTGAGTATGGTGATGATAACCAACCTAAGCGAGTAGACACCATCGTAATCTCCACTCAGCATGATGAATTCATCGTGAATCCAGCTAATCAATTGAAAGCTGATGAGGAAATGGTGGATCAAATTCGTGAAGATGTGAAGAATATCTTGTTGCCACGTGTTTTGGCAAAACATCCTCAATATAAGAGTTTGTTCAAGGGAGATTATAAGTTGTTGGTTAATCCAACAGGTAAGTTTGTGATAGGTGGTCCTTGTGGTGATACAGGATTGACAGGACGTAAGATTATCGTTGACACTTACGGAGGTAAGGGTGCACATGGAGGAGGAGCGTTCTCAGGTAAGGATCCTTCAAAGGTGGACCGTTCAGCCGCATACGCAGCACGCCATTTGGCTAAGAATATTGTTGCTGCAGGGTTGGCCGACGAGGTGTTGGTACAGGTAGCATACGCCATAGGAGTGGCAGAACCAATGAACTTGTTCATCAATACATACGGAACTTCTAAGTTGAAGATTTCTGATGGTGAGATGGCTAAAAAGATTTCTGAAAGTAAAATATTCGATATGCGTCCGAAAGCTATTGAAGATCGTCTTAAATTGCGTAATCCAATCTATGCAGAGACTGCGGCTTATGGTCACATGGGACGTAAACCTAAGGTGGTTACGAAAACTTTCTTCGACCGTTATGGCAAATCTTTCTCTCGTGAAGTGGAATTGTTTACTTGGGAGAAAACAGATTGTGTGGATGCATTAAAAAAGTTGTTTAACGCATAAGTTCATCTTTTGTCTTTTCAGCTATTATTTTATATCTTTGTCGGTATAAAAAATAATGCTTATGATTCGCAGATTATTTACAATATTCGTTTTGTCATCATTGAGTTTGTCATTGATGTCGCAGACTACTAAGGTAGTAAAATCAACTAACGAAGAGGATATATTCGAGTCTTTGTCAAAGAAAACGGAAGGACAGGGGACTGTCGTTGTTCGTCAAGATGCGAAAATGCGTGTGTTGATGGATAAGAAGATTGCAGAGACTGAGGATAAACAATATATCACCTACCTTGGCTATCGAGTACAGGTGTATATGGGTAATAATCAGAAGAAATCAAAAAGCGATGCACAGGAAAGAGAAAAGAAAATAAAAGAGAAATATCCGGAATTAACATCCTACCTAACATTCGTCTCTCCATTTTGGCGTTTGAGGGTAGGAGATTTCCGAACTCATACAGAGGCATTGGTGTTTTCTAAACAACTATTGGCTGATTTTCCAGAGATGAGTGGCGACATCTATATTGTACGCGACGAAGAGACAAGAGATCTCTCATTGGAAGTGGCCAAATAAAAAGACGTGTGATATTATCTGAGTATTGATTATTATCCACAAAGAACACCTTAAATAGTTCACGAAGATGAATGACGATTTAGATTTGAAACCTTGGGATATAGCCAAATATCCAAGTAAGGAGATTACAGCAAAGGTGGCTCCTCAGATAGCTTCCATCTTGGGCTTGTTGGGCGAGGATGTAAACAGAGAAGGATTGTTGAAAACGCCTGAACGTGTGGCTAAAGCTATGCAATATATGACGTATGGATACAAGATAGATCCTGCTGATGTGTTGCGCTCTGCTGTTTTCGAAGAGGACTATCGTCAAATGGTTCTCGTAAAAAACATTGATTTCTTCTCTCTTTGTGAACATCACATGTTGCCTTTCTTTGGAAAAGCTCATGTTGCATATATCCCTAATGGAAAAATAACTGGGTTGAGTAAGATTGCACGTGTCGTGGAACTCTTCTCTCGCCGTTTGCAGATTCAGGAACGATTGACGACACAAATCAAGGATTGTATACAGCAGACGTTGGAACCTCTTGGCGTAATGGTGGTGATAGAGGCACAACACATGTGTATGCAAATGAGAGGTATTGAGAAAATGCATTCGGTTACGACTACTTCCGACTTTACTGGAATTTTCAATACACAAAAGACAAGAGAGGAGTTTGTAAATCTGATTAAAGAATAGAGCAATTGGATGATTGTCTAATCTTATTCCTCAAATAATTGTTTCATCTCATTGATTTTGTCACGGCATGCTTGTCGACCCATGTCGTACACCAATTCTATTTTCTTTTTCTTTTGCTCGATTCTGCCTATTGGTAATTCTTCTTCTGGATAGATCAGTAGGGTGTTGCCGAGTTGTTCTTGCTCGGAGATGTAATCAAGTTCTTCATTGTACATTATATGCCGATTGACCATACATTCGGCTATTTTGGGGGTCTTCCTCAATAAAAACTTGATGAGGGGTATGATGCTTGGTTGCGTTTTCTTAAATCCTTTGGGTTGCGTTAAAATGACAATGTTGCGGTCGTACCCCAATTCCTGAAAGTAACGCAAAGGTATGGAGTCTGTCATACCCCCATCTAAATAACGGTTACCATCAATCTCTACTGGTATAGAGACGATAGGTAGGGAGGCTGATGCTCTGATCCATTCAATCTCGTTGTTATCTAATGAGTCTATTTGTTTGTAAAATGCTTTCCCCGTATCAACATTGGAACAAACCACATGAAACTCCATAGGGTCTTTGGCGAATGTCTTTGTGTCGAAAACCTCCAGTTCGTCGGGTAGTCGATGGTAACTGAAAGGCACGTTAACCCAGTTGCCTGTGGTGATGAGTGAGATGAGTCCCATATAGCGTGGATCGTTTCTAAAGCGCACGTTGTAGCGAAGTACGCGACCTTGCTGATGAGATTTGTAGTTGCATCCAAATGTGGCACCAGCAGAGACTCCAATGATGCCATCTGGACGAATGCCCTGTTCCATCATCTCGTCCATGACGCCGGCAGAAAACATGCCACGCATTCCGCCTCCTTCTAATACTAATCCTTTCTTCATGTGGTTTTATATTCGGATTCCTCGGATCTGGTCTTTTGTATGAAATAACAGATCGTTATGATTAAGATGAAACTTACAATGGCTAATATAATATCGCGACTGCCAAATGATTCGATGAATGTCTCTTCCGCCGTTGGATATAAATACTTGGATGTAATGATTAGAGCATTGTTCATGAAGTGACATGCCATGGAGACCCACAGACTGCCGCTCCATGCTACAAAATAGCCAAACAATACACCCATAAACATACGAGGAAAGAATCCGTAAAACTGTAGATGAATGGCACTGAATAGAATACCTGTACACCAAATGGCAATGTGTACGTTCTTTGTCCGATGGTATAATGCTTTTTGAATCAGTCCTCTAAACAGAAGTTCCTCGCCAACGGCTGGAATGAGGGCGATAACAAACAGATTGAAAAGGTACATGGAAAAACTTTGCTTTTCTAAAAAAGAGTTGGCAATGTCACTTTGCTGTTTTTCCAATTCTTTTATGCATTTTTCAATGGCACTCATCCATTCGGGCAATGTGAGGTTTTCGTTCAATATCGTGGTGAAATTGATGAAAGGGATGGCCACGACGATGCAAATCACCGACATTATGAAGAAGTATCCGTTCGTCTTTTTGATGGATAAATACTCAAAAGGCTTTGGACTGATGAGGTAGCTTATTGCAAGCGCAGAAAAGACAAATCCGCCTAAGGCTGCCATGAGTTGGAAAACTTCCATGGCTATAATCTTGTCGGAAATGAACTTCATGAATAAAAGTCCCAATTCAGAAAAGATAAAGGAACACAAAAAGAAGACACTAACCGCTATTATGAATTTTACAGCACCACTACTTTGGGCAAACATGCCTTTATATGTCAAATAATTCTTCATCTCTATTTTTGATATTGTTGTTTTTAATAGCCGTATCAATGGCTTTAAGTGCCAATGAACTTTCAAATCCGCGACTTAAGGCAAATCTATATAATTTTCCTTTGAGGTCGTAGAGTGATTTGTATTTTGTGCTTTTAATTTTATTGTTTAATAAAGTTTGCAACTGGTCGGAATAGTTTTCCTCATCAATCTCCTCCAATGCAGATTCAATAAAAGCTTGAGGAATCTGTTTCGCTTGAAGCGTATGGGCAATCTTCGTTCTTCCCCAATGAGAAAGTTGATGCTTGTCTTTGGTGAAGTATCGAGCATATCTCTTTTCGTCGATGTATTTCTCTTTTAATAGATACTGAATGACCTTTTCCGCTTCGCCCTTTTCAATGCCCCATTTAGTCAGTTTCTCCTTGCACGACATAATGCATTGTTCGGAACGAGAACAAAGGTTTGCCAGCTTGCTAAGTGCTTCGTTATATGTTATCTCTTTAGGCATTTAATCATTCTGTTTTTGTCGTTCATGTCTTTCTTTATAGTTACATCCGTATAGTTATACGCATATAACAAGTTTTTAGTCTCTTGTGCCAATAAAGAATTGATTTCAAAATAGAGGAGTCCGTTGCTTGAAAGATGCGTTTGTCCAAACTCTGCTATTTTTCTATAAAAAAGTAATGGATCATTGTCATCGACAAACAAAGCCAACGAAGGTTCGTGATGTAGCACGTTTGTATGCATATCCGTCTTCTCCTTTTCCATGATGTATGGAGGGTTGCTGACGATAATGTCGTAAAGAGGATAATCGTTGACGGGCTTTAAGATGTTGTCGTTGAAGAATCTTATGGAAGCATCGTTGAGGCTAGCATTTTCGGTTGCAATGGAGAGCGCGTTAGGCGAAACATCCATAGCAGATACTTCTGTTGTTGGCAGTTTTTTCTTTATGCTGATGGCGATGCATCCGCTTCCTGTGCCAATGTCCAAAAGGGTTAGATTCTCCTTCTCTTTATTGTCTGTGTAGATCCAGTCGACCAGTTCTTCCGTTTCCGGCCTAGGTATTAAAACATCGGGGGTAACTTTAAACGAGTAGTTGCAAAAAGAGCAAGAACCTAGGATGTATTGCATTGGTTCGCCCATTTTTAATCGAGCAGTGATTTGCTGAAATTCTCTTGTTTTGTCAGAATCCATTAGTTTGTCCCCATCTATCAGCAAAGTAGTCTTGTTGCAGTGAAGGATGGATTGGAGAATTTCGTAATACAATGCTTTTGTCTCCGACTCGTCATAGAGTGATCCCATCTCTTTTAAGAATTCATGTAAAGAGGGTGTCATGATGCTTAGCTTCTTAATTGTTCAATGGTTTCTGGATCTTCAGTTCGGGCTTGACGTTGGTATTCTGCGTTCACTTTTTTCAGTACATATCGTTTGTAGTAGGATAGTAGGATAGTAGTGATTGGCAGTGCGATGATGAGTCCGACCAAGCCGAAAAGCATTCCGAAAATGGAGAGCGAAAGGAGTATGACAGCGGCATTTAGCCCCATTTGTTTCCCCATGATTTTAGGAACCAAGAAGGCGTCTTGTGTGATTTGAACAACGACGAACACGATGGCTAGAGCAGCGAGTCCATAGATGGGCGAATTGCCTGTTTCGATAGAGTGTACAAGCATAAGGAGGATGCATGGGGGTATGCCTGCGATTTGTAGGTAGGGAACCAGATTCAGTAGCCCCACTAAAACACCCATTAAGATACCAAGAGGCATGCCGATGATGGAGAATCCAATACTAAATAGGATGCCCACTATGAGGGCAACGAGGAACTGACCTCTGTAATAGTTGTTCATGCCCTGTTCCAAGTCTTTCATAAGGGTGGATACGAAGTTTTGGTAACGGTTGGGTACAAGTCCGATGAAATGTTTTGTGATGGTGTTATAATCTTTAAGAATAAAGAAGAGGTAAAGAACAGTGACAAAGGCGGAAAAGAGGCCAATGATGATATTCAGGGAACTGTTGACAACTTTTCCGAAATGAGGGAAAACAACGCTTAAGGTTTCGTGGAATCCGTTTTGACTTAATATCTCAGGGATATCATACGAATTGAAGAAGTTTTGTAAGACCAGTTGCCAGGTTTCGTTGGATTCTATTTTACCCTTTGCGAAGTTGAAAAGGAAATCTTTGAGAATGTTGAATTCGCCAATGAGTATAGGTATAAGAAAATAGAAAAGAGTGATGATCGTGCCTGCAATAAGGAGGATTAGAGATATTACGACGAGCGATCTGTTTTTTATTCTGAATTTTCTTTGGATATGAATGACAATGGGGTGTAGCAAGTATGCGAAGAACCAAGCAACGAAGAAAGGTAGTAGTATAGGGGATAAATATCTGAATAATAATATGATTGAGATGACAATAAAGGAGACGATGAATAATCGTACCGTACTGTCGAGTGTGAAAGGCTTTGAAAAAAAGTGTCCCATACTAAAATTAATAAGGATTTGATTGTTAATAAAACGAAATTTATATATCTTTACAAAGATAAAATTTTATTAGCAATATTGTGTTAAATGGATAATAAAGACTTTGTAAATCTTTTGCTTAAAGAGATCAGAGAAATGTCACTTTTATGTGAATCTCTTTCTGAGATTGATGAAATACCGAGTTCGTTGTTAAGCTTGTCCAAAGAAAAGGCGGATTCAATGTCTTCAATATTAGGTACTTTGATAGAGAAGACGGGTAAGAGTCGGAAAGCAGAAGTTCAACCGCAAGAGGCGAGAGAAGAAGTACGAGAGGAGAAGAAGGCGGAGAGTCCTAAATCATCATGTTCTTCTAGAGACTTACACGAAGAAACTAGGAAGAATGTGGAGGTTCTTAAATCACATGAAACGAAAGAGGAACCATTAGCGAAAAAAACACAAGTTTTAGATGATTTTCCGAAGGAAAAAGAGGATAAAACCGAAATTAATTCTAATTTTGGCACAATTGTTGTAGATGAAAAAAAAGAGGAAAGGACCGAGCAACGGGCGGTAAAGAATGATGAGAAGAAGGAGGTGAATGCCGTTCCAGATAAACAAACCTCATCGGTTCGAGTTCCGAAGAAGAAACTTTCAGCGGAAAGTCGTTTCGTGAAATCTTTGAAGTTATGCTTAGGAGATAAGTTCCGATATAAGAAGGAGTTGTTCAATGATGATATGGAGTTATTGAATTTGACCATGTCGGAGTTGGATAAGTTGAATTCTTTGGAAGAGGCGTTTGCGTATGTAGAACGTTTCGGATGGGACGAAGAGAATCCTGCAGTAGAAGATTTCTTTGATTTATTGCAAAGTCGTTTTTCATGAAAGAGTGTGCTTACGGTAAGTTGTATTTAGTGCCAACACCTGTTGGTAATTTAGAAGATATGACGTTTCGTGCCATACGGATTCTAAAGGAGGTCGATGTTATCTTAGCAGAAGATACAAGAACATCATCCGTATTGTTGAAACATTATCAAATAGAAAACAAACTAATTTCACACCATAAGTTTAATGAACACAAGACTGTTGGTAGTGTTGTTGATCGAATTAAATGTGGTGAAAATGTAGCACTTATATCTGATGCAGGTACACCAGCCATTTCAGACCCAGGATTCTTATTATCGCGTGCATGCGTCGAAGCGGGTATCGAAGTGGAATGCTTGCCAGGTGCAACGGCTTTTGTCCCTGCGTTGGTGGATTCTGGATTGCCTAATGACCGCTTCTGCTTTGAGGGATTCTTGCCACAGAAGAAGGGCCGGCAAACGAGATTAAACGAATTGGAAAAAGAGGAAAGAACCATTATTATTTATGAGTCCCCCTTCCGATTGGTGAAAACATTGGGACAACTTATTGAGGTGATGGGAGACAGTAGAAGAGTCTCAGTCACTCGTGAAATATCAAAGATCCATGAAGAGACGGTCCGAGGTACTTTGTTAGAGGTAAAAACGCACTTCGAGCAGCATGAACCGAAAGGTGAAATCGTTATGGTGCTAGAAGGTAAAGAAAGAAAAAGCAAGAAAAACAAATACGAAGAAGTGGATGATGAGGAGTGTTGAATGTTATGTTTGATTGCCAATATGAATTAGAGAAAAAACTTAAATTAATAATTTTAATCCATTAAAAAGATGAAGAAAGTTTTATTTTTAGGTGCATGTGTTGCCCTTGTGATGTCTTCTTGTAATCAAAAGGAGATTGAGTATTTGAATTTCCAAAAAGATTCTATTCAAAAAGAAAAGAAATTGGTTGAAGATGAGATGAACAACTACTTGTCTATGATTCAAGAAGTTCAATCTAACTTCAGCACACTTAAGAGCGCAGAGTTGAATCTTATCGAAGAAACAGCTGGAGCAGAAGGTGTTAATGCAGATACTAAGTCTAAACTTCAACAAGATTTTAGAACTGTAACTGATGCTATCCGTTCTCAACGTGAGAAAATCGCTTCTTTGGATTCTGCTTTGACTAAGGCTAAAGGTAATGCAGCTTACTTCAGCGGTCTTGTTAAAGGTTTGAAGAAACAATTGGCAGCTAGCGAGGAAAACTTGAAGCAAATGCAAGTTAAATTGCAAGAGAAAGATGTTAAGATCGCAAGCTTGGATAGCGCTGTAGCTACATTGAACTTAGTTCGCGATTCAATCCAACAAGTTAACGATCAACAATTGGCTTCTATTCAAGCTCAAGATGCTGAGTTGAACACAGCTTACTACTTCGTAGCTGATAAGTCAACTATCAAAGCAAAAGGTTTGAAGGCTAAATTGTTAAGCTCTGCTAACATCAACACTAGCTACTTCACTAAAATCGATATCCGTGAGGTTACTGAAATCGACCTTGGTTCTCCTAAGGCTTTGGTGTTAACTTCTCACCCTCTTAACTCTTACAAAATCGACAAGAAGTCTGATAAGGATAAGAACTTGGTGTTGAAGATTACTAACTACAACGCTTTCTGGTCAAATACTCACAAATTGATCGTACAAGTTAAGTAATTCGTGTTATATCGAATTTAAAAACATACTGTCTGTTTATCGGATAGTTTTTAGAGCCCGGCTTAATGTCGGGCTTTTTTATTTGTTTAATTAAGGTTAGCTCTATTAATACACCGTTTAAATAAACATGTATAGTGTATTGTGGATTTGATTTTATAAAACCCACCTTAATAGATTTTTGTAAATACACTTAAGGAAATGTGTGAATAGAAAAGCACGGACTTAACGCCCGTGCTTTTCTATTATTTATTAAACCCCGTTGAAAACAATTGTTCTGCTTCTTGTAAGCTGTCTAATTTGCCTACATCAATCATCTGTAGATTGTTGTCCAATAGACTTCCGATTTTTAATGTGGCGGCATTCTCTATGTAAAAATCCATAATGGGGAATTTCTGTGGATAATCTTCCATGTAACGGAAAATATCGGGAGACATTATATGAATGCCTGAAAATGCATGTTTGGTATAGAGAGAAGGTGTGAAGTCGGGTATAGGTGACTTCACCTCTCCTGTTTTGACGTTCATCCATCCTTGTAACCTCTGTTCTTCATTGAATAGTAGATAGCGTGAGGTCTCCCTGTCTTTTACCAATAATGTGGCTATGTTATCGGATGCGATATGTCTCTCGTACAATGCCTTTAGATTGGCATTGGATAGAATATCTACATTGTGTATGAGGAATGGTTTCCCATCATTGAAAAATTCAGCGGCTTTTCGAATGCCACCTCCAGTGTCGAGCAACATCTCTCTCTCGTCGGATATCTCGATGTGCAATCCGAAGTTATGGTGTTCGGCTAAGAAATCGATGATCTTCTCCGCATGGTGGTGAACATTGATAATTAGTTCGTCAAAACCTTCATTAGATAGTTTCTCGATAACATGTTCCAACAATGTTTTCCCTGCAACAGGAACCAGTGCTTTTGGAATACTGTCAGTGATGGGTCTGAGTCTTGTACCCAAACCCGCTGCGAAAATCATTGCTTTCATTTGCTATTCTTTTGTGAATCCGTCTTCTCTTCAGCTTTTGGTTGAAGAATCGAGTTGTAACGTTCCTTATCTTTTAATATCTTGATAGCCTCTTCTTTCATCTTGTCGTATTTCAACGATTCGGTAATGTATCCTTTCTGATTGTACAACTGTTTCATGATTTCAAGACTGATGAGTTTGCGTATCTCTTTTTCAAAGAGATTTAGGTCTTGGTCTAAGTTGTGTGAAAGTTTCTTTTCAAGGGCATCGAACTCGTTTTGTGAATGCTCCAGATATCCCTCATCTTTTGCAATGTCTTTCAACGCACTGATGTATTCCTCCATCTTCAGTTTATAACTGAACTTTTGTTTTTTTGCGTATTCTTTGAATTGCTCGTATTCTGTGTATTGAAACTCTTTTGGATTGTCAATTTTACTATGGGTGGCGATGTAGTTTACTGCATAGTTGAAAATGATGTTTTCTTTGTATAGATAATAGCTGATGGTGGATAGCTCTTTGCGTTCCATTTTTACGTCGGGTAATATACCTCCTCCATCACGAACAATTCTTCCATTTTTAGTTTTGAATTCGGTGGTCAAACTATCCGGAATACGTTTGACGGAACCATCTTCATTCCTCTCTGCATAGTTGATAGCTTGAACGCATCGACCGCTTGGAATGTAATATTTTGAAATGGTTACTTTCAAATTGCCACCGAATGGCAAAGGACGTGAAGTTTGAACCAATCCTTTGCCGTAGGTCCTTTCTCCTACAATTACTGCACGATCTAGATCTTGCATGGCACCAGAGAATACTTCAGAGGCAGATGCCGAATTGTTGTTGACAAGTACGACAATAGGTATTTTGTTGTCGATAGGATTTTTGGTTGCTTTGTATGTCTCGTCTAATGCTTTCACTTTACTCTTTGTGTAGACAATTACTGATTGGTTTTCAATGAAGTAATTGACGATTTCGGTTACTTGGTCGAGCAATCCACCAGGGTTGTTACGTAGGTCGATGATCAACGATTCAATCTTTTTATTCTCTTTCAAATCGAGAAATGCATTTTTGAATAATTCTGCTGATTTTTCTGTGAAACTGGAGAAACGGATGTACCCGATGCCTTTCTCTAACGTGTCGCAGTATTCGATGGTAGGCAACGTGATTTTTTCTCTTGTGATGGTTAGTTTCCTTTGCTTTCCTGTGATAGGGTTTTGTAATACTATTTTAAAGTTGGTGCTTTTCTCTCCACGCAAGTGCTCACTAATATCGCTTACGCTCATTTTAGAGGCATTTTTGCCTGCAATTTCGATAATTCTATCACCAGCCTTTATTCCGTTTTTATAAGCAGGGGAACCTTCGTAGATTTCTGTAAAGCAGATATAGTCACCCACCTTTCCAATGGATGCGCCGACACCCGCATATTCTCCTGTGATCATAAAGTTGAAGTCTTCCTCCTCCTCTTCGGGAATATATATGGTGTAGGGGTCTAACTTGCTTACCATGGCATCGATACCAGTTCTCAACACTTTCTTCGAGTCAATGGTGTCCACATAGTAAGAATCAAGCTCTTTGAATAGTAAGTTGAATAAATCGAGGTTCCTAGAAATCTCTTCAAGACGGTTGTCTGTCGAATCGTTGACGCTTCCTGCATGAGAAGAGATGGGTAGTATGCAGATGAGTGCAATTATGCTCAAAAATTTTTTATTCATATTCTTAAACGTTGATTACTTATTAATAATTTTTATGGGTACCCCATAAACTTTTCATTCGTTCTGTTAATTTGTTTTCTGCAGGGTTGTCTTGTGGTATCCAGAATTGTGTTTTGGATAATTTCTCTGGCAGAAACTCTTGCTTAACGAAGTGCCCTGGATAGTCGTGGGAGTATTTGTAACCTTTCCCATAATCCAACTTCTCCATCAGTTTGGTAGGCGCATTCCGCAGATGTAGAGGTACGGGTAGATTACCCGTCTCTTTCACTTTGGCTAATGCATAGTCGATGGATAGGTAAGCGGAGTTGCTCTTCGGACTTGTTGCCAAGTATATCGTTGTCTCCGCTAAAACAATTCGTCCTTCGGGCCATCCGATTTTGTGAATGGCATCGAAACATGCATTGGCGAGTAACAAAGCGTTAGGATTGGCTAATCCGATGTCTTCCGCTGCAGAAATCACCAGTCTGCGGGCAATGAATTTAGGATCTTCGCCTCCGTCCACCATGCGAGCCAACCAATAGATGGCGCCATCGGGATCGCTTCCTCGTATTGATTTGATGAACGCTGAGATGATGTCATAATGCATCTCTCCGTTCTTATCGTAGGCATTTGGATTCTCTTGTAGCCGTTCTGTTACTTTATCATTTGTGAAATGTATTTCGTCGCTATTCTCTTCTGCATTGACTACCAACTCTATGATGTTCAGTAGTTTTCTGGCGTCTCCACCAGCAAATCTGAGAAGAGAGTCTGTCTCATCTAAAAAAATTTTTTTCTCTTTTAGAATCTTATCTTCTTGAATCACCCTTTGTGCCAATTCCAACAGGTCGGCATCTTCCTGATGCTTTAGTACGTAGACCTGACAACGGGACAAGAGGGGAGTGATGACTTCAAATGAAGGATTCTCTGTTGTGGCTCCAATTAGGATGACAATGCCTTGTTCTACTGCACCTAACAGAGAGTCTTGTTGTGCTTTTGAAAAACGGTGAATCTCATCGATGAATAAGATGGGAGGCTCTGGGTTGAACAATCGGGCACTCTTTGCTTTGTCAATGATCTCTCTGACATCTTTTACGCCAGAACTGATGGCGCTGAGTGTGAAAAATGAACGTTCCAGTTTTTTTGCAATGATTCCTGCCAATGTGGTTTTACCCACGCCGGGAGGGCCCCATAGGATGAAGGATGAGATGCGTCCGGATTCAATCATCTTACGTAGAATGGCGTTTTCACCGACCAAATGTTTTTGCCCGACATATTCGTCCAGTGTTTTGGGACGAACTCTTTCAGCTAATGGTTGTACCAGTAAATCGCTCATTCTTTTGTAATCATATAATAGTACAAATTTAGTTATTCATAACGATATTTTCAAATGGTAGGTTCTATAAATATTGTTGGTGGGTGTTTTTTTTGATAGTTAGAGTTGTTGCAAAAAATGAAGGGTGTATCAAACGCATGGTTGATACACCCTCCTGTTATTTTTGATTAGGCTTTGTTTTATATGAGACCTAATTGTTTTCCAACTTTTCCTATTTTATCTAATGCAATATGTACTTGTTCTTCTGTGTGAGTTGCCATAAGCGAGAAACGAACTAAAGTGTCGTTGGATGGTACAGCAGGACTTACGACAGGATTGACGAAAACTCCTTCGTCGAACAGTAATTTAGTGAATAAGAATGTCTTTTCATTGTCGCGGATGAAGAGAGGAATAATCGGTGTCTCAGTGTGTCCGATTTCAAATCCCATGCTTCTGAATCCGTCTAATGCGATGTGGGTGATTTTCCACAAGTGTTCCATTCTTTCAGGTTCACTCTTCATGATTTCCAATGCGGCAAGAACAGATGCTGTAGCGGCAGGAGTGATGCTGGCACTGAAGATGTATGGACGAGCAGAGTGTCTCAACCAGTTGATGATACTTGAGTCTGCTGCAATGAATCCACCAATGGATGCGAGTGACTTACTGAATGTTCCCATGATTAGGTCTACATCTTTGGTGAGACCGAAGTGGTCGCAAATGCCTCGTCCTTGCTTTCCGAAGACGCCCAAACTGTGTGCTTCGTCAACGTATATGCTGGCATTGTATTTTTTGCTAAGAGCGACAATCTCTGGTAGCTTTGCCACATCACCCTCCATGCTGAATACGCCATCGACAACGATTAATTTGATTTTGTCAGGCTCGCACATCTTGAGCTTTTGTTCCAAAGACTCCATATCGTTGTGCTTGAACTTCAGTGTTTTTGAGTAGGTCAACTGCTTTCCTGTCATGATGGAGGCATGGTCTAACTCATCGAATATGACGTAATCTTCACGACTTGTCAAGTCGGAAACAACACCCATGTTTACATTGAATCCTGCAGAAAAGATTAATGCTTCCTCTTTTCCAACAAATTCTGCGAGTTTTTTCTCCAATTCAATGTGGATATCCAATGTTCCATTTAAAAATCTGGAACCTGCACAGCCCGAACCATATTTCTTGGTGGCCTCTATGGCAGCTTCTTTTATCTTTGGGTGATTGGTTAGTCCTAAGTAACTATTAGAACCAAACATTAGAACCTTTCTTCCGTTCATTGTGACTTCCGTATCTTGATCACTTTCAATCACACGAAAATACGGATATACACCAAGTGCCTTCACTCTCTGAGGCTCTGTGTATTTGGCTAACTTTTCTTGTAATAGTCCCATTTTTTATACCGAACTCTAAAATTTGTCGCAAATATACTACTTTTTTGGACAATTAAGTTAATTTTCTTTAAATCTATTATGATGAAATCAAAAATAGATGTTTTCACTCACTATAATTTCTTTCTGCTTTATCTGAATTTAGCTATTTTTTCTGGGAGAGGAGCCACGAAAGTCATGACTTGCCCAGTGATGGGGTGTCGTAATGTTAACTTTTCTGCGTGTAGTCCGATACGACCGATTGGGGAGGGGCTTCCTCCATATTTTTTATCACCTGCTATTGGGTGACCAATACATTGCATGTGTACGCGTATCTGATTCTTTCTGCCCGTACGTAGATTGATGGAGAGTAGCGAATACCCTTTCTTGTATTCTTTTTCCACTTTGTAGTCGGTGAAGGATTCCTGACCTCCATTGTCAAAGTC